>JAUSJK010000073.1 GCA_030647255.1 bacterium
AGAATATCAGAGTATCAAGAAAATCAAGATAAAGAATATCTGATGATCAGATTATCTGATATTCTTCATCTGTTATTCTGATAATCTTGATACCCTAGATCAATTAGAGTACTTAGAAATTTGTGAATGCTACCTTATTACAAGTTCCATGTTACACGTTCCGTGTTCTATGCTATACTATTTTCGTCAATTATTATTTTATTTACTATATGGAACAATCATTGGTTATTGTGAAACCTGACGGAGTCGTGCGCGGTCTAAACGGTGAGATTTTAAGAAGATTTGAGCAGGTTGGCCTCAAAATGGTCGCTGCCAAAATGACCCGTGCTCCAAAAGAACTCGCTGAAAAACATTATCCGGCTGATAGAAAAGAACTCTGGGTAGGCATAGGTAATAAAACTCTTGAAAACTATCAGAAATATGGTGTCGATGCGAAAAAGGAATTAGGCACTGCTGACGCATATGAAATAGGCAAAATGGTCCGTGTATGGCTTCTCGACTACCTCATGGAGGGACCCGTCTTTGCCTTTGTTCTTGAAGGGCCTCATGCGGTCGAACTTGTCCGTAAACTATGTGGACACACACTGCCTTTGCTGTCTGCTCCCGGAACCATCAGAGGAGATTTTTCTTATGACTCATCTTATTTAGCTAACAGCGCGAAACGGCCTATCAAAAATCTAATGCATGCTTCAGGCACAGTCGAGGAAGCAACTTACGAAGTCAATCTATGGTTCAAAAAAGAAGAAGTCCAAACATATGAGAGAGTAGAAGAGAAGGCGATGAGATAAAGTGCCCTCGACCCGAATTGAACGGATAGTCTTGCCCTTAGGACGGGCCTGCTTTATCCATTTAAGCTACGAGGGCTTTCTTTCATATTATATCACCTGGTACAATATCTTCATGCGACAGAAGCTTCAGGAACATCTTGACCTTATGCGCGCTAATGAGTATCTGAAGGTACTTACATTACGTACGATCGGAAACTTTCTAGTAATCTCTTCATTATTTATGATCGGAAAAACATTTTATCAGCCTGTGAAAGAAGAGGTGAGATATGCCTTCGATAAGACGTTTGCCAAAAAATATGTTGTTGCGGGAGAGAATACTGCTGAGAAAATAACGCGAGATTTTTCATCTACTCAGCCTCTCAGCGGCTTGGCTAAACTTCTTAACGTAAAACAACTTGAGGTCTTGACGCCGGCTGATCCTAACTACAGTATTGTCATACCTAAAATTGGTGCGAATTCAAGGATTATCCCAAACGTGAATCCTGCTGATGAAAAAGAGTATCTAGAGGTACTAAAAAGAGGAGTGGCTCAGGCTTTGGGGACGGCTTTTCCCGGTGAAGGAGGGCATATGTTTCTTTTTGCCCATTCCACAGATTATTTTTGGAATGTGGGTACGTATAACGCCATTTTTTATCTTTTATATAAACTTGAAACAGGTGATGAAATAAATTTATTTTATAAAGGACAGAGATATGTGTATAAAGTGACGGGAAAAATAGAAGTAGATCCATCAGAGGTCCAGTATCTGACACGCAAAACAGACAGTGAATTTTTGACCCTACAGACGTGCTGGCCGCCGGGAACAACGCTCAAACGAATGCTTGTATTCGCAGAGAGAAAAATTGAATAAAAAAAATATTTCCCAAGGAACAGGTGTCAGAGTGGAAGGGATCCCGACAGCGCGGACGTCATGAAGAAGTGATAAGGCTCGATACCGAATTTGCTTAGCTCCGTGAGTGTGCTCGTTCCTGCGCACCCCTCAAGTCGCCGCAAATTGGTATCTTCGCCTCTTTACAGAAGACACCATTCATGTAAAGGATGATGGAAGGAGCACTGGCGGGAAGGAGAACTCTGACAGAATCTGGAAAAAAACTAGATAATGAGAATTTACTTTTATTTTATCCCCACTAGGTACAGGTCTGGCCATTTGTTGATCTCGGGGTTCAGGTTTGTCAGTACGGCTATTTTTCCTTCATTGGTGACGGAGAAAAAAGTGTCTACAAACGGACCTGAATAAAGTGTCTGTTTATTTGAGCTATCATAGTCCATGACTGAGATACGCTTATTTTCTCTGAAAACTAATCTTTTAGAGTCCGTGTACCACTGTAGATTGAGTTCGTAGGGAAGATCTGTGTTTGGCGTAGTTTTCACAGGAAAATTTTTGTCTTCCTTTCGATCGTAGATATAGAATTGATTTTTTTGAAGAAGGCGTTCTTCTGAGGTTTGGTTTGTAGCGATGAGGCGTGGCGTGATAAGTACCGGGAGTTCGAGGGGCGATTCTGCCTGATAAAGAATCTTTGTCTCATCGGGAGAAAACGAGACGATGTGTAAAGAATTACTGGCTATCTTGACGAGCTCTTTAGGAAATGTTTCCAGAATTTTTTGCATATTTTTTTCTCTTTGTTTTTGCCAGGCTTCCAAAAGTGTAGTTTTAGATGTGGTTGTATCGAATAGATTGATATTTTCTTCGTCGAGCGTAAGGAGATAGCTTGGCTTTGTAAGGCCATCATCTATGGAAGAAAACTCAATAATCGCCTGCTTATAATCGGGTGAAAAAAATATCTCGGTGTCTTTAAGAGAATAAGGGAAAGGGAGGTTTTTTTTAAAAAGAACCGGTTTAAGTGGAGGAAGGAAGGATAAGGGTCTTTGAGTGGCCTCAAATAAATATATGCCGTCCGTCTCCGTATTGTCACTTTCGGAAAAGAGAAGGTATTTGTCTGTCTGATCGACAGGAATAGCTTTGACGATACCCAAATTAGTGAGAGGCGAGAGTGAAGGATTGATAGGATAGAGAAGTGCCTCTGTAGATATCACCAGTTCTCCCCGAAGATTTATCTGTCTGGACCAGTTTGTATAACCCTCTTTTTTGACCTCTACTTGGTATGTGCCGGGCGGAAGAGTCAGGTTGATATCCGTTGCTCCTTTAAGAACTCCGTTGACATAGACTTTAGCCGCTTTGGGTGAAGAGCTTACCGCAATGATACCTGTTGAAGAAAGGGAACCGGTCTGAAAATCAGGCCGATATCCTCGGGCATACAGGATGATTCCCACGAGGACCCCTACGAATACGAAAACAAAAATAAATCGAATAAACATGTTCATATGTGTCCGATGTAAATAGAAGTACTTTAATAGGTTTTTAATAGTATATGATATAGTTATTTGTTCTATTAATATACATTCACCACCGTAGGTAGTATACTATGTTGTATGTTTTTTCGCAAGAAAGTCGGTATTGATTTAGGTACTGCGAACACTCTGGTCTACGTTGCAAAAGAAGGCATTGTGCTCAATGAGCCTACAGTCGTCGCATATTCGCTCGAAGACAAAAAAATACTCGCCGTCGGTGACGATGCGAAGGAAATGCTAGGGAGAACTCCCGGCACGATCGTCGCTTCCCGGCCAATGAAAGAAGGAGTTATTGCCGATTATACTACCACATCGGCCATGATTACTTATTTTCTGAAAAAAGCACTCAAAAAAAGAGTCCTATGGCCTGAGGTGATGATCTCTATTCCCGGAGGTGCGTCACAGGTGGAAAAAAGAGCAGTGGTAGCGGCATGTAAACAAGCCGGAGCATCGGACGTATATCTTATTGAAGAACCGTTGGCCGCCGCTATAGGGGCGAAGATTCCTATCTCTCAACCATCGGGACATATGATTGTCAATCTGGGAGGAGGAACAGCGGAAATTGGTGTTATTTCCTTAGGACAACTAGTCGTCTATAAAACAGTCCGGGTAGCGGGCACCCGTCTCGATGAAGCGATCATTCAACAGTTGAGAAAAAAACACAACGTCATCGTTGGCGAACGGACGGCAGAAGATATAAAAATGAAGATAGGTAATGCGTTGGTTCAGGAAAAAGAAGGCTATGTCGAAAAAACTATGGAAGTAAAAGGAAGGGATTTTCAAACAGGTTTACCGAAAATTACCCTGATTGGTGAAAAAACGATCTCTGAAGCATTACAAAAACCACTCAAGCTTATTCTCGAAGGTATAAAAGAAGTTCTTTCACGTTGTCCGCCGGAACTGGCCGCTGATATTGTAGACAAGGGTATAGTCTTATCAGGTGGTACGGCACTTCTTTTTAACATAGACAGATTTATTACCTATTATACGGGTGTGCCTTCGTTTGTAGTCGAAGAGCCGCTTTTTTGTGTCATTCGCGGGGTTGGAGTAGCGATCGACAACCTGGATAGCTATAAGGAGGCTATAAAATAAAGAGGAAAGATCGTCAGACCGTTCTAATGGCTTAAAAGGGTGTTGATTATGCCATTTAAAACCTATAGTTTTTTATTAAAATATAAACAAAGTTAAGTAAAAAAGCTTTTAAGAAAGACAACAAAAATATTAGATCCTGTAATAATATTACAGATTATATACAATTTTAATTTATAATATTGATGTTTATATTGAAATAATAATCTATTATCTGTTCAATAAAAATATACAAAATAACAATTTAATATAAGAATAATAAAATATATAATAACATTATAGTATAAGCCTATAAAATTTAACTCAACTATGCTCGGAATATCATTGAGATCAGAGAGAAAAAAAGATATCCTAGATAAAATTATAAAGAACATCAAAGGACAGGGGGAATTTATACATATTGTATCTGTAAATCCGGAAAATCTGGTTGTCGCCGATAAGAATGAGAAGTTTAAAAAGGTTATCCAGACAGCCCAAATCCATATTATTGACGGCATAGGGATTGTCATAGCAGGCCGATTGCTTGGTGAACAGGCAGGAGAGAGGGTAGGGGGTGTGGACTTAATGAGAGACATCGTTAAATTGGCCGACAGACTGCCCTTAAGAATAGTGCTAATCGGAGGTAGCTCAAATTTAGCAAATAAGCTTGCCGAGTGCTACTCTCACAAATATCCAGCTTCACAATTTAAAGGTATAGAAGGCATACGAAATATTCTATCGGTCAAAAAAGAAGAAGAGGAGGGGATTTTCTCCATAGTCGCCCGTCTGATGCCCCACATAGTATTTGTCGCTTTTGGTTCGCCGGAGCAAGAGATGTGGATAGACCGTCACAAGGAGAAGTTCCAAGGGATGGTCTGTATGGGAGTGGGCGGAGCGTTTGATTATCTTTCCGGTTCGGTACCGCGTGCACCTCAGATTATCCGACGTGTCGGACTTGAGTGGTTATTTCGACTCATCGTTCAACCCTGGAGATGGAAACGTCAGCTGAGGTTGATTGAGTTTATGTGGCTCGTGATGAGGGAGAAGATCTATCAAAGTAGCAAGGCAATAGGTAACATGAAGTAGAACTTCCTTATTATGTCATCCTGGCTTGTCCAGGATCGTAGTTAATTCTTTTCACAACGATTCTGGAGTCGTCGCAATTCACAGTGAGCTTGCCGAACTGCTCCTCCCCAGAATGACGGTATGTTGGCTTCTAACTTCCATGTTACAATAAGAGCCATGGAAAAAGATATTCTCCACGTTATACACTATTTCTCTCTTTTTTCCTACCCGCCTACATTTGAAGATATTCACATGTTCTTGTCTCGACGTACTACTACGCACGCTCTCATACTGAAGCTAGATCAACTTGTGAAGAAAAGAAAGATTATAAGGAAAAGGCTAAAGATCGGTCAACTTTTCACTTTTAACTCTCAATTTTCAACTGATATATATACTCTCCCCCAGTATAGTATTTTTTTGAAAAGTGTACATAAAAAAATGCTGTTATCACAGTCTAAACTGCATAAAGTTCGTCTGTATTTGCGACTCCTTTCTTTTGTTCCCCAAATAAAACTTGTAGGAATATCAGGGAGTTTGGCCATGATGAATGCTCAAAAGGATGATGATATTGACCTTTTTATCATATCATCTATTGGAAAAATGTGGACCGCCCGGTTTATTGCAACATGTTTAGCTCTAGGAATGGGGATGAAAAGAAAAAGGGGAGTGCTATACGCTCGGGATAAAGTCTGTTTGAATCTTGTTTTCGACGTAAGCGATCTTACTATACCGAAAAGTAAGCGTTCGGAATATACCGCGCACGAAGTTCTGCAGATGAAACCTATAATAAATAAGTCATCTGTATATGATAAATTTATATGGGATAACCGATGGGTAGTGAGGTTCTTTCCCAACCAAAAGGGGAGAATAGAGACGTACGCGAGGAGCGTCAAGAAAAAGTATCCTTTCAAAGAATCGGTCATGACTCACAGATCAAAACTGATCATGATGGATGTTATAGAAAAAGTTCTTCGTAAGGCGCAACTGTATTTTATACACAGACATACTACTACAGAAAGGATCAGTGAGACTCAACTTTGGTTTCATCCGGATGACTTTCAGAAAAAATTGAGTGTAAAATAATAAAATGAGGAAAAAACTGCTTCCCTATAGAACTCACGTTCTCATATTATTTCTTCTTGTCTCTGTAGCCTATTTCGGAGTAGCCGATAATGGCTTCCTAGCTGATGATGTTGGAGGAGTCATAGGTAATCCTCATATAGGTGACTTGAGATTCGTATTTACTCATCCTTTTACATTTGTCCAGCCGCTTATCTACTTTATTTTGTATTCGGTGGGCGGCCGAAACCCTGTTGTATTTCATCTTTTCAATGTGTGTGTCCATATGGTAAATACTTTGCTCATTTACTTCATCATTTTTCGGATGGACAAAAGAAAAAAAATTGCTTTTTTTACCGCGGCACTTTTTGCAGTCCATCCTATATTGACAGAGTCCGTCACTTGGATCTCGGGCGGCCCGTATACAGTCTATACCATGTTTCTTCTCGCGGCATTTCTTGCGTATCTTCACTCATTTAAAAATAAATTACTCTATCTGTTTTCTATATTGTTTTTTTTATTGGGACTTGAAGTATCGGAGAAAGCGGTTGCTTTTCCTTTTATACTGACACTTTATTATCTACTATTTGAAAGAACACATAAATCTTGGCGATACATACTACCTTATTGGGTGATAACTTTCATTGGAGTAGGAATTTACCTTACTCAAATAGGCGATCGATTTGCGGCGTTTAAAAGGCAATTTGCAAGTGGTACTTCATGGAGAAATCCTACTTTTTATCTTCCTATGGCGATAACTTCATATATTCAACTCATTTTAGTACCTCGGGTTCTCACGTTGTATCATTCGGAACGGGTGGGAGATATAGAATACTGGGTGCGAGTTATGGCGTTTATAGGGTTTGTAGGGATGATAGTATGGACTTTAATAAAAAAACAGAGACTCCTTTTTTTCTGGCTGATGTTTTTTGTGCTGTCTCTTTTACCGACAATCACTCCGTTGAGAATTGCGTCAATTACAGCTGAACGCTACGTCTATTTGGGATCCGTAGGAATTATCTACACTTTGGTCTGGGGAATAGAGTGGCTATCAAGAAAAATAAAAGTAAAATGGCTGGATTATATCGTGATCTCGGTTATAGTTGTCTTATTTATCATGCGGACAATTTCCCGGAATGCCGATTGGAAAGACGAAGTGTCATTTTGGACAAGTACGAGCGTATCGTCTCCTTATAGTTTTCAGGCGCATGCGAATTTAGGTCGTCTCTATCTTGACAAAGGAGAGATGACAAAAGCGGCGGATGAATTCGAAAAAACAGTCGCGTTAAAACCCGATTTTGCCGAGGTACATTACAACTTGGGATATATTTATAGACAGTTGGGTATGGCGGATAAGTCTCTCGAACACTATGGACTCGCCGTCAAGTACCAGCCGGCTATGGGAAAAGCGTATCAGAATATGAGCGCTATATACTTTATGATAAAAGATTATGCCATGGCGGAAAAAAGCGCTCTATTTGCGATAAAGTACGCCGAAAAAGAAAACCCCATTCTCTACTTAAACCTTGGGTATATCTACATGGGTGAAAATAAAAAGGACGAGGCGATAAGTACCTTCAAAAAACTTCTACGGATAGACCCTACAAACGAAGGTGTGAAACAAACTCTGAAGACGTTGGAGTGATATATTACTAAAGTCCACCTCAGAGGTAAGTTTGAGGTTGGTATGAAGGGATAATCAAGCAGGGGGTGTTTGAGTTTAGAAAAAATGTTTGTTCATGAAGGCTCTGCCTGATCCAGATTTGAGATACTTCTCAAATTTAAAAGCAGTATGCTCTTCTTGGAAAGCAAAATAGGCATATAGTTTTATAGGTAAACGTTTTTTGGTTGCTTGAATATAGCCTAAAGAATGTCTTTTGATTCTATCTTTTAAATCATTAGTCCCACCAACGTAAGTTCCTTTATCGTTACAAAGTAAGACATAAACGTAGAACATACCAATCTAATTATATCCAATCTCTCTGAAATTTTATCGAATTAAAATCGCCTTCGCTTAAGCTTCGTCGAATTAAAGACCACTACGCCAACGCTTGGTCGATCTAAACCCGACTTCATCAAGATTACGTCGAGGTAAAGGCGGATTTATCTCGCCGTAGCCGAGCCTAATCCCGCCTTCATCTCGCTTGAGCGAGATTTTGGCGAGGTAAAGGCGGAGGGTACAGGATTTGAACCTGTGGACGTCTATTCAACGTCACGGCTTAGCAAGCCGCTGCATTACCACTCTGCCAACCCTCCATATTTATAATTATATCATGTGAGATAGAATTACACTTTTAACGCTCAACATTCTAAGGGCTCGTCCGTCCCGCTAAGCGGGACGGATACGGCCCTTTGTGCCGCATCCTCGAATATATAAATGATCAAGTTATTATCGGATGTGGCCTAAGGAAAAGAGAATAATCACAATAGCTATCTTTAAAAAGCAAAAAACGTGCGTGGATTTGTTCAATAATAAAAAATATGTAGACCTATAAAATAGGTTTATGGGTATAGCGTAAAAAGTATACAATTATGGAAGTATGGATTGTGATAATAGTACAATAGTGAGTGTTATTTGAAGAGGATATCTACGATATCTATCAATATGAGTGGTGCCGGAGATGGGAGTTGAACCCACACTCTTTTACAAGAACACGGCCCTGAACCGTGCGCGTCTGCCAGTTCCGCCACTCCGGCTAATGTTCTCCAATTATATAGTATTTCTTATCTGAGTGGATATTTAACTTCGTAGTGTGTATAATAATACATATTAAATATGCATAATAGATATGCGACTACTAGGCGGGATTGACATAAAACAAGGACGTCCTTCATCTACGGTTTTGTGTGATTACGAAAGAATGCGACCCTACGAATTTTCTGCTGGAGAATGGGCGGAGAGGCTCATGAGTAAAGGAGTAAGCGGTTTGCACATAGTAGACACTGATGGAGCAAGACGTGGAGGCTTTAAGAATATAAATAATGTACGAGAAATAAAAAAAAGAGTACCTCACGTATACTTGGAAGTAGGTGGAGGAATTAGAACCACAGAGCAAGCAGAGAGGTTATTTGACGAGGGAGTAGATAGAATATTTGTTGGAAGTATTGTATTTAAAGAACCGAATCTTTTTAGGCAACTTATTTATCGGTACGGCGAAAAAGTAATTGTTATGATAGATGCACGAGGTGAAGAAGTTCAAACAGGAGCTTGGCAACAGCACACAGAAATTGATGTCTATCAGTATGCGCAGCAATTAATAGAATCGGGAGTAACGAGATTAACATATACAGATGCCCAGTTAGATGGTACAGGCAACGGGCCTAATCTAGGTGTATTAGAAAAATTAGTAACGAAGTTTAAATTACAAAATAGAGAACCTCCTATTTCAATATTCAATGTTGGTGGTATTTCAACCTATCAGCATCTTATCGATCTTCAACAAATAGGAGTTGATGGTGCAATTTTGAATAAGTCTCTTCGTGAAGGAAAGTTAGATCCAAACAAAGCGTATGAAATATTAGCTCATCTTTGATAGCTCTTCTTTATTTCCGAGACGCAGGGGATACGGAAAGTAGAGGAGTAGGACTCGTCCTGAGCGGTTCGGTTTTACTCACCGTAAACGGGAGCCGAAGGACTCGTCCTGAGCGAAGCCGAAGGAGTGGGTGTAATTCCTTCGATCAAATTGTGAAGACCCGTATGTACCGATGTCCATTTGTCTTGCCCTTCTTTGGAAACAAGAATGAACTGACCGTTGTCGGAGATATCAGACATAAGAAAGTTATCGTCAGACAAGACGAGCATCGAAAGTATGTATTCTTTTATCTTCGTTGTCTCGGGTAAAAATTTCGTCATTTCAACTGTCGCAATATCTGTTCGAATATGATTCTGCAGTTCATCCATGAGAGGTATGATTTTGGTCACAAAGTTGAGCTGGAGCACTTTGTCTTTGACTGCTTGTAAAAAAAGCTGCTGGCGGGAAGCACGGTTGAAATCACCACCATCCTCAAGAGAGTGACGGGAACGAACGAACTTCAGTGCTGTTTCGCCGTCCATATGCATAGTGCCTTTATTAAATATGAGTGTTTCATACCGGCAGGGGAATGCCGTCTGAGGTGACTGAGTGGCAATTTTTTCAAGCTCGGGCAAATCCGACTCTTGTTTTCCGCATAAGTCTCTTTCCTTTCCATCGACCGGATACTCGGAGTCCGTAAAAGTTTTCTCTATCTTGACATCAATCCCTCCTAAGATATCTATCGCTTTTTTGAATCCTTGAAAATCGACCGCCAAGTAGTTGTCTATGGGAAAACCGACTACTTGGGAGACGAGCGACTTTGTTCCATTTCCCGGTACTTTATCTTTAAAAGAGTCGACATCGACGTCGGGAAAGTCATTCGGAAAAAGCTCGATTTGGTAGATACTGTTTATTTTGCTGTGAAAATTGTCACCCGATTTGGTGGGGAATTTGACCCAGGTATCGCGGGGAATAGAGATAAGGGCTGCCTTTTTCTTTTCGAGATCTATGTGAAGTACCATCATGGTATCAGTGAGATATGTTCCCTCATGTGTACTTCCGCCATAGCCCATGAGAAGAATCGTATAGGTGTGTTTTTCGGGGGGAGTGGGGGAGACTTTTGTGCCCGGGAAAAATTTGGGAGTTTGAATATGGGATAAAAACTGGACTCCTTTGACGAGAAATAGACCTATGAAGATAAAAATGGCCAGAAAACATATTTTGGCTATGATTTTTACCTTTTTGGATCCTTGAGACGGCCTTCTTTTTCGATGAATACTATTGATAGTTAATCGGGACATACTGGAAATTTATTCTATCAGGTTTTCATTCAATTCAATAGCGATGAAAAAAATATATTAGGTATAATCTGTCACATATGGGAGTTGTCTTTGACGAAGAGTTTTTCCAGAAACTCAGGCTCTTTTTGGAAGAGTTGCAGGTGAAACTTATTGCGACCGCTCCGTCACTGGCTATCGTCATCTCCGCCCTCTTTGCATTTGTCATCCTGGCCCTCATTTTTATCTCCTCATTTCCGTTTTTTAGGTGATTTATGTTATAATCCCAAAAAGGTATGAAAATTCAAATCTTAAATTTGGAAGATGATCCCGATGGACGATCCACCCAAAAGTTAATTATTGAAAAAATCTTTGTGCCTAAACTTTCTCAAAAAGATGAAGTATCAATAATTAATGGAGGTTACCTTACAGAGACAGAAAAACTCTTATCAGGGTGGATTCCTGAAGCACAGAATATATCTTTTATCGTCGCCGATGCTACATTAGATTGGGCCAAAGATTCGAGAGGAGACGGAGGTAATGGATTTTTAATTGTATCTAGAAGACTTCAAAAAATAGGAGAGGATGCCCTTACAAACAACAACCTAGATTTACTAAAAAGGCTAAAAGGTATTACTGTTTTTACAAACACCTCACAAGAAACAAATATAAATTTGAATTTTGCTCCCTATAGAGAACTCACAGAAACGTGTCAAAAATTGGGCATAATTCTTGTTGATAATCCTAGAAAAAGTTCTTTTGATTTGGTAGAGCTTATGTCTCAAGATATTGAAAGAAGAACTCTTGGAAGAGGAGAATCTCCATATGCACACCCCCAGACGAAGAAATAATAGATCGATGATTATAATCAAATTCCAGATCCTGAAATATAAGGCCTATTTTTTAACGTATTTAATACGACTAGAACTCCAAAGGCTTATGGTGGGGAATAAACCGAACTATTTCATACTTCTCAATATCTTCTCCACCTCCCGATCATTTATGCAGCGATAGCTGCGATTATTTTTCAGCAAGTTATCCTCTCCATTTTTTCTTTCAGGATTTTGTAAAAAGATTCTTCGATAAATCTATTTCTTGGAGTAATGAAGGTCACTTACATAATGCTAAAAAAGAACTTACCCGTTGAGAAATGAGTGGAATAGGATCTCGATCAAGTTGTTGATAAAGAGGCATGACTAAATAGTGGGCTAAACTCGTTTTTGCCATAGTTTGTTTCATGGCTACTTCCTCTCGAGATGACTGTTGATGTGAAAGAAACCAATTGGCTGTATCTAACATGGCGACTTCTTTGTATAAAGGTTCCTTTTGAAATACTGTCCATTGAGATGGAGTCATAGGAATAATTGAACGTTGTATACCTATTTTATGAATGCTATTTACTTTATAATCGTCTACGGACCGCTTGCCATATAATTCCTCTGTTTGATCGGCTAAAAATCGTATAAAAGAAACACTTCGTCTTGTTTCCAAAGTAATATTTGACAGTAACATATCTTCAAATAATTTTAATCGTAGATAGTAAGTATCATGAGATTCGACTCCAGAACGAGTGTGAAGATTATCTATAACTAATGCTTTAATCGATTGATTTGTCCATAATTGCGACCTTTCAAGCATCTCTCGAATAACGAGACCCACAGTTTCTTCGTTTAAACCACAAGTCAGAACAAAATCTTTGAGAGACTGTAGATAACCGTTGAAATCCCAAGCTTGTCCGAAATGATGAGCTGAAGTAAGTTTCGTTTTTTCCAAAGTGTCTATTATGTTCTCCATTACTGCCTGAAATGGTTGAGTTCCTGGAAGTCCTTGTATGTCAAGTTGGCGAAGTTCTGTATAAGATTGATGAAGAACATTTTTCCAATCTTCAGCATATTCATCAAAGTCACCCCATGGTGAAGGACCAAAAAGTTCGCCTGTCATATTGGCTAAATTATACCTTAAACCATAAATCCGTCAGTTCCTTTCCAATTATCCAATCATGCCTCTTAAAATCTTTTCCACCTCCCTGTCGTTGATATTATGGTAGCGGCCGTGGTGGGAGAGGAGAGCACCGGAGAATGTTTTGGGAATATGCATCAGTTCATGGATCAGCGTCTTTATTTTTTCACGGTCGTTTAGTTTATCAAACCTTTTCGCATTGACTTCGATGATGTAATTAGGTTTGATGCCGGCGACTTCATGGAAAAGCCGCGACATACCCCAGATACGGGCAATGGCCCGGGTTTTGGCGTCAAAACTGCGAATACAGTGTATACGGGCGGCGTCAATATGCGTAAACTCCAGTTTTCCAATGAGGATATCGATCTGTCTTTTTATTTCAGGAGCTAAAGCGTATTTCATAGAGTAAAAATGAGCGTATTATATGATAGCACAGATGTATCATGGGGAAAACAGGATGATGGATACGTTTTGCGATCGGAAAATAAGGCTGACCTGGTAAAATATAGAAAGCGTGACTTATATGCTCCTGTAGTTTAACGGATAGAATAAGGGCTTGCGGAGCCTTTGATGGCAGTTCAATTCTGCCCGGGAGCACAAGGCACAATTCTGCGCCTTGCTTCGCCTAACCCAGAATTGTGACGAAGACAGGTATAGTCTTGTACCTGTCAAAGTTTATGAAATTCTATTACGTCTACGTACTTAAAAGTCTTTCTTCCGAATTTATATATATTGGTTTTACCGAAAACTTGAAACAGCGATTTAATGAACACAACTCCGGGAAATCAAAATCTACAAAACCATACGTACCTTATGACCTAATCCATTATGAAGCGTATAGAAATATAAAAGATGCAAAAAGAAGGGAAGAATATTTGAAGAGCAATCGTGGAAAAACAACTTTAATAACTATGTTGAAAGAGTATTTTGGAGAAAATTGAATTTATGACTTTAAAATTGCTCTGGAACTGAAGATGATCTATAATACATATGCCAAAGATATAAGGGGTATAGTTCAACGGTAGAACATAAAACTGCTTGAAATACATTTGTCCGAACGGTATTATAAGGTTATAGTACTATGACATCTTCGTTTGGTTCTATCAAAATTGCGAGAGAGTTGAGAAGTAAAGGATACTCATATGTAGAAATTGCTAGGGAATGTCACATAGCTAAAAGCACTGCACATTCTTGGACTAAAAAGATTAAGCTTTCACTCATTATTCAGAACCAACTGAAAGATAAGCTAAGAAAAGCAAGAGAAAAAGCTTTATTGGCAAATACTACTAAGCGCTTACACGTAAAAGAAGAACTTGTTCGTAATTCGGAGAGTACTATTGATAAAATCACGCTCACAAAAGAAATAAAAAAGCTAGTATGTGCTATTTTTCTATGGACAGAAGGTGGAAAGCTTGTAGGAAGCCATGTTTCATTTATGAACTCAGATAGTTTAATGATCATGCTCTTCTTAAAGCTTTTTCGAGAAAGTTTTGATTTAGATGAAAAAAAGCTGAGAGCATTGGTTCATATCCATAGTTATCATAATGATATTGAAGTAAAGAAATATTGGTCTGAAGCAACCGCTATTCCACTAACCCAATTTACAAAAAGCTACAAAAAACCCAATACCCGCAAAAGAATAAGAGACAACTATCAAGGATGTATACGGATAAATTATTACGACTATAAAATTGCTTTAGAGCTTCGGTTCCTTTATAATATCTTTGCTCGAACTTTACTAAATAAGGGGCGTAGTTCAACGGTAGAATAGAGCTCTCCAAAAGCTTTGATGGGGGTTCGATTCCCTCCGCCCTTGCACTAGAATCCGTTTTCGAAGAATGAGGAATTACGGATTCTTGTGCCCTGCCGAAGTGAATATTTCGACTGCGTGGACGTAGACCACGAGTCGAACATGAACGAAGGAGGGCTCGATAAGATCTAATGAAGAGTTAAGTCTTGAGGTAAGATATGGCGGGCTCTATAATATAGATCTCCATGACAATCTCTTTCACCTTAAAGGTGCAAGTACGGACTCTACTTCAACTTTTGTTATAATTTTGTAATGAAACTTCCTTGGTATGTTATTTCAAAAGGTTCGATATTACACCACTTTCCCTTAATTGGGAAATCTACTGCGCAAAGTCTAGGGCCTATTATTCTTGTACCTGACCCGATCTATAAAGACTTACAAACAGATAGTCCTCATCCAAAACATATCGCCTTGCTTATTCATGAAGAAACCCATCGTAAGAGACAAAAGGAAATGGGTATCCTAAAGTTTGCGTATCATTACATATTTGATTCAAAGTTCCGTTTTCAAGAGGAATTACTAGCCGTCAAGGAGGCCATGAAATACCTAAAGAAGAATAAAATATCTTTTGATTTTGATAGAAATGCAAAGTTTCTTTCAAGCTATGTATATCTTTGGCCAGTATCGAAAGAATATGCAGAAAAGGAGCTCAAAAAAGTTTGGGATGAAGTATAAATAATGACCACCTGAAAGGTACAAGTATACTACGCAATTGCAGATTGTCTTAAAGGGGAGCTGGCTTCATATAGACACTGGAAAAGTTCTTTGTATGACTGAATAGCACTTGTCTCATAGTATCCGATTTTATTTTCTTTACAAAAATCCCTCACAATAACTTGTGCTTCGGCGAGTTTATTGCGGGGCATATTGGGGAAAAGATGGTGTTCTATCTGATAATTGAGTCCAAGATACAGAAAATCGGTTACCATACCGCCCTCTACATCTCGACTTGTCATCACCTGATGTCGGAGAAACCCGAGATCATCATTTTTCTTCACGATAGGCATGCCTTTGTGATTGGGAGCGAAAATGGACGACATATAGAGACCGATAAAAAGATTATAGATCAGAATAAAAAGTATTCCCCAGACCCAACCTAAAGATGCAAATAGGATGGTGAAGAAAGGCATATAGTGTGCAAGCATAAGCACGGTTTCCGTCAGTCGGTAATGGGCTTTATTTTGGGCCAAAATGCGCGCGCTGTGAAACCGCATATTAAAGGGAACTAAAAGAACCAAGAAAGGATAGAAATAGGTCTGATATTTCACCATAAACCGTTGAAACCCTTTTTTTCTCACTGCTTGCTCGGGTGCAAAAACGACGACGGGGAAATCTATGTCCGGGTCAGAGTCAAGTTCGTTGGGACTCCGGTGGTGAGCATTGTGTTTATCTACCCACCAGCTGAAACTTACGCCCTCGAAAATACCCATGTGTATCAGGGCGATAAAGTCGTTTACGAATGTACTTTTGGCGATTTGATTGTGTCCTGCATCATGGGAGATACCTGCAATCTGCGTGAATATAAAACCTAAAAATAACGCATTGACAATCTGCCAAGGGGACTTACCAATGAGAGGAATAAGATAAAGACTGAGACCCAAAAGGCCGAGGTTGAAGATAATTTTTATCACGTAATAGAGATATTGTCTGTCCAATAGCCCTTTTTTAATAATTTGACTCCGCAATTCGGCATATGCTTTTGATTTTTTTTCCACAGAAACCATTCTAGACGATTTGATTATGAATGTACAGAGAGCGTATGTTATTGACAAATTGGTATAATAAGGCATATGAAAATTGTGAGTTTGAACTTGTGGAATGGGGGAAGGCTTTTTGAACAAGCGAAACAATTTCTTGTGGAGCAAAATGCGGATATCTATTTTCTCCAAGAAACATATGATGGAAGAAGGACTGATATAGAGCCCCGATTCCGCATGGTAGAAGAACTTAAAGAAGTGTTTCCGACACATGACGCCTACTTTGCTCCTCTCTACCTAGATACAAGAAAAGGAGAGGGAGATATTGAAGATGGTAATCTTCTTCTTTCCCGTTGGCCTCTTGTGGAGAGAAAAAATATATTCATCGATATACCATATGGCAGATACGACCAGGATGCTATGACAGACTGGAGTAAGTCTCCCTCAACTATCCAAAAAGCTCGGATTACAGTTGGAAATAGCGATATAACGTTACTCAACGTACATGGTCCTTGGAATCTCAACGGGACCATAGATGATGAAAGACGCGGAAGAATGAAAGAGATTATTTTAAGAGAAATAAGTGAACATACTATTGTTGCCGGTGACTTTAATGTACGTCCGGAGACGAATACAATACGAGCTATCGAGGAAAAATTGACGAATGTATTTAAAAGAACACTTTCGACGACATTTAATCTGCAGAGGAAGAACCTTGACGTTCGTCCGGGCTATGCGATAGCCGTAGTAGATATGGTTTTTGTGACATCCAATTTTCAGATACAAAGCAAACACTGTCTTCAGGTCGATGTTTCGGACCATTTACCTTTGGTCGCCGAGATAGAACTCTTGCCATAATTGAAAAACTGGAATTGGTCTTGCTATACTTTTTATATGTTTATTGATGACGCTCTCATATATTTCGCATCGTTCTTTGCCATATGGTGGGGATCGGGACTCATCATGAGTGCTGTCGACCATTTCTCCCGTAGACTCAAGATTTCTTCGTTTGCCATATCATTTTTTGTTCTTGGGTTGCTCACATCTGTCCCTGAGTTTGCCATCGGTATGACATCTGTCGTTCGCAAAGACCCCGAAATATTTGTAGGCAACCTGCTTGGAGGAATAGCCATAATGTTCCTTTTTGTTATCCCGTTGTTGGCTATTTTAGGAAAAGGGATCAAATTCAGCCATGAATTTAAAGGCTCGAGCATTGTTTTTTCACTGGCTATTGCTGTTATGCCCGCCTTTTTTGTACTTGATAGAAAAGTATCCACCCTCGAAGGATGGATTCTCATCGGTGCATACGGAATATTGTTTTATCTTATTCAAAAAGATAAAGGGATTTTTGATCAGTCTCATAATCACGTCATGGAACTGAAATCCTACTCTTTGATTGATATACTCAAGGTCATTTTGGGAATAGGCATAGTTTTTATTTCAAGCCAGGTGATAGTTGAAAAAACGATTCTATTCTCGGGAATGTTGCATATTTCGGAATTTCTTATAAGTCTTACCTTATTATCTATCGGAACCAATCTTCCCGAAATCTCTCTGGCGGTGAGATCAGCGATTAGCGGAAAGAAAGATATCGCGTTTGGCGATTATATCGGCTCAGCGGCGGCCAATACGTTTCTTTTTGGTATATTCACGCTTCTCAATAGAGGAGAAGTACTCACTGTAAATAACTTTTTAACTACGTTCCTTTGCCTGGTCATTGGACTCGGGATATTTTATGAGTTTTCCCGTTCAAAACACGCACTTTCCCGTAAAGAAGGTATGGTTCTAATTCTTCTCTACGGAGTTTTTTTTATAGTTGAGTGGCTGAGAATTTAATTGAATACATAGACGGACATACCGACTTCTGCAAACGTATACACTTCTTTGGCCATGCCTAAATCCAAAGCAACGCAACCGCCCGTGTGGGGGGAGCCGATAAACTCACGCGGTCTTTGGATCTTCGTTCCATTCGACGTTACCCAATAAGGAAGTTCGTGGATGCCAAAATAGGCATTAAGCTTGGAATCGTAATAAAAAGCCATCCAGAAAGGCATCCAGACGTGATAGATATCCGAGTAGGCATTATTCGCTTTGTTGATGATTTTAAATTGTCCGACGGGCGTCGGATAATAGAGTCCGGAAGAAATACGGTACGTGGCAACTTGAGTATTGTTTTCGAAAAGATACATGCGTTGTTGTGAGATATCGATCTCGATATACTTTTCTCGAGTCCTTTTTCCTTCTGTATTGGAATGTTCCGTCGCTTCAGAAACAATCGTGTCGGGACTCGCCCCCTGAATTCTTGAACTCAATAAAGAACTCAATTTATCTTTCATTTCTCCGCTCGATATTTTTTTATCCTGGTTGGAAATGGCAGAATTGAGAGGATCGACGACCAACTTTGATAAAGCCGGTTCGTCTATGGTAAACGAAAGTGATTCTTCCCTATTTGTGGTGAGGGTAGTAATCGTCTTTATTTGTTCGGGGTCAAGGCGTATGGTATAAGGTACATCTCCTTGGAGGATTATTTGGACAGGAGAGGTATACATGCGGGCAATCTTTTCGTTTAATACGGAAATCTTGTCTTTTTTTTCATTCGAAATCTTGATAAGTTTGGGAGTAAGTACGAGATTATCCTCTCCGAAGTGAAATACGAGAAGCGTTCTTAGGTTTTCAGGATCGATGCGGTAGACTTCTTCATTTTCGATATATTTAAATTCTTTGGCGTTGTTGTCGATGTATGTCTCGTCTTTTTTTGAGCTGAAATCAAATAAGGAGTTTTGGGTAAACTGGTAATAATTTTGAGAAAAGATCATCGTCGGCAGGAGCATACGTTGGGAAAACAATGAAGAGAAAAAGGAAAGATATTTTTGGGGGAAAGATGCGTTGTTGTATTCGTATATCGAGTTGTATGTTTTTTGGTTATCGAGTAAGACGCCAATGCTCATATATGACATCGGATAGCTTCTATCTTTTACCTGGATAGTGATGGGAGATTTTCTATATTTTTCGAATAGTATCGTTAAGTCGGACTTTTTTTTCCCTGATATATTGATCCGAGCGAGATAGGTATTGGGAAAAATAAAATAGGTTGCCAGAAGATGAATAATAAGAAGAAGAAACGCACACGAAACCAGTACTAAAATTTTATGCATGATTCATCTTCCATTTAGCTCGTTTTAAAATCGGGCTCGGGAATAGTAGGAAGACCTCCAGGTGCCGGAGGAGGAGATACGGGTGAAGGGGGAACGACCTGAGGAGGTGGGGCTGCTTTGGCCTGCAAATCATTCAAAATAGCATCTAGTTGTGTGTCGACCGCCGGTGTTGTCGGTGGAGTCTGAGGAGGCGTTGTTACGGGAGGAGTGGGATTCATTGGTGTCGTTGGTTGAACGGCGGGTGGAGCCGGTGGCATAGGCATAGTCGGAGTTGTCGATTCCACAGGGGGTTTTGGTTCGAGTTTTTTTTCTTCCGGAGCTGCAAAACCAAGCGCTTTATCAAACTCCTCTTTTGTAAAACCTTTGAGGACGATAATCTGTCCGTCGTCTTTATCTATCTTTGTAACAGGTGTACCTGCAAAATTGTTTGAAACGGCCAACATCTCTGTCAAAAACTCTTTATTTGTTTCCAGATTCTTTTCATCAAAGGTCAGCTTATGAGAGGTAAGGTATTCTTTTTCCTGTTTGGAAAACTGACAGTCATTAATAGTATATACGGTGATTTTCATCTCTATTTTTCATTATGGAGAATAATTATTTCTTTGTCAAGAGATAATGAGGCTTTTCCAGTCTTTGACGAATTTTTTGAGTCCTTCATCCAACAGATCTCCGTCTGTTTTTTCAACTGTATAGTCAAGATAATTGGATTTGAAGGGAATCTCTTCGTATCTCAGTGGTTTTAGACCCGTTGGCTCGGCTCGATAGTGTTCGTCGGGCACCCAATTTTCTTCGTGAACCCACTCTTTGATAACAGTCAAAGGAACGGTGAGTATATCGGCTCCAATAAAAATGCACGAGTAAAAATGAGCCAGATTACGAATGGAGGCGGCGAGGACTTTCACATGACAATCCTTACGTTTCATCTGTTTATCAAACCTTCTATATGTCTTGAGAATATTTTTAACAAGGTCAAGTCCGTCATACCCGCGGTCATCCCATCTGCCGATGAAGGGGGAGACAAAAGCCGGAAATTTGGTGGTATATGTCGCACTGTAGGTGGCGGCAGCCTGTATTTGAGAAAATACCAACGTCATATTTACCCGGCCGCCTTTTTTGACAAATTCATGTGCGGCGGTGATGCCCTCAGGAATGGTGGGAAATTTGACATAGATATTTTTCCCCCACGTACTCATCTCTTCTGCCTGGGTAAGCATGGCAGTGGCTTTCGTATTCCAATCGGCATAGACTTCGACGGAAAGGGGACCGGAAAGTTCTTTTTGAATTTCCGTCACTATCTGTTTATAAAAATCATACAGTTCTTTCTCGGTGAGTTTTTTTCCCTGAGAAAGAAATGTGACCACTTCGGGATTTTTAGCCACGAGTGAGGGATTAGTAGTTTGTCCGTCGATAAAGCCCAAGATACCTTTGGCTCTTTTGGTGTCTTCAGGATTACCCGAGTCGAGATATATCTTTGGAAGCTTAATTGACATGAGTCAATTATATCAAAAATAAATTCCAAGAATAAAATATAAGAAGTAAATTAAGGAACAGGTGGCGAGAAGAAAGGGTTCCCGACAGCGCGGACGTCCAAGAAGAAGAGATAAGGCTTGATACCGAATTTGCTTAGCTCCGTGAGCGTGCTCGTTCCTGCGCACCTCTCAAGTCGCCGCAAATTGGTATCTTCGCCTTGAAGAGTATTCTTTAAGAAGTAGATTTATCCATAAAGGATCAATGGAAGGAGCACTGGCGGGAATGAATTCGAGGCAGAATCTGGAAACAAACTATTAGAAGTACCCATATGTCCAATAGGCGATCTGCTCTATCCTGTGCTCTTTCAAATACTCAGTTTTTATTCGGACAGATTCTTCATCTTCAAACCAGACTACATGGTAGTATATGGTCGCAAAATTATCTTTTATCTCTGAGGTCACATAGTTGACTTCGGTCTCCCGTGATAAGGAGTCTCTCGTCAAGATACAGTCCTGCCACTTGCATTCATTGACAAATTCCTTCTTAATATCGGAGAGACTAAGGCTTTTGGCCGTGCGGATGGGACGTTTTTTCTCGTCAACACTCCAGTCATACCCATACATGCCGAAAATGACAACGAGTTTATCCGACGGAACAACTTGGGAAAAGTCCGTCACCATGGTTTTAAAGTCATATGGATATCTATCTCCTTTATCATATTGGAAGTTAGGACCTGGCTCACCGAGACTTTTATGAAAATCATAGGCCATGATATACATTTTGTCAGAATAAGAAGCGAGTGTCCGCACGTCGTATGGTCTTTTTCTGTAAAATACGTCTCCATACATAGTCATGGAGAAAGTGAGCTTGCGCCCTTTGACTGTGGTAGACATATTTTGCACAAATTGATTGATATCTCCCGAGACATCAATAAGAGTTATGCCCGACATTTCCAGATCGAGAACGACTCCCTGAAAACCTTTTTCTGAGGCAAGGCGGACAACGTCATTCGCAATCGTTTCCCAACTTTGCTTGTTATGAAGAATTTGGTTATTCGTATTCGTGTCTATCATTCGGACGACAAGAAGTTTGGTTGCAGAAGGAAGAGTAAGATCAGAAAATGCCGAAAGATTCTTGTATCCCGTCTCGTTTTGTAGTACTCCCTGAGGTGAAACTTCTATACCGAAATAGAGAAGTTCATCATATGGGTTCAGATCTTCTTCTTTCATAGGTGTCGCCCAGTAAGGAATAAAGATGCTTTTTGTAAGCGTAGACGTTTTTTCCACTGGTACAGTGGGGGAAAGGGAGAAAGAAGTTGGAGTAGGTGAGAGAGATAGCGACTGTGGTCGTTGTGCGGGAGTTTTAATTAAGAGGAGTGTAGCTATAGCAATACAAATGAGTAATACAATAATGACGGATATTTTTTTGAGCATCTTATATTGTATCAACTCAATCGAGAGGGCGATAGAGGAAGATAAGGGAAATAAAAATTGGACTCATTGGACCTATAAGACTAATTGGTCCAATTTTATTCTTTTTTCTTTTTTTCTTTTTTCGGAAAGGCTCCGAGTTCCTTTAACTTCCACATGAAAAGAGCACCTTTGCTCTTGGCATTCGAGTCGACGACAAATCGGAGAGCTTCTTCAAGAACTGCCCGATGGATAGTTTTGGCAAACTTGATATATAAACTTTTGTGAGTGGTATCGTCGAGTTTTTCAGCCAGGTGAACTCCATACGCTTGATATTCACGGGAAATATATTTATCTTCTGCGGGGTTAAACGTTTTTAAGATGTCAGCGATTGTTTTCATAGAGTGTAACTGTATCTATTTTACGGTAGATGTTCCTTAATCTTCTTTAAATATGAGTGGTCTCCTGGTTTCATTTCATAGAGTAATTTCTTTTGACTTTCAAGTGTGAGAGATTCCGCTTCATTCATTTTTGTTTGTGTTGAAGGAGATGTTGGAGTAGGCAGGATATCAAAGACAAAGTTCTCTCCAAGTACTTTAGTAAAAATATATTCAACTCGTTCTGCATGATAGTCTGCGCAGAGTATTAGAATACGAGTATAGTGTAAAGGGTCAAAGCAGCGTATTTTAAGGTAGTATGCGTTTTCTAATGTATCTGTCGACTCTTCTTCCTTGAGAAGATCATGATGGGGAGCGTTGTAGTAGAGAAGTATTTTTCTCATTTCCTCTGATTCGGTTGTGGTAGGTTTAATTGGGGTAGAATGGAATATGGCATTCCATTTGCCTGATAGGAGTATTTTAGGCGCAACTTTATTCCGATAGAGAATGAGAGCGGTTTTAAGACGTTCATGTACATGTATGGGCAGTTTGATTCCTTCTTCAAACTTATACCCGAGAATCACGATGCAGTCGTATTTTTTTGTAGGAGGGGATGGTAGTATCATCGCGTTACGCACTATCTTGAGGCATCTTTTGTCCCGTAATCTGATAATAAAGCTCTATGTATTCTTTTACCATGCGGTCGACTGAGAAACGATTTTCAGCGTCTGTGCGACAGGCTTTTCTCATATTCATATATTCTTCAGGACTCATGGCATATATTTTTTCTACCGCTTCACATAAACCTTCGACCCCCGTTTTTTTAATAATAAAATCTCCTCGTACATCTGTTGGTGATGAGTTTACAAGAAATCCTGTTATTCCATCCTTGACGATCTCGGGCGCTGACCCTCGCGCATAGGCGACGACAGGTGTACCGCAGGCAAGTGATTCAGCCATAACAAAACCAAAAGGCTCTTCCCATTTGATAGGAAATAAAAAGAGCCTTGATGTCTGATAATGTTCTCGAAGCTGAAATCGGTTCAAGTTAAAAATAATCTCCATTTTTATCTGGTGTTTAATAAGACCTCTTTTTTTTGTTAAAGCATTATTTAACCACTCTAAAAATTCATCCTTGACAATGGGGAAAATTTTAGCTTGTTTTGCTGTTTTTTGAGAAATATCAAGCACAATATCTAGTCCCTTTTCCGGTGCCGCTCTACCTGCCCACATAATTTCTTCCCCCCCAATAGAGTTAAATTTGAAATCATTTTTTATATCTATACCATGGTAAATAGTTTTAACGTAATTTAACGAGGGAATAGGTTTACGTTGATAGTTACTGATAGATATAAAGTACACGTTAGGAATATTTTTATACAAAGAAAAATATTTTTTATCACTCTGACCTAAATCCCCATGCATGGTTATGAGAATAGGTTTTTTTACAAAACCGGCAAAAGGAAGCGTAGATTCACCATTGCCGATATTAACATGATATAAATCGAAATTATCATGCTGAGAAAAGGCTTTAGCTATTAAGGCGATTTCAAGTAATTTTTTTTGTTCTAACGATAAATATTTATTGTTGACCGCGTTTTGGAAAGAAATAGACTCAATCTTTACCGGAAGTTTTGAGTTACCTGAAGCATATGCTGTAAGGTCAAGGTGATACCTGTTTGCATATCTTTTTAGCTCTTTGATGAGAATATAGCTAAGGATTTCTGTACCTTTTTTGGTATGCTTGCTTATTTTTACGTAATTTGAATTAAGAAGAGCGACTCTCATACATTGTGCTATCATACCAGGTATGAAGGATTAAACCAAATGGTTATTTGAGCAATATCCCTTCATAAGGATATAGTTCAAGATTTGTAGTGCTTATTCCTTTTTCCCTTGCATGAGAAGAAAAAAGTATCTTATAAGCGCGATCGAGTATGATTTTTTGTGGCTGGTTGGAAAAGTTAAGTTTAATCGAAAGAGTCTCCACATCTGTCTTTCTTTG
Organism: bacterium; assembly: GCA_030647255.1. Classification (GTDB taxonomy): domain Bacteria; phylum Patescibacteriota; class Microgenomatia; order UBA1406; family GWC2-37-13; genus JAUSJK01. The sequence continues at coordinate 25,001 of JAUSJK010000073.1, forward strand.
AAATGAGAGTACTGTGTGTGATTGGACTTCAATCGAACTGAGATTTCCATGGAGTAGTGCAGGCCCAGATTTTCTTAAGGAAATGAGATTTTTATATAACTGGAGGATGGAGTCTTCTTTTTTGAGAAAAATGTCGACATTTCTTTGCTTATAATCAGCCTCTACTGGAAGCCAAGGCTGAGTAGAGGAAAAACCGGCAAAAGAGGCAGTGTTCCATTGCATAGGGCTTCGTTCAGAATCTCTTCCAAAGCGGCGATCTACGAGTTTTCCTAGAGGATCTTTGATTTGATCCGCAGGAAGAGGAATATTTTTCATACCGATCTCATCGCCATAGTAGATTACAGCTATACCAGGAAGAGTAAGCTGTAAAAATGCCAATAGACGAGCCTTTTCTTGTCCGACCCGAGTGGCAACACGAGGCTGGTCATGGTTGCTCAAGACAAAATTTGGAATATTATCTCCGACTACTTTCAAATAGCTCTCGAGATAGTTTTTAAACACGTCTGCGTTCCATTCTAATGTCATCAGATCAAAATTGAAAGGAATATGTGTGGTATCATTTTTTCTGAAATACAGCTTGCCTAAGGTCTCCAATGAATCGTAGATCTCGCTGATAAGAAGCTTATTTCCGAAGCGTGAGGCAACTTCTGTTAATTCATGTAGAAGAGGGAGCACTTCGGGTTGATTAAAATCATATTTTCTTTTTAATGTATACCAAGGTATTTCTTTTTGAGAGTTATAGTGTGCATTTTTTGGATCATCTGGATAGGTTTCGTCCTCAAAGAGAAATGCCATAGCGTCCATTCGATATCCGTCAACACCCTTATCCAGATAAAATGTAAATATATCAATCATCGCTTTTTTTACTTCAGGATTGCGCCAGTTGAGGTCGGGTTGTTCTTTCAAGAAATCATGAAGGTACCATTCGTCAGTTGCCGGGTCATACTCCCATGAAGATCCTCCAAATGCGCTTATCCAGTTATTGGGTGGTATCCCTGGTCCTTTCCCATTGCGCCACACGTACCAGTTTCTTTTAGTATTGTCGGGAGATTTTTTTGATTCTTGAAACCATGGATGTTCGGATGAGGTATGGTTTGCCACATAATCAAGTAATACTTTTATGTTTCGATCATGAGCTTCTTTGATGAGCTTCTCAAAATCTTCCATAGTTCCAAATAGAGGGTCGATGGCATAGTAATCGGAGATATCATAGCCAAAATCCTTCATGGGAGATTTGAAGACAGGCGAGAGCCAGATAGCATCGACTCCAAGATCTTTTAAATAGTCAAGTTTCTCAATAATGCCTAGTATATCTCCATGTCCATCGCCATTTGAGTCTTTAAAGCTAAGAGGATACACCTGATACATTATCGAAGAGTCTATCATGAGTAGATTATAGTATTATTTTGAGTCAAGGACTTGAAGATATGCTTTTTCGTAGGCATCTACCATAACATCCAAAGTGAAGTTATTTTCTACGTGTGCTCTACAAGCTTTTCTCATCTCCATATATTTATCTTCAGGCATAGAATAGACTCTCTCTACGGCTTCACAAAGTCCTTCAAAACCTGTTTTTTTAATAATCCAATCTCCTCTGATATCTTGATCTGATGGATTAACTAAAAATCCTGTTTCTCCGTCTTTGACAATTTCAGGTACAGACCCTCGTGCCATAGCGACTACCGGTGTACCCGTGACCATAGCTTCAATCATCACTATTCCAAACGGTTCATCCCATTGAATTGGAAAGAGGAACAATCGAGAGTTGCCTAAAAATTTGGACTTATCTACAGGAGATTTTATTTCGGGAACTTCTGCTACAAAGCCTAAATTTTTTGAGGGTTTGATTTGAGTTTCATAATATTGCGCATCTCCTTTGTCAAGGAAACCTGATAAATTAATATTTTTTTGTACTGTCTGTGCTATTTTTATGGCAATATGCACTCCTTTGGCCGGCGTCATTCTACCGAGCCAAATCATTTCTGTTCCTCCAGTAGGATTAAAATCAAATTCCGAAAGGATAACACTGTTATATATGGTTTTTATATAGTTCAGTTCGGGTAATCCTTTTCTTTGATAGTTTGAGATAGATATAAAAGGAAGATGTTTAAACTGTTTAAAACTATCAACTACAGTTTGTTGATAATTATATTCTGAAAGCACGTCTTTGGGATCAATATATAAAGATCCATGGATAGTATAGAGGCATGGTGTTTTAGTGAAGTCACTATAGTAGACAGATAGTTCTGCAGCATTGTCATGAATAATATCGTAACCGTCAGCATTTTTATAAAATTCATGAAGATGAGCCGTAATATAGAAAGGATTAAGCTTCATATTCATATGATTTCCTAATGATCCTTTATAAAAGTATTTGAGATGAGCAGATGTTTGAGAGTCACCTGTCGCAAATAAAGTCACATCATGACCTTTTTTAACCAATCCTTCGACGACATTATAAACTACTCGTTCTATACCTCCATACCCCACAGGAGGAATTGGTACCCAAGGAGGAGAAGTTACTGCGATTTTCATATTAGTTCAAAAAGATCTTTTTTCCTTAACGTTGATTCTACCATAAGCCTTGCTAGATATTTTTTGTGAACGAATTCCTCTTGTTTTGAATGATTAAATCTAGGATAGATCATTCTTGGTAGACCTGTCATTAAAATATCTACATAAAGAAGCTTCATGTAGTTTTCTTTTTCTTCCTCAGAAAGTAACTTAAGATATTCACGTAATAGTTCTTTCTTAAGTTTTGACTGATTGAGGACTTCGACTATAAAGAAGCTCATATCATAGGCATAATTATTAAGATGGTAAGACTCCCAATCGAGTATTTTAATGATTTTTTTATTACTTATTATATTGGCTAGATGCATGTCTCCATGGTTTAAAGACTTTGTATGATTAAGGATATAATCTTTATATCTGGTCAAATATTCTTGTAATTTAAATAGATCTTCACTGACTATAAATTCACCTATATCCTTATTTATAATAACTTTTTGTGAGATTTCCATAAATTTTTTATCTAAATCGAATTTTTCTAAAACTATATTGTCTTTGAATAATTCAATTGGATAAAAATTAATTGTATGAATTATTTTGGCTAAGTCGGTAATGTTAACGTGATCATGAACATTCTTTACTTTCTCTAAAGGCTCAAACGGAAAGTACTCTGTTATGAGCCAAAGATTTTCTGAAGTGTTTGAATAGGCTATCATTCGTGGAACATAATCCCGCAATGTATTTGATTTTTTATTTATATATTTTTCGAATAAGAGTTCCTTTTTAAAACTATTTATAGATAGGTCATTGTACCTTGTGAGTGCATGGAAAAAAACTTTTTGGTTATTTTTATTCAGACATACACTATAGTAGCGATGTTTCCAACCCTTAGTAAGTCTGAAATAGGTTTCTATTGTAGTAAAAGGTGTCAATTCGAGCTCATTGAGTGTTGATTTTACAAGATGTATGATACGGTCTTTCTCTGCAGCATGTATTTCCCAAGAAATATTTTTTCTTTTGAATGGAATTAGTGGACTTCTTAAATTTTTATTCAATTGAGGCTTATTCATTTATAGATTTTATTATATATACCAACATATTCATCGACCATCTTTTTAATACTAAATCTTTTTTCTGCTTCACTACGGCAGACCTTTTTCATATTTACATATTCATCTTTAGGCATGGAGTAGATTTTGGTTACCGCTTCTTTGAGACCATCAAGATAGGTTGATTTAGTAATCCAATTGCCTCGATTCAATTCTTCTGATTGATTTACAATGTAGCCTGTTTTTCCGTCTTCGATAAGCTCAGGTATAGAACCGCGTGCAAAAGGGACAACGGGTATGCCAGACGCGATAGCTTCGACAAAATTTAAACCAAATGGTTCCTCCCATTTGATTGGAGCAAGAAGTAGTCGAGCGTGGCTCAGATAGTTTATTTTCTCTTCAAGACTCACCTCGCCAATAAACTCCACATACTTAGTGTCAATATAGGGTTTAAATTGTTCATAGTAAGCTTTATCTACGTCGTCAACTTTGGCGCAGACTTTTAGTTTTAATTTGAGCTCATGGGCGACTTTGGCCGCCTCAATACCACCTTTGTCGTCACACATTCGGGCAAGATAGAGCATGTATCCATCGTCATTTTCTACAGGCTTGAAAGCGTCTATATCTATACCATGATAGATAGTTGCAGCCCAGGGAATATTGGGTAGAGCTTTTCGTTGATTGTTGGATATTGACACGTGGGTCAAACTTGGGTGCATTCTTGTCGCATAGTTCATAAAAAAATCGGAAAGGGGATAATGATGCGTCTTCACTATAGGCGCTTTTACAAAAGGAGAAAGGGATAAAAGCCTCCAGTAACCTTGATCATGTACAATATCATACTTTTGTTCGTTGATCATAGTGATGGCTTTGACGAGGGAGTCAAACTTGGGTAGTTCACGATGATACATTTTCTCAAACTCGGGGATAGTACGTATGGATTTTTCAACGATGGGGATAAGATTGTAACAAGGGCTTTTTTGTGAATCGCCAGTCGCATAGACGTCTACCTGATGCCCGGCTTTTCCAAGACCTGTTGCAAGATTGTATACAACCCATTCACTGCCGCCATATTTTCTTGGCGGGACGGGTTCTTCAATATCGCAGATCATCGCGATTTTCATAGAAGCTTTTTGTAGAGGGTAATAAATTTTTCGACAACTTTATCCCATGAATAATGCTCCTTGATAGTAAACGCTGCATTTTCAGAAACCTTTTTGCGTAATTTAGAATCGTTCAGTATTTTGAGAATAACTTCGGATAGTCCTTTAGTGTCAGCTGTATTGGTGACAAATCCATTGAGTCCATCGACAATGATCTCTTTACTTCCGGCAACAGAGGAGACAATGGGCACTGTTCCACAGGCCATGGTTTCCAAAGTAGTGAGACCAAATGGTTCATACCGTCCTCCCAAAATAAATATGTCTGCCTTTCTATAGCAGGCGGCAAGTTCATTCGTATGGGGGATCCGTCCCAAAAAGGTCACTTTATCTTTGAGTTTATGTCTGGCGATAAGCTCTTGGAGCTGGTTGTATGTATCCATTTCTTCTTTCGATTGTTGGCCTTCAATACTTCCGCCTCCGATGTACAGGTGAAATTCTGCCTGATTTTTGATATGCGATATAGCTTCAATGACCCGGTCTATCCCTTTGGCTGGGACAAGCCGGCTCATCGTGAGAATGGAGTTGTTAGCAAATTTAAATTTATTGTCGTGTGAATTGGATTTAGGCTGGAAAATATCCGTATCTACGCCTGGGAAGATGACGTGGAGTTTTTCGAAATCGGCCATATAGTGTTGAAGTATCTGGATTCGGGATGTTTCACATAGTACAACAATCGCTTTGGCGGTGCTTATGATCTTTTGCTCTATGGCGATACGTACGTGATAGCGGTAAAACGGTTTCAGTTTTTGTACAGGGGCCTCTTCGAGAGCCATCTCCATCTTCTTTGCTTTTCCGAGAGTGTGGGGAGTATGGATGTGGGGAATGTCGAGCATTTTGGCAAGAAGAATGCCTGCGTATCCGGCATCCCAGTAGTGAGAATGTATAAGATCATACACTTTTTTTGACTTCTCTATATAGTGCATGAAGTTTTCCATCATCTCAGGCATGAGTTCGTAGAGTTTTTCTTTGGATATAAACTCTTTTTTCCCACAGGGAATACGGATGATTTTGACATTGGGAAATATCTCCTCCTCAGGAAGTGAGTCGTCAAAAAGACGAGTGACGATGTCGACTTTTATATTTCTTTTTCCAAGAGCCCGGGCAAGTTCAAATTCATAAAGAGTTTGACCGCCGGTATCTGTTTTACCTAACTGGGGAGGATAGAAAACGTATCCGTGAGGATTGAGGAAGCAGATTCGATTTAGTTTCTTTGGCTCCTTCTGAGGCGATTTCATAAAGTAAGTCTATTATATTGTATAGATATCAAAAACACAACAATTATTAGATAACCGATATTAAATCAGAACTCACGCATTAGGTGTCATTCTGGGGAGGAACAGTTCGACAAGCTCACTGTGACGACTCCAGAATCGTAGTTACAACATTCACAACGATCCTGGATGCGTCCCGAAGTAACATCGGGACTTACCAGGATGACACGTATGCAATGTTCATTTTATTTTTTTAACTTCGTATTTCTATAAAGTTTCATGCCCTGAAGCACAGCTGCGGGGCCAATTTCTTCTGGTGGGGCAAAGTAGAAGAGTTTAGTGTGCGAAGTATCTAGCTGAAGTTGTATAAAATGCGAATAAACTTTTTTGGATGAATAATGTGAAAGCTCCTCGAGAAGTTCTTTTTTGGCATTGCCAACGACGATGCTCAAACCTTCAGGGATAAGAAGCATATCCAGGTCATTGCCTGAATCTCCGGCAATGATGGGATTCATCGGATATTTTTTTGAAAGATATTCCACCGCTTCCTTTTTTCCGCAGGGAAGAATGTCGAGATTATATCTTTCCAAAGATTCATCAATTGTTGTTTGATAGGAAAGAACAATCTTCACATTAGGATAGCCTTGTTCATTGAAGAATTTTTTTCCCGCTTGTTGAATAATTTTGGCCTGAGGAAGTTGAGCTTCAAACTCCATGGAAATTTTAAACTCCTGTTTTTTATGTTCCTCTGTCGAGGTGATTTCCATATCCCGTTGTTGAAATCTGACATGAGCTGAAGAATGTTCATTTTTCATCTGTTCTATAAATTGTGTACATAAGGGGTAGATTTTTTCTCTCTTAAATCCATATGTATCTCTGAGAATATGGCGATATTCTTCATCGAGTTCATATGCCCCATCATCTTTTTTGAGCCATATTTCTGTGCCGACGGCACCAATAAGCGCATCAAACATGAGTAAAGAAAAAAACTCGGGGAACTGTGAAGTAAATGCCTTTTGCAACTCAATAACTTGATCCAGATCTCTTCCCGAAACGCCTACAATAGGGATATTCTCTTTCTCGGCGTAAGCTCGGAGTGATTCGGTGGGCGCATAGAGATCTTTTTGAGAATAGATTACTGTATCGGCTTTTTTTTGCCCCACTTTGTATTGCAGATTTTTTTCCGGTTGATACTTCATGAGATACGTGTCGTCTATATCGGTGAAGAGACAGAGATGTCCACTAGATTGGGCTGTAAGTTTTTGAAATAGGGTATACATTATAAATTTTCAATTTCCAATTCTCAATTTTCAAATAAAAAATCCCAATGAATCAATTTTTAAATATTAAATCATTGTGAATTGAAATTTCATTGTAAATTGTAAATTTAAAATTGAAAATTATTTCGGTATTAGTAATCTCACCGCTCCTTCTATACTTCTATGACTAAAGGGCTCAAATACGACGTCCTGTTCCATGCCAATTTCTTTCAGATAATTCTCTACGTGTTTTTTATACTCCCATCCTTTCCAAAACAAACTGCCTTCTATGATGAAATGAAGTGGCTCCTTCAGACCGAGATTTTTTTTGAATTGGACAATTCCGCCTATTTGAGAAGCAGCGAGTGAGGCAGAACGAATAAGAAGGGATTGGGCGATGGACGAGGCTTGAGAGTTTTCGTCTTCCGCCAACTCAGAGAGCTCTCCTGTGGACTCGATAAGGAGCAGGGTTAAGTTATATTTTTGTATAGTTGCATTGTAGTGTTTCCATAAGTAGGCACCCGCGATCTCTTTTTCAATGAGTTGTGTCCCGGGATTATTTGACTCGGCATCGATTATTTTTCCCGTATCTGTTTGGCGGAACTTATTAAAGGCCCCGCACTCCAGATTGACAGCTTTTTCCGCGTTAAGTGTGAGGGCGTAGTTCGTGCCTGTGCCGATGACCCCCGTGACCGTCTTAAGCCACGTATCAGGTTGAGAGGCGGAGAGAAGGAGGCAGATGGTGTCGTTTGCCAATGTACAGACGATTCGTCTTTGGTTATATGTACATATATAATCGCTTAAAGCATTACCCACGGGCAGACCGACCAACCCTTCAAACAGGTGTTCTTTTGTACCATGAAGAAGAATGCCGTCGAGCACCTCCTCTTTGATGACGGGGGAAACGGGAAAGGCAAAGTTTATAGCGACATGGCTTACATCAGGATACAGGTGGGAGAGAAGGAAGGAGAAAAATATGTCCGCAGTTGAAAAAACAGGAATAGGACTCTCTTGTTCTTTTAAAAGATGGGGTCCGTTAGGGGTATTTTGGAAGAGAGCCGTTTTAAATACAGAACCGCCTATGGTGATAGTCTGGAATAGTTCATCAGGATTGAGGATAGACGAATGGGGGAGGGTGTGGATAAGAAAAGGAATACTCGTTGTTTTACCCGAGTTGGCATCGACGAGTTCTTTATAAAAGGTATCTTTTATAGTGCGTAATTCCTCAATAGAGTATTCTTCAACAAAATTATCTTTCATATATTCAACCATCTTTATGCTATCGCTTAACAATGGTATTGATCTAGATTGTAAAATATTCGGTGCGTAATCGATCTAATATTCGTTGAAATACGTCTGCAATAATTTTTTTCTCTTCGGGGAGAAAATTTTCGAGTACATACGTTTCTCCAGAAACTGGTCTATCCGGAGTTCTCGCATCGACTCCGATACGAACCCTTACAAAGTCTTGTGTGCGAAGATGTTGTTCGATAGAGGAGATGCCATTATGTAGTTTGGGACCGACACCTTTTTGGATTTTAAATTTACCCAAAGAGATGTCAAGATCATCATGAATGACAATTAAATCACTCGTAACTCGTAACTTATAATTTGTAACTAATTTTTTGACTGCTTGCCCGGATTTGTTCATAAAGGTCTGGGGTTTGGCGAAAAAGAGATCTTCATTGTCGAATTTAGTTTTATAGATTTCGGAGAGAAGGTATTTATCAGATTTCCACTCACTATTTGCTGTCTTAACGTCTGAAAGTCCAAATGTCTCAACGAGATGATCAAGGAACATAAATCCCACATTATGGCGGGTGTCTTTATATTTTTTACCTGGATTGCCCAGACCGACAATAACTTTCATGAAACAAATTATAATTGATTTTTCTCTTTTAAAGTCTATATACTGTAAATAATTATGTCTAAGTACGTTCCTGACATCTCTTCCAACCGTTGGGTGATCATCTCACAAAGTCGCATTGCCCGTCCGGACAATAACCATACAAAACATTTGGGTAAAAAGGAGTGTCCTTTTTGTGAAGGGAATGAACATATGTCACCCAATGAACTCTATCGCGTAGGAGAAGGTGAAGAAGACAAGCGGGGTTGGAAAGTGCGGGTCATTTCTAATAAATATCCTATTACCGATTTTCACGAAGTTATCATTCACTCTCCTCACGAAGATGATGATATCGAATCTCTGCCCTTAAAACAGGTTGAGCTCATTTTCCAGACATATAGACAAAGATTCAATTTTCACAAAAAAAAAGGACAGGTTCTTATATTTTGTAATCACGGAGAACATGCTGGAGCCTCAATTCGACATCCTCACTCTCAGCTTGTCGTGATTCCTTTCCAGATCAATATGGACGCGCTTTCCCGTGAACCTTTGAGCAACGTAGTCGATGAGAATAAATTTTTTCATGTCTATTGTCCAGATTTTTCTCAGTGGCCGTATGAAGTATGGATTACCCCTAAGAAAGAAGGGGGCCTTTTTGGAGATTTAATAGACGAAGAGGTAGCTGATTTATCAGAGATTGTCCAGAGGATGCTAGCCCGACTGAAAAAAATGTATAACGAGGGCGAATGGTCAACTCTTCCTTTCGGGTATAACTACTATTTCTATCCAAAAGAGAACTGGTATTTGCGTATCATCCCTCGCTTTGTCCACCGTGCCGGGTTTGAGCTCGGGACGGGCCTTTCTGTCAACGTAGTCGATCCACTGGACGCCTCACTTGAGTTAAGGGGAGTGGAGAGGAAGGTAATAGGTGTACTCAAGAAGCTGAAGAAGTACTAGACGTAGAACATGTAACACGCAACATGTAACATAAAACGTTGAACGTAGAACACATTTCTTCCTTGTTGCGTCATCCTGGCCTGCCTGCCGGCAGGCAGGTAAGTCCTTCGGCGTTGCTCAGGACGCATCCCGCCGGGCAGAGCCCTCTGGGCGGCGCCAGGATCGTTGTCAACGAAAGTTAACTACGATTCTGGAGTCTCCCGACTTCAAACCTCGGGATCCCCAGAATGACGATGTGTTTTTAACTTCTAACCCCTAACTTTCCTAACACCTAACTCGTAACTCTCTAACTTTTTAACGTCATCCTGGTAAGCGATGAGTGTTGAAGCGCATCCAGGATCGTTGTCAACGAAAGTTAACTACGATTCTGGACAAGTTCTTCGGCTTCGCTCAGAACTAGCCAGAATGACGAAGGGCTTTTTAACTTTTCACTTACTTGCTACTTACACTGAGTTCTTTTGGAGGTGGTAGAGGCACGTCTTCGCCTGTTGGTTTGCTGAGACGAATCTGATAGTAGATTTTATGAGAGAGATTGACGTCTGTCGAGACCAAGTAGTGAAGCTTAGCCGGTTTTTCCTGGATTGTTTTGCGGATTGTAAGAGGGGGATCAACGGATGTATCTGTCAAAATAATTTCGGATGAGTAGTCTTGGGAAGTTCTGAAAGAGATAAAAAGATACCGTTGGTCTTTGCTTAAATTGAGGCTTTGGATGGCTCCTTCTGCCTGGGTTGGTGCCAGACTTTGTCTTTGAAACAAAAGGTATCCGGCAAACAAAGATACGGACACAATGGCAGTGAGACTGAGAACAAGAACTGATGCTAAAGAGGGGAGAGGTTTGCTCCATAGTTTGAAGTAATCTATTTTTACTGTTTGAGCTCTTTTTAATCTCACCAAATCATCAGGATAGATAAAGATTCCTTTACATGAGGAACATTTAAGCAGAGTGACATCCTGAGGGATGGATTCTTCGGGCTCGATGGATGTAAGGAGCGTGTGATCTTTGGGACAATGTTTGTCTTTACCCGATATTTCATCAGTATGTTTATCTTCTGCCAGTTTGTCTGCGGTCGATATACTTATGCGGTTGATGGTATTTTCTTCAAAAAAACTGCCGCCGCAGTTGGCACAGTGGAGGATACTATTGTTGTTACGGGTTACGAGTTGCATTGGTTGTCCACAATTAGGGCAGAGCATACAGAGTCAGTATAGCACAGGAAAGAAATTCAGGGAGAATTATCCTGGTTGTTGTCCACCGGGCCCGGCGGTTTTAAATCCTTTTATCATGGCGAGAAATAGCATGGCCGCTCCAATCCCGCCTCCTACTTTGCCAATCTGAGCAATTGTTTCTTTGATACGGCCAAAGATAAGTCTTCTCTCCTCCTCGGATGTGATGATATCTTGTTTGTCTCCTATTTCTTCCCGTGCCATAGCTTTAAATCCATCATCGACTGCAGTTTGTAAACCTACCATATCGGCTGACACAAATGCCTGTCTTACTCTTTGTGCGAGATCGACAGGTATTTCCCCATTTTGAACAGAGTTGGTAAACATGGTGAGAGGATCTCCATGTTTCATTATATCTTCCCGGACTGTATATAGGGCTTTGAGCTGAACATCAATAAGGCTTCTCTCATAATTCCATCTAGCCTGATCTTGTTCAGTGATAAAGACGGGCTGTTCATTTCTCCTTTCATCAACAGGATGCTCGGGATTATTCGTGCCAATCATAGCGGGATTTGTCAACTCTCCTAATCGTTTAAGTTCTGCCTCGCCTCTCGCAACTAGAGTATCGATTGCACTGAAAGTATTGACGCCAGACTCCTGAAAAAATTGCTTCATTTTTGCAGGAGTGGTAAGAATGTCATTTATAGTGTCGTTTTCATCTTTGAATGTATTGTCCAAAGCCGTTTTGGCTTTTTCCCTGACTGTTTTGATCTCCTCGGCTCTTTTCGTGTCTCTGGCGTCTTTTATAGCTTTTGCCTTTTCCGGATCTGTTTCTACCGGTAGGGGTTCTTCCGGTTTTTCTTCTGGCTTATAGTTCTCTACAAAAGTATATAAATCATCTACGGTGATAATGCCCATTTTTTGAGCTGCCTCTTTGATTATGGAATCTTCTATTTCCACTGGCTTTATAGGATTTTTGAGGAGATTAATATGTTCTTGGACTACTCGTTGCACTTGAGGGTCTGAGTTGAATGCACCCACAATATTTGCTTCTTCTGCAATAAGTTGGGAATCTAACAGCACGGAGAGTGGAACTTTTCCGACATTTGTTTCGACGAAGATACCCTCAGCGGATGGAACCGTTCCCGCGCATTCTGAGATCTCAATGGCTCCTGAGTTGTCTTTGTCTGTAGCTATCCATTTATCACCTACTTTTACCACTCTCATTCGTGTCTCTGTCTTGCTATCAGGAGTAAATTTGAGAGCTTTTTTGAATGCGCCTGGATCTTGATCTTCCAAAGAGGCGAGTTGTCCGTAGAAATGAATACTTCTTTCTCCAGGTGTATCAAGTCTTCCTTTTTCTTTTTCGTGACCTCTACCGGGGTGAGCTTTTTTTTCGAGTTCTCTTGCTTTACTGATGAGAGTTGCTCTGGTAATTGTTTTTATTTCTCCCCTTCGTACCTCGTGGACAGGAGGAGGTCTTGTTTCAACCCGTGCAACTGTCTGTTCGGTCATATGTCACTTATAGTACTTGAAATGAAAATATGATTCAACTACTATGTTCATATGTCTCAGTCTACTGAAGCAGGCGATGTTATTGGATCAACAACACATTCTACCCCTCTTCCTCTTCAGAGGCTTGAACAAATGATAAAAGGAAAGAATCAGGGTAAAGATAATGAAGGTAAGAAAGTGGAGCGTCCGCGCATATCTGGTTATATACTTGGTGAAGTAGTAACGGCGAGTACTCCGGAGAGAGAGATACAATCGTTCGATATAAATCGGGAGACGAAACAAGTATTAGCAGCAACGGTCGAATCTCAATATAAAGCTTTCAAAAACATTCAAAAAAAGTCTCCGGGTAGTCTAAGCGACTGGCAAAAGAATTTTTTAAGGGACTTTGATAACTTTCCTGATACCAATCCTCAAGATCCTACCAAAAAACTAGAACTTTCACAGAAGATAGAAAAATATCTAGAGGACACGAGCCGGGCCGTTACCGTCATGAAGATGGGAGAATGGGAAGTTATGACGAGACAGGTTGTATCGGGTGCTGCGATATTGCCTAAGAAATATTCCTCTGATAAAACGACGAACACATATCTTGCAGAAGTGGATAGACAAGGGGATAGTGGACTTTCTGCAAAAAATAGATTGTCAGGATTATTTAATCGGAATCGCGGGAATTACGAGTTTGAAATAAAGTTTGTCACGCAAAAGTCAGATAAAGATGTGGACGTTGTTCTTGATAGGAAAGATCCAGGCGGAGCCGACTTATTGGATACGAGTCAAAAAGCCTTCATCGAAGAAATTGTTGGTAACAGTAAAACGTTATCACCTGCTCTGCAAGCAAGTTGGGCGCGGAGGCTTACTATGCTGACTGCCGCCAGTATTGATCTTTACAACGCACCCGATAACTCTTCAAATAGAGTAATAATAAACTTTGTCAACATGAAGGGATTCCCCGGAACACGTTTCTCATATGATTCTCCCATGATTCCTCACTTTAAGATAGAGAAAGAAGCGCCAACGGGCCCAAATGTAAAAGTACAGATTGAGGAACAGCTCAAATATTCATTTAAACAAATGGAAGTAAAGAATGGAGAGAAACTGCAAGAGGCGCGGGAAAAACAGAAGAAAGATAGAACAAAAGAAGTGATCAATCAGAAAAAAGCAGAACTGGCGAAGCCACATGTTTTAACGCAGACGGACCAAGACGACATAAAAACACTTCAACAAGACAATGCGCTGCTCGCTACAGAACAAACAAAAACTCAGGAAGGAATTACTACAGCGAAAGAAATTGAAGATCTCACCAACGAAAAAAGTTATCTTGATGGTATTATTCCTGCTGCAGTAAAAACAATAGGAGCATCTCGTGATCCTAGTTCGGGAAAGATTATGTCAGGAAGTTTACTAGAAAAAAAAGATCAGGAATCAGCGGCAAAAAATGAAGTAGATAAAATTGATGAAATGATTAAGCAATACCAAGGCTTTGCGGCAAATAATGTAGAAGCTTTAAAAGGGCAAAATCCTCTTCAAGGATCAGTAGACCAAAACAAAGAGTGGGGAGACAAAATAATCGCAGAACTAGGTAATAGATATGTGGCACAAGATACATATAATAAACTAGTAGCTGAAAGACAAGAGTTTGAAGAACGATTGGAGCCGTACAAAGATGAAGTAGATAAACTTAATAAAGCTGATAGAGAAATAGCAAAACGAAAACAAACATTAACTCGTTTGAAAACTCAGTACTCAGGTATTGTTTCTGCAGGAGCTCAACCAACGGAGGCGGAACTTACTACTCATTTGTTGGATCTTCAATCAAATATAAAAACTAAAGAAGCAGAAATATATACAAAGTCAACTCCCGATGAAGGATGGAGGGAATATAAGAAAGAAGCCTATGAGAGAGCGGGGGAGATGATTGACGACTATGGAAATATTCAAAAAAGGGCAGTGCGAGCAGAGCTCGGAGACATAAAGGCGCCGGCAGCCGCGGCAGGATATGAAAACTATCCACCCGCATATATACGAGCGATGCAGATATTGTTTGGAGATGATATCGTCGAGCTTAATAAACGTAATATATTTGCTCAAAAAGCCAAATTTTTTACACCCGAGCTATTTCTAAAGTATGTCGGAGGAGTTTCGAGACCTCCACCACAGCCTCCCACATTTGATCCTTATTATCCGTCTCTTTTTGGCCCAGATGGACTGGCCATGGTTTCTGAAGTTAATCAGGAATTAACGACTCGTATTCTAGAACAAATCGAAGATGAAGCCAGAGCAGGAACTCTTGGTGACGTGAGTAATGCGGATAAAACAGCAATGAAAGCTGCTAAGGCGGCTTCATCTTCCGGAGCCCCTGCTTACATACCAACTTCAACAGAAATACAAACAATCATGGAGAAAATTTACTTTTATGAAAACGTAGACGATTTAGCACGAAGAATATGGGATACTATTCCAACATGGGGCACGACGTGGGGTATTTTACCTACTAACGTAGATGAGGCAAAAAAATTAGCTATAGAAGTTGATAATGAACGAAAAAAGAAATTTTAATTTAATACACACATATGCAAGACTTATCAATTCACGATGTTATAAAAATAATTCCGCTGGAAGAAGCCGAGAAAGAAAAACTCTTGAATGAGTTCGATTTGTATGAAGACTCACTCAAATTTGAGGTCGAGAAGGTCATCTGGAAGGCATTTATTGAGATGAAAAATGTAATGATCGACGCAAAATATGAACAGTTTTTAGCGGAGATTGAGCTGGGAGAAAGAAAGCTAACCACAGGATTGATGGACGACGTAAGAAAAGCAGTTTGGGCCGATATGCAAGATATACGCGGAGGCAAATGGAAGGAAAATTCAGAGATTCAAAATATCAGACAAAAACTTCAAAGATATGTGGCTACAGTAAAGCAGTAAAGTGATTTATGATTCTTCGGATACACCTAAGAGTCTTGTGACCACTTCTTTTTTATATCGTCTGTCTCCACGGGAATTTATTCTTATTGCAGGAAGCTTGCCTTTTTTACCCCAGCGTTTTATCGTAAGAGGGGAAACTCGTAAAAGGGAAGCGACTTCACGGATCGTCAAAAGATCTGGAAGGTCTGAAAGAGATACTCTTGTAGAAGGTTTGTTTTTAATTGACATAGTCTGATTATAAGATCGAGTATTTGAATTGTCAAATGAAGATAAACCCAATGGGCACGGAACATTCTTTTTTCTAGTCATCCTGGCTAGTCCTGAGCGAAGTCGAAGGGCTTGTCCAGGATCGTAGTTAATTCATTGACAACGATTCTGGCGTCGTCATAGTGAGCTCGTCGAACTATTCCTCCCCTGCCTGCCGGCAGGCAGGCCAGAATGACGAGAGTTTTTATACTAAATACGAAATACTAGATACTAAATACTATTTTATGTATTATTAAACTCAATGACACATAAACCCGGGTTGTTGCCAAGTATCTTCACTGTTAGCGCGTTGCTTTTTTTAGCGATTTTTTCTTTATCCTCAACCGCTCTACTCTCTCAAAAACAAACTACCTCTTCACAGGCGTCTTCCAATAATCTTTGTCGGGATAATCCGGCTGTACCACCTGACGGATACTTCTGGAAAGCAAACTGTGTGTTGAGTTGTACGAAAAATGAAGACTGTCCGAAAAATGATACTGATGCCCGTGTCAATCCGGATACAAGTAACTGGTGTTATCCTTTTGAAGAGTCGCGTTGTCTGAGATTAGAATATGTAGAAACAAATTCTCCAACAATATCAATGACGCCGACTCCCACAGAATCAGGTATCTTTCCCACAAGTACACGATCTCCAACACCGACAACTGTCGTATCTACTCCCACCCCTTCGCCTGAGTTAACGGTGAGCAAAGCCGAACCGCTCAGGGCAAGTCTGACCCCTACAACGAAACCGGTTGTACCGACTCAAACAGAACAGTCGAAGGTAACCTTAGAACAAAACATGTTATATATTGAGAATGTAAGCAGTAATAAACTGATCCGGGTGACGGGACTGGAACTTGGAAATAACGTCGTGCGTATTTCTGAAGTACTCATGCCAAAAAGAAGTTATGCATATTCTTTTAGCAATATCTGCGGATTATTTTCCAATGGAGGAGAGGCAAGTGTCGCATATTATTCGTCCGATGATGCATTTCAAACATTAAAAATAAAACAGATACGGCTTGACTGCAATAAAACGGAAGTGATGGGGATAGAGTAACTAAATTAAAAATTAAAGATTAAATGAGGTTTTTCTGTCATTCTGGGGATCCCGAGGTTTGACGTCGGGAGACTCCAGAATCGTTGTGAATACATTAACTACGATCCTGGACAAGCCAGGATGACAAATATATTAATTGAAAATAATCTATCTCTATGCATAAATATTTACCTTACACCAAAATATTGCTTTGTCTTGTATTTGCATTTCTTATCGCAGATATCTCGACAAAAGAATTATTTGTCGCCGGGACGCCAAAACTAAGAGACGATACGGGGGAGAGACTGGCGATGGCTTTTCAAGGACTGACGACGGGCTCGTTTATTGCCAAAAAAAATGACGCAGCCAAAGTAGGCGTGGCAGGATCTGTTTCAGCTTCGGCTGAACAAGAACTGAAGGACACTCCGTTCACACAACTTGTCAAAGGGGTCTATGCTAAAGAAAACTCTCACCTCTCGTACACTGTGATCAAAGAAAACGAAATAGTATGGAGAGAATATAGGATATTTATCAAAGGAAAGATGGTAAAGGTAAAAGTACCAGAGCAAGAAGAGGCTTTGTCTCAAAATGCTCTTGAAAAGCTCCATGAATAGTATTAATTTAATACAGTATGTATCTAGGCCCTTTCTATTTTGACACGAAAGAAGTTTTTTTGATTCTCGCGTCCTTATTATTGGGGTTGGCGATGTTTTTCAACTGGCCATTGTGGTGGTTTGATAAACAAATTCTTCTGACACTTGCGATCCTTATTCTTATTACTAAAGGCCTCCTTCCCTCGATTCACAACGAAGCGTTTTTTATACTCGCGATCGCCACGATATTTTTGTCTTTATATCTGCCCATTTTTCAGGTAGTATTATTCTATTTCCTCAGTTTCGTATTTTTCAGAGTTCTCAAAGTTGTATGAATACATTTGCGGTTAAAAATCTGCTGAAAGTTTTTCTCGTAGTATTTGTCTTACTAGCTGCATTTTCATTACTGCGAAACAATTCTTTTGCTGCTAATTGCCCGCCAGGCGAGGCTCCGAATGCAAACGGACAATGTATCAAAATTTACTGTCCACCAGGAGAGACACCAGATGAGAGCGGTAAGTGTGTGCCAATCCCTCCGAATTGTCCACAAGGTGAAAGTCTAAATGAAAATGATCAATGTGTTCCTGATCCAACATCGACACCTTTTCCCACAGAGACTCCTTACGTAGTACAGTCATGTCCTGTTGGTGGAACTGTTTGTGATACTCAGGGAAAAAACTGTTATGCATTTGAATGCACAAGTAGTTGTACTGGAAGTTACGATTCGAATATGAGCAGTTCCTATTCATGCGGAGGGACAAGCACGTGCTGCAGAGTTTCTAAGGGTGATACTCCTGTAACAGGAGGAGGTACGACGGGAGGATTAAACAGTTGTTCCTCATCTCAATACGAAGATCCGTTAGTTCATACATGTAAGACACTTAAAAATAATGGAAGTTCTTGTGAAGCCTATTACGAGTGTTTAAGCGGTTACTGTGATAGCGGGAATACGTGTAAAACGCCAGCGGGTGCTGCATGTACATCTCCAACACAATGTGGCGCAGGTTATTTATGTAAAGGTGGAAGTTGTGTAAGAGATAATACTTCTAGTGGAGGTGGGGGAACAGGCAGTACTGGTGGTACTGGCGGTGGCCAAGGTGGGGGAGAAGTATCTGGAGGAACTCCACCCGTTGTTCCGACGGTTTGTACTCCTGGACAAATAACATGTAAGTGTCCATTAGCAGATCAGCAATGGATTTGTAGTCCTCTTACAGAAATAATCCCGACGTATAAGCAAGCAAAAGAAAATGCTTTGAATGCCTATCCACAGCTTCGTACTCTCTGTTATCATCAGGCCGCATCAACGTGTACATTGCCCAGCAATGGACCGCCTTCTCCAACCGTGCCTAATTGTAAGAAAGATAAAGGAGATGTCGACTGTGCAAATGGCATAAATGTTTTGGATTTTAATTTCTGGAAAGATACAATGAGAGGAGTGGTTGTTTTGTTGCCCGGTATGAATGCCGACTTTAACGCAGATAAGAAAATAAATATACTTGATTTTGAAATTTGGAGAAGAAATACGAGTAGTTATAAATAATTTTATATATGAAACATCTTGATCACATGGCTCATTTATTCAAACCGAAAACAATCATTATTGTCTCATTGGCTCTGGCCTCTTTGGCTATCTTCTGGCAGTTAGCCAACCGTTCTCTTTCTCCTTCCAAAGCTGCTTCTCTCGGTGAGGCGACGGTGACTTTGATTGGGGAAGATAATAAAGATTTACAGATGTATGTGGTGTCTGCAGTTGTAAAAGCGCCGTTAACGATAATTCCATCTGGGATGATGAGACCTATGACGTGGGATAAAATATCGGGAATAGATGTGACGTTTGATATGACAGGAGATATCCAGATGGGGCCGCCAACTTTAGCCAAGGTGGAGGAATATGGTTCTTCTCCCGCGAACGAAGCTTTGGAAGAAGTGGTGAAAGATGTGACAAATGCTGGTAAACGAGTTCATTTTGTGTATGTTGACAGAAAATCAACTTCTGAACTTCCGCCCGCCGTCATAATCAAATTCCCCCTTATTCGCACGAGCCCTGTGGGAGGGACCATCCGCATAATCAATAATCAATCAGACATTGCGTTTGATGTGACGGGTATGGATCCAACTACGTCGACAAACGACCTGCCTTTGACGTACGATGTAGACAGACTCGATCCGAAAAAATATTCATATCTTGTTCCAATGGTTTTACCTTCTCCTGCTCCTCAATATACAGGTATTCCGGCAGAGCCCACAGTTGTAGTGAATCCTAGATCGACAGTGACCCCAACGGGTAGTACTACATGTGCAAGCAATGCTCAAGGGGACGCCAACTGCGACGGAAAAATAGACATGATTGATTTTGAAATCTTCCGGAAAGAGATGGCGGGGGAGTTAAAAACATTCAAAGGTGATTTTAATAAAAACAAAAGAATAGATATTGTTGACTTTGAAATCTGGAGAGCCAATTTCTTCAAGCCAAAGGGGAATGTCAACAGTTCGGTTGAAGTTCCTTAATTTTCATCCATATGAATAAAGTCAGAATACTAGTAGTAGGAGTAGTTATGATATCCGCCTTGTGGATAGGCGTGTCTGTATTCAACCGTTATTTGGGAAAATCGAAAGCGGCAGGTATACCGGCTACATTTGTGATGAGTGCTGATCCTCAGGAACTTTCTGTCGGGACAAACGGAGTTGTAAACGTGGTTATAAAACCAGCCGACGATGGTACTTTGTCTCGTAAGATATCGGGACTTGATCTGGTATTCAAAACAGAAGGCGGCATCCAGATGACAGAGATACAAGCTCCAAAACCATATCCTTCCACGCCAGGAGTTGCGGTTCAATCGAATATGATCCAAAATGAAGTTGGTCCCAATATGGCCCATGTCAGTTATGTATTTATCAATCCGACGTTGTCACTTCCATCGGCTGTGCAGTTTCAGATAGCCTTCAAAGGAGTTTCGGGCGGAAAAGCAAGAATCTATCTTGATCCGGCCGAGAGCCAGGTGGTAGGAAACGTTGAAGGGAGCGCGTACGATCTGGGGGCAGGTGCATCGGTATCGGCGGACGTTTTTTTAAAAGGTAGCACTTCCGAACTCACCGTCCCCGTCCAAATGGACCCTCTCCGCATTGTGGCAAGCCCTGGTGAAACGATTCCCATTTCTCTCAAAGTAGGTCCACCTGCCGGTGATAAACTCATCTCCGGTTTTACTCTGAGTATTTCCTACAATGACAATGATCTCGAGCTACTCGATGTTTCTGATCCCATGGAGCTCACCGCAAACGGGGTTGAGGCAGCAAGTAAATTCACCCAGCTCAAAAAAGAGACTACTCCAGGCCACTTGTTACTGAGTTATGTCGCCATTTTGCCCGAAGCTCAACTCCCTCAGACCGCTCTATTCCATCTGAAAATGCGGGCAAAAAGAGTAGCAAAAGGTGTGTTTGATATGAGCGGACAGATAACGGGAAATATTCCTGAAAACGAGTACTCTATTAATCCCTCTATGCCAATCTACACTATCGATCAGTTGCCGCCGCCGACGCCCACTCCGGCTCCTCCAACACCAACAGGTGGTCCAGGTCCAACTCCCGCACCTGGAGAATTAACACCCACACCAGCTGTTCCCGGAATACCAATAATCAAGCTCGCTCTTTTACAAAATCAGCGAGACAATATGACGAGTAGTGCAGTTGTACAACTTGTGATTGATAAAAATGGATTCGATCCGACTGATACGGGGAATACCTCTCAGATGCTTTTGAGCAAAAACAAAGATTATAGCGGATCTGTTTGGGAACAATTTTCAGCTCTTCGTCCATGGACATTTGACGCAGGAGACGGACAAAAATTAATTTATGCGCAATTTAAAAAATCAACAGGAGAGATAGTTGAAGGAGCATATATATTCATACTCGATACGACACCTCCCACTGTAACGATGTTTCTTCAGCCAAAATTATCTAATACCACACCGCAGTACATTACTATAGCAACTAATGATATAGTTGATGTGACTGGAGTTAGTAGTATGAGAGTAAGCAGACAACCTGATTTTTCTGATAATCCGGCGTGGAATCCATTTAACTTTAGAATGGCGTATGTACGTCCGGTTTCTCCTCGAGACTCGAGTAGTCCGCCAACTGCAAATAGTCCAACAACTGTAAATAATTCCTTGACTTTATATGTACAATACAGAGATAGAGTAGGAAATATATCTCAAATATATAAAGACACTGCCACGTGGGGTATGGTACTTTCTCCACCTGTCTCAGGCATCGTTTTGCGCCCGCCCATCGGTTCTTGCATGGAGTATAATCCAGCCCAAGGAACAACGCCTATACGCTGGTCATGGTTTGGTTACGACACGGTACTTCTTCAGGTATATGATGAAACAAATAACTGGTGGACAAATAGATGGGTGAGCGGCAGTTCATATATAGTAGACTCGAAAGATGGTGCAATACAGATTCCAGCTATCCCTCCGGGCCGGGATGTCTTTGCCAAGTATAGCCTGGATGGAAACACTTTTTCTGCCCTTGGAAAAGTAAAATGCGCTGGGGGGACAGCTCAACCTACTGTTACTCCTCCTCTAGGAAATGATGCCTGTGCCTGTGGACAGGATAATGTATGTGGCGAGTGTTATTTTGAAAAATATGATGGTGTCG
>JAUSJK010000074.1 GCA_030647255.1 bacterium
GAAAATAAGAAGGATCTGGAAGATATCCCAAACAATGTACTCAAGGATTTGAGATTTGTATTCGTCCAGAATGTGGATGAAGTTTTGAAAGAAGCCTTGATTTTTTCAGACAGCAAGCACCAATTTCCCTCCCATCCGAAAGACGAATACTCGACTGTAAAAAAACGTGGCGCCGCGCTGAATTAGTAGTAAGTAGTTAGTAGAAAGTAGCAAGAAGTTGAATTGGTTGAAAACGAAAAACAGCCTAAGGTTTGAATCCGCATAAAGTTTTTTTTAAATATCTTCAAAAGTACCATAAGCATGCAATTGAGCAGGTTTATAAAACTTATACTATTGCATAAGCCTATCTCTTATGGTAGAATCTCCCATATATGCCAGAAAAATATACAGGAAGTATATATCATAGAGGAGAAACTATACATGAAGAAGAACTCAGAACTCATTCTATCGTTGAAGGGAGCTTGTTGCCTCAGTCTGTGAGACTTAGTGTGATTCCATCCTTTCCAATAGAGATAGATCTATCAAAGAGAATTTCTGTTGATCACCCTGAAAAAACTATTGAGTATCAAGGTCAATGGTATTGCCAAGCAGATCAACCAACGGGTATTGCTTGGGCAATCGCAAACGCCGGTTTAGTAATAGGTCAAAAACCTGATATGGACTGCATCAAATACTTATCTGAAACAGCTAAATCTGAGCCAGGTTTGTCGATTACTTTGTTTAGACGTGCGAATGAGCATGTCGGGATGCCATATGGATTTAAACGATTTTATGGAGGGAGAGAAGATTTTATTGATACAGCGGTTGAAGGTCTAGATTCAGGTCGAGCTATTATGGTGGCCAATAGCGATCATGTCGTATGCTTAGGAGGTTATAGAATTGATAAAAATGGATTTTTGGATTTTCAGGTGGTGGATTCAGCAGGTGGGGTTATGTTCATACCGCAAGAACCTATAGTGGCAACACATGATATTTATTGGAAATATATCACGCAAGTTAAAGGTACTCCTCATACAAATCCACAAAAATAAAAAAATTCATAATTCTTTATTATCACCTTGTCAGCCATTTTTCTCTCACAGAATACACAGCCGAGTAGAGTTTGTATAAAAATGGATGAATGATGAGGTCGTAGCTTCCTATAAACTGTACGAACTCTGTGCCATAGCCTTCTTTAAATCGGGTAAATCCGGCCCAGGGATTTTTTTCATCATACCCGGGAGGAAGTGATCCCCACATGTCAAATGTTGTTGCCCCCAATGTTTTTCCTAACCTGATTGCTTCCCACATGAGAAGATTTGTTGCCATCAGGTTACGATGTTGGTCAGAACTGCCTCCATATGTGTAGTAAAAAGTATCTTTGAATTTAAACAGATGATATGCCGCGAGAGATTCATTTTCAAAGTAAGCGATAAGAATGTGAGAAATGGACGGCGACAAAGTCTCCCAGACGGTTTTATGGTACTCATGTGAGTGGCCGTAGTATTTTTGCCGTTTGCACGTCTCAAAGTATAGTTTGGAAAATATTTCAAACCCTTTTTCATTCGACTCTTCTCTTACTGTTACTCCCTTTTTTTGGGCGAGGCGGATGTTATAGCGCGTTTTCGATTTCATCTTTGCCAAAAGATCATCTTCCGACGGAGTGAGATCCAAGATCTGTGTCCACTCGGGGAAAAGAGAATGGGATGAGAGGACCATAGATGATAGATAATTGATAGATGATATTTCAACATTTTTTTTTACATAGGGTTCAAGTTTGATGAAGATAATGTTGTGTTTTTTGCCATAGTCACGTAAAAATTCGAGTACTTCTTTGCTTGGAAGAACTGATCTAGGAAGATACCCGACTTTATACGGCGTATGTGGTATGGGATGCAAAGTCATCTGAAAGACATTTGAAGATTCACCAATTCGGACGACATCTATACCCATCTTTTTTCTTGCCTCACCCCATTCCCATGATTGAAGAGGATGATGGGCGAGATCGTTAAAGGTATTCCTATCAATGGTGTCGGGGATAATGTGTATGGACATAATTGAAATTGACCTAATAACTTTAGAATATCAAGAAGATCAGAGAATCGGATTAAGAGTATCTGATGATCTGATATTCTCTAACTATTTTCTATTTTTTGTATAACATTCAGAGTTTCTTCGGCACATTTTTTCCATGAAAATTGTTTTACTCTCTCATACCCTTTCTTGATAAAATCCTTTCTCAATGATTCATCCTCTGTTAATCGTATAAGATCATCGTATAAGTCTTCGCTATTTTTAGGGTCAAAGTATAAACACGCATCTCCTCCTATTTCAGGTAAACTCGACGAAAACGATGAGATAACAGGACAGCCATGCGACATAGCTTCGAGTATCGGTATCCCAAATCCCTCATACAGTGAAGGTAGTACAAAACACATCGCATTCCTATACAACTCCTTTACTTCTTCGTCGGGAAGATAGCCCGGAGTTATAACTGCATCGTCAAGTTTTAATGTTCGAATAGTCTCGAATATCTCATCATACATCCACCCTTTTTTCCCTACAAGGACAAGTTTATAATCCGCGTGTATTTTGCTAAACTTGGCAAAAGCATTTATAAGTACAGGCAGATTTTTCCTCGGCTGTAAAGTCCCTACATAGAGAAAGTATTTTTTTTCCTTTAATTTGAGTTTCGTCAATAAATTTTCAGCTAAAAGCTTATCAGCCTTTGGCTGAGAACTTTTATCGTATCCGTTATAGACCGCTTCAATTTTTTCCTCAGGAACGTTGTAATATTTTATCACGTCCTTCTTTGTAGTCTTGGACACGGCGATAATTTTTCGGGCATTTTTTACAGAGTATCTTGTCCACTCTTTCAATGTATATAGATCTTTTTTTAAAAATTCATCGGGATAATAGAAATAAGACAGATCGTGTACGGTCACAACGAGAGGAGCGGGACAGAAACGGGGGGCATAGTGGGCCGGAGCAAAGAATACATCGATCTTTTTTTTCATGTAAAGATCGAGTGGTAGCCAGAGTTGAGACCACATAAACCGTGGTGAAATCACTTTATAGGAAAAATGGGGATTTTCTTTTGGCATCGTCGGAAGAGGATCATTTTTCAGAAAAATCCTAAACTGTGTTTTATCATTTGCGGCACTTTGAAAATGCTCCAATAGACTGCGTGTATAGACTGACACACCGACTTGATCTTTGACATTGGCTTCATTCCCATCAACGCCTATTATCATACACTGATTTCTATTAATTTATGAATAGATTCTCACAGATATTTTATTTCCTACGTCATTCTGGCTTGTCCAGAATCGTGGTTAATGTTCTTCTTGTAAATCGTAACATGTAACTTATAACTTTTATAATTCTATTCGCAACGATTCTGGAGTCGTCATTTCATTCCTCCCCAGAATGACGACTTATTTTTTTCCAAATAACTCCTAACTCCTAACTTCCAACTCTCTTATCATTTTCTCCACATATCTTTTCCACGTAAACTCTTTCGCTTTTTTTAGACCTTTTTCTTTTAATTCATTTCTTAGCCTGCTGTCTGTTGCAAGTCTATCCATAGCTCGAATAATAGATTCTGTAGAATGCGGATCAAAAAAAAGAGATGCGTCTTCGCCTATTTCTTTGAGTGAGGAAGTGCTCGACGTTGCCGCTGGAGCGCCCATGCTCATTGCTTCGACGAGAGGATAGCCAAATCCCTCCCAAATAGAGGGAAAAATAAAAAAGAGGCAAGAAGAATAGAGTGAAGCAAGCTCCCCGTCGGTCACGTGACCTAAAAAATGAATGGATTCACTTTTCTTTGTACTGACATCTCCCCATCCTTTCGGTCCGACTATAACCAGATCTACTTTACGATTTCCCCATTTTTCGTAAGCTTCAATTAACCGATTGATATTTTTTCTCGGCTCCAATTTTCCGACGGTCAAAATGAATGGTCTATTCAGGCTGGGTATTTTTTTTGAAGAGGGTTTTACTATCCCAACTCCCGGATAGTTGACGACAATGCTCGATTCAGGTAGAGAATAGTATTCCTTGAGATCTTTTTTAGTCGCTTCAGAGTCGGCGAAGATGAGGGACGATTCTTTGGCTACCCATTTCATCCGGCTCTCTTGAGTATTTTTCACACCCGTCTCAACTGTTTCAGGATAGCGTTTGAAGGTAAGGTCGTGAACAATGGTAGCCTTTTTAGTCTGGGCCGGCGGTTCGGTCCAGTCGGAAGTGATGAACCAATCAAGCTGCCCCAGTATAGTATCTATTGACATACTATGCATATTATTCCATAAGACGCTCAATATTTTTGGGGGGACGGGCCATTTTTTGAACGTATGTCCGTTTTTAATAATTCTTTTTTTAATGTCTTCATCGAAACCTCTGCGGAGTGAAGAATGAAAAAATACCCATTCATGAAGGCCAGAAGAGGCGAGTATAGCCTCGGTGAGACCTCTGGTAAATCGGCCCACTCCGGTTCCTTCGTACGAAATTTGAGAGATGTCAATTCCTATTCTCATGGTGTGTAATTATATTTTTATACGCGATCTCTAAATTTTTTGAGATGGCGCTCCAGCTGTATTTTTCTTTGGCAAATGTATACGCATTTTTACGGATATTTTCATACAGGTTGTCATCTTGTAATAGTTTTACAATGCCATCGGCGAAAGTTTCGGGCGCATCAGCCATCCAGACGTTCTTTTTATTTTTCATTTCCAGACGCTCCGCCCCGATTGAGGTCGAAACAACAGGTAATCCTGAGGCCATGGCGGCGAGAATTTTAAGATTAGTGCCTCCGGGTCCAAACACAGGAGCGATAAAAAGGGACGACTCGATATATAGTTTTTTGACTGTCTCGATATCATCCTGGGGTATATCGACTATTTTAATATGTGCGGCTTGGTCTTGAAGTGATGTGATTTTCTTTTGGGCATTTTGTCCGGCGATAATACACTCTACCGCCGGCATTCTTTTAACGACAAGAGGAAATATCTGTTTGACCAGATACTCAGCTGCTTCCGTATTTTGAAGCCAGGAAAAATTACCCATAAACAGGAGCGTCTGTTTGGTTTTTCTTTTTGGAAGCAAGGCGGGTACGAACATATCGTCTCCCGCTCCATTGGGTACGATGACGGGTTTGATCGTTGGTTCAAGAGTCCGGATGAGTCTGGCATCCGCCTCTGATACGGCACCTACCGTAGATGCCTTTTTCCAATAATAACGCTCCCAGTGTTTGAGTTTAAATATGTCAATATAAAAAAATGTCTTAAGAACAAAAGGGAGAGAATTGACAAAATGTTGATACACCTTGTACTCAATCGTTTGTTCCACTAAAAAAACAGGTATGTTTGTCTGTGCGATATGAGGCATGATATAAAATGTTTCTGCATGGATCACGTCATATGTGTGTTCACGGAGTAATTTTTTAATGATATCGTGCGCTTCCGATGAATAATTCCTGGCAATAAGAAAAGGTAAAAAAGAAAAAACTGCCGTCAAAATAGTAGCCGGTTGCCAAGGTTTTTCCGGGCGTTTACACAGATATATTTCATGACAGTACGACTGAAGTGTTGAAGCATACTGTTTTTCCCGATCGTTTTTATAGAGACAGATGAGGGTAATCTCATGATGCTTGCTCAGGTGTTTAAGAAGATTAAGACTGCGAATTTGGCCTCCAGATGCGGGAGGAAAAGGGAGATAAGGAGTGAGCATCAATATCTTCATAATTTAAACAGTGAGAATTTATCATTCTCAAAAAGTACCGTGTATCTGACATCTTCCTTGAGTTGGTCCGCGAGATCTTTATGAAGTGTCACAAGATGTGTGTACCCGAGTTGTTTCATTTCCCAAATATCCTTGTATATACCGGGAGAACCTTTGCGGTCTATAAGATAGAGAAGCGTTGTATCCCCTGATCGATCCGTGATAATGCGATCCTCAGGAGTGGTCAGCGTGTTGACGATTTTAGCAATAGGGGGAAGTTCTGCGGGAAAGGTATAATACTCCTGGACTCTGTAGTATGAAAAGAAAAGAGATAATAAAATGCAAGAGATGACAACGGGATATAGCAAGATGGGATGGACAAATGATTTAGCCTGCTTGATTATAAAAGCAATTCCTAACCCGACGAAAAGAGCAAACGGCGGCAGAACGATCGTTTGATAGTATTCGTGTTGTACGTTCCCTCCTTCGAATACAAATAAGTATACAAATGCGGCCAAGAGCACCATGTGGAGGAAAATGCGTTTTTGTTTCGAGATGATACCTAGTACAAAGAAAAAGGCGAGGTATCCGCCCATCATAATATTATTTATTCTTTCAAAGAATATCCATCGAAAAAATGCCGGTCTCAAAAAAATATTCTTCAGACCTTCATATGTATTTACACTTGCAAATAACCAGTCACTTGGCGGGATTCCTTCAGGATAATTACGTATATACAGTCTCCATGCAAGTAATGGTAAACCGGCCAGGAGGAAAAAAAAGTAGACAGGTATTTTTTTGAATATAGAAAATTTATGATGAGATATAAAAAGATAAAGGAGGGGAATACCATAAAAAATGGTGGGCGGTTTGACCAGCATTGACAATGCAAATGTAAGAATAGAAAGAATAAAGAATACATTTTTTTTAATTGGTCCGTTTTTCGTAAGCGAAAGATAGAGGAATAGTATTGACGTCATAGCAAGAGCTGTTGCGGTGGGCTCAGGAAGAATGACCCTAGAAAAAAAGACAAAAAAAGGAAATATGGCAAAAACAAGCGACCCGCTTATCGCGGTAATTCTGCCACTTTCTTTAAGCGCTAGATAGTAGATCGCGATAATCGATAAAAGTGAAAATAGTCCGGAAATGAGTCTTCCATACATCTCAATTGACATCACAGGAAAAATGCGAAACGTAAAAGCAACAATCGCATTATAAAAAGGAAACTCTACGAAACGATATCCGTGGGGATTATCTATTCCTGATTGTTGATTGGAAATATCATCATATTGAGGATGTAAAAAGTCTATGCCTGTGCGCGTATAGTTTCGTGTCACCGCAGATGTATCTGCCTGTCTCCATGAATGAAGATCGGCGAGGGGAGTGTCGATTTTATATATACGTAAAACAAGTGCGGCAACTAATATTAAAAAAAGTATCAATAGATCAATTTTTATAAAACTATTGAGTTTTTCTGTTTTCATACGAGGTATTTAATATAGGTAAAGTGTACGCTATTTCTCGGATGATTGTTCCGAATACATAAGCGATCCCACGAATATTCCGGCAATGAACCAGAAATTGTAAGCCACTTTGGAAGCTTCAAAAACGTCAATGTAGCTGGCGTTTATAAATAGACCTCCCAGTCCAAATAGGAATCCATAATATACATATCTTTTTTCATTTTTCATTTTGGAGGCCTGATCGAAGACAAATTTAGCTATGGAAAATAGAATATATAAGAAGGCCAGTGTTCCCGCAAGACCGAACTCTCCTATCCAGCGGAAATAATCGCTGTCAGTTGATTCTGTGATGGATGAGGCGCCTGTTCCTAAAATAGGATTTTTCAAAAATGACTGAATTGCCCGCGGCCACTCCACTTGAAGTCGTGTGGAAAATGAAATATCCGAGACAACCGTATTGACGGGTGTGAGATTGGCTTCCATCGTTGCAGCGATTCTGGCGGCTTCAGAGCTCGTCAATATGATTCCTGACTTGGATGCCTCATCTTTGATGCTGTCTAGAAGTGTCTGGTTGAGGAGGGCTCTCGTCGCATCCTCGACGTTGACTTTCTTCCCTTCGGGTTGGATATCAACATAGTATGTTCCGGCAGGTAACTCTTTGGAATTTATTTTCTGAGGAACAACGACTTGTCCTGTATTTTCGTTTATGAATATTTGCTTGATCTGAAATGTTTTGAGGAATCGTGAGGATAGATTTTTCGTTGTAAATGATAGTGCTATTGACAAAATGATGACGATTATAATCGACTTTGGTTTTTTAAGGAAGATGAGAAATCCAAACGCTGAAATGATATAGGCGATGAATGAAATTCTGGATGCGGTCAGGAATATCAATAAAAGTGAACCTACGAAAAGGAGGGCGTAGAGTTTTCGTTTATAACTGTAGAATGCGCCCAGAAGAATAGGTATAAGCAAAACCAAGTAAGCGGCCAGATCATAGTGTCCGGCGAATGTAGATGACACGCGGGCTTCTTCCGTAAGATACAAAAGATGTCCTTTGGCAAACTCTGGATTCATCGTCTGTACCGCTGGCAAGCCGAAATATTTTTGTCCGATACCATAACAAATGACAGCGGCAAGAGCAAGAAATACCATATTGAGATAGAAGTAAAAATCATTTTTTGTTCTAATTGACGACGTTACCATAAAAAAGATAATCATATATTCGAGTCTTCTGGCCGTATGAAGAAGTCCCAGATGTTTGTAGATGACGGTTTCTTGAGGGAAAATTCCCCATAGAAGTGATGCCGTTATTGCACCCCAAAAAATAAGAAATAAGATAAGAAATTTCTTGTTAAGAACAACCTTTTTTCGCATGAGTTGCATAAAAAATACGGCTACGAGGATAGCCATAAATAGGTCTTCCATGCGTATGGCGATATATGTATAGTTGACGATCATGAGTTTCCCGCCGATAACGAGGGGAAATTTGGGATACAGAGGCATGAGGAAGGTATAGACCATGATGAGGATTTTGATGAGATTATTGTCAAGCCATCCGAGCAATCCTAAAAGCTTCTTCATATGTTTGAATAAGGTATTTATTGCGCAGCAATCTTCCGATTACCAAAGCAACCAATGCCTTTAATTGTAACATACTTTTTAAGATGGTGAGAGAGAGCCCACTATAGTGCTTTTTGTAGAAATAGATGAAGCCCCGATATACCTGAAGTATCGGATATGTCTTTCCCCCGCTTGAGGCTGAGCCAAGGTGAATAAACTCCGCATCCGGGTAGTAAAAAACGGAGTAGCCTTTTTGTTTGGCTCGGTATAAAAGATCGATTTCATCCATATACATAAATATTTTTTCATCGAATCCTTGAATGCTCTCGAAGTATTCTCCTTTTGTGAGGATACAGGCGCCTGATACCCAGTCAACCTCTTTAATATTGTTCGGAGAAGATCTAGTTTTTCCCCAATAATCACCTCTCATAAAAAGAGCCCAAAAGATAACGGTGAGTGAATAGAATGGACCACAGGATGCTTGGGGTGTTTTATCTTTGTTGAGGAGCCTTCCACCGAGAAAATTGATTTCTTCTTCGTGCTGGCTAAAAAAGTAGAAAAGTTTTTCAATTGAACGAGGAAGAACAACAATGTCCGAATTAAGAAATAAAAGATAATCACCTTGAGCTTTAGTCACTCCGAGATTATTGGCCTTCGCAAAACCGTCATTTTCTTTATTTTCGATCAGAACAATATTCGAGTGTTTTTCTTGGAGTTTCTTAATTTCCTTGATTGAGGTATCTGTCGAGTTATTATCTATTACGATGATTTCAAACTGAAGTGATGACGGCTTTACGTGTGGCAGGGGAGTAAAGGATCCATAGATGGACTCAATGCATTCTTTGGTAATATGGGCGGTATTGAAGGAGATAATAATGATAGAAAGTTGTGGTTTAGGCTGTGTCATGGGGTATTGTTTGAAACTATAGTATGTATTATAATAAAAAGGAAGTTTTTTAACGAGCAGATTCACGTCAGCGTAGCTCAGCGGTAGAGCAATCGTTTCATAAGCGATCGGTCACAGGTTCGAATCCTGTCGCTGACACAAACACACTTTCAAATCAATCCCAATTCTAACTCTAGGGTTTTAAACTTCTAAAGCTAAAATGTTCCATCTCCGTTGTATTACAGAGTCGAACTTTACTATTGGATATATGATAAAATTACCAATATGACTATCTATCAAACAGACGAGCTCAAAATAATTTGTAATAAACAAAAAATAACCTATTTAGGTATTTTTGGTTCTCAATCACGAGGTGACGCCACATCTAAAAGTGACATTGATCTTTTAGTAGATTTTCAAGATACAAAATCATACTTTGAACTCGCGCATATCCAAGACGAGTTGGAAAATGTATTCGGAAAAAAAGTGGACTTAGTTATGAAAACAAACATGAAGGAATCACTAAAACCATATATTCTTAAAGATCTTGTTACAGTGTATGAACAAAGATAATATCGTTTATCTCGAAGACATACTTAAAGCTATCAATAAAATTGATGACTATATTAAAGATGTTTCATATGAAACATTCCTGGAAGAACCGATGAGGCAAGATGCTATTATCCGCCACCTGGAAATTATTGGGGAGGCGGCCACACGAATTTCTAAAGACTTTTTAGTTCAAAATCCACATTTTCCCATAAAGGAAGCGGTGAGTATGAGAAACTTTCTTATTCATGGGTATGATCAAGTAGACGTGAACGTTGTTTGGAAGACAATACAAAATGACATTCCTTTTCTTAAAAATCAACTTGCTGCTTTAAAGCTATCAGTCAAAGATTGACCTCCTTTGTGAATCGGACAATTGCAACAAGGAGGGCAGTCTTTTCTTTAGGATCAATGGTTGAGGTTACATAGGTTCGAACATCGTCCAAGATGAGACACCAAAAATTTATCCTCATAATTTAATACCACTAGGGAGTAGATTAAGCATCTGATTTATTGTAA
>JAUSJK010000087.1 GCA_030647255.1 bacterium
GAGAGACAGTCAAAAACGCACTGGGTGAGGAAGTCACAATCAACGCTCAGTTTATCTCCGGCCTCATCATACGGCTTGGCACATCATACTAAAGTAGACCCTAGACCTTAGAACGTAGATTACTGCTACAATTTCTTCATGAAAGTGACCCTTCACAGAAGGAAATTCTCCTTAAATCTACACTTGCATAGATTTACATAGATTTGCTATATTATACGTAGGTTTATCCAAGTCACAACTTGCTCGTATCTCACCTATTGAAACTGTTTCACTTATCACCGCTATTGCAGGAGAGATCGGGAATAACTCATTTGATCATAATTTAGGGAATTGGCCGGATATATCAGGTATTTTCTTTTCGTATTCTATTCGAAATAGAAAGGTAGTGTTAGCAGATCGTGGACAAGGTATTTTGACTACTCTAAAAAGAGTACGCACGGAGCTATTTAGTTCAAGCGAGGCTATGAAAGTTGCATTTACGGAAACCATTTCGGGAAGGTATCCAGAAACGAGAGGGAATGGTTTAAAATTTGTCAGACAAATCATTGTCCAAAACCCATTTTCACTCTATTTTCAAACAGGCGACGCAGAGTTATACTTAAAAAAAGGTGACAATAATGTATCTATACATCAAGCGAAAACTACAATAAGCGGATGTTTGGCAATAATAAGTTTTGAAGAATTAGTATGATTATACAATTAAATAAATTTGGTATAACCTTAGTATCTCGCCCTTCAGGGAGAGAAGCATGGCTAGCTTTTCAACCTGTATTAAATCAAAGCTCTTTAGATGAAGAAATTATTGTCGATTTTGATGGTGTTGTTGTCTTGGCACCTTCCTGGGCAGACGAATTTCTGACTCCTCTGCGTGATAAATGTAAAGACAGAGTTACATTGCATAATATCGATAATCCTTCTGTGAAAGCTACGCTAGGTATTCTAGAGAAGTAGTAATGTTTCCTTGACAAAAGGAAACATATCATGAGGGAGTAAAAATAATTATTTTACCCGCTTGGCGGTATTTTTTTGTATGAAAGTAACAGCCTATGATGACATAAATCAGGTATTGAATATATTGTCAAAAGAAGTAAAAGAAATTTTTGACACGGATTTAATTGGTTTCTACTTAACTGGTTCTTTGTCGTATGATGATTTCAAATGGGATAGAAGTGACATAGATCTTTTAGTAGTACTAAAGAAGGCTGTATCTGAGGAACAGTTTGAGAAGCTTAAAAGCAAATATCAAAAATTAAAAATAAGTCATCCGAAATGGGCAGAGCGTCTTGAGTGTTCATATATTTCTATAGACATACTCAAAGATATTCTTCCCCCACTACAACCAAGACCATATTATGGTGAAGGTGAACTATATCTTTCAACATACGGCAACGAATGGTTGATAAATAATTATCTCCTTTACACACATGGAGTGGCTTTAATTGGACCAGACTTCAAAACATTGGCTAAGCCGATTAATATACAAGATGTCCAAAAAGCCTGCGTCAGAGATCTTTTCAAAGAGTGGGAACCTAAGATAATTGATCCAGAATGGTTAAAAAACAGTCATTATCAATCGTATGCAGTATTAAATGTGTGTCGCATTTTATATACGGTTATGTCCAACGAAGCTGCATCGAAAAAAGTTTCTGCGGAATGGGTAAAGAATGAGTTTCCTCAATGGAGAAAATTGATAGAAACTGCTGAAAATTGGAAGTATGGAATAGAAATGACCTTACAGGACAAGACGAAGGAATTTATCAGATTCGTTATTGGTAAAGTTAAGGAAAAACGACTCTAAGCTAAAAACCATATGTCAATGTTTATTTCTCTGTTTCTAAATAGGATCGTGGAACTAAATAGCCCGAATTATGAAACTATATACGTTACTATGACAAGCAATTCGTCATTCTGGCCCCGAAGGGGACCCTTTGGGTCTTGTCCAGAATCTAACGAATTGCGACGTAATTACGTACAAATATTTATTTATCGATTGGATTCTGGATGCGCTGAAACTTAATTTCAGCTTACCAGAATGACGTAATCGAGTTTCGTAATTCACGTTAAATAATATTAGATTCTTCTGGCCTCACCTACAGTCAGCGCTCCCCCTGCTTCAACTCCTATTTCTTGATAATGAACTCGTAATTCGATCTCTTAACAAATCGTTTCAAAATGATACGTTAATATGTATTGATGAGACGATGCTGATGATTGATCCTGTTGACATCGTTACTCACATATCTCTATACTAAAGTATCTATAAGTTTTTTTTCTATGACAAGAAATTCTCCTTTCATTCGAACCCTTAATAATCTGCCTAAACCGACACAATATATATTGGTTGGCGTACTGAGTCTCGTCTTCGTTCTTTTGACCGTACTCGTGATCGCACAATATATTCCGGGATCTTCTCCTTCAAATGTACCTCCCAATTCACCAACGTCCCCTTCGCAAACGACGACAAAAACGCCCCGAGCAACGATGACAATGTATGCGTCTCTCGGCAACTTTATGAATGAACTGACGAAAGAAAAAGGTACGTTTAACACGTCTATGGGAAAAGAGTTTACGGTGGGAGTGTATCTTTCAGGAACAGAAAGCAATGCGGTTGATCTGGTCGTAAAATACGATCCGGCTTATCTCAGTAAAATTTCCCAAAAAGAAGGCGAACTATTTCCAGAAACGATCGTAAATACCTCAACGAAAGATGAGATAAAATACTCTGCTTCTACCGATCCAAGCGCACCAAAAGAACACGCGGACGGATATTTAGTCTTACTGACATTTCGACCTTTACAAAAAGGAACCACCATGTTGCAGCTGGATTTACAAAAAAATATAGTTGCACAAAAAGGGACGAACGTGCTTGATTCTGCCGAACCTCTCACGGTTAATGTCGAGTAACACATTATGAACAGATTCTTTTTTGGAAAAAGAGGAGAGATAGCCACCATGATAACGATTCTGACTATTGGAATCGTGAGTATGTTGGGTGTTCTCATATCAAAAGTAAATAATAGCACTGTTTCTACTTCGTCCAAAGCCCAACAGGCGTATCCCCAGTGTATTGATACTGATAAGGGACCGTATTTTTCCAAAGCGGGTAAAGTTACCTATAAAACTGTCGATACTAACGGTACGGTACAGACGTTTGAGTATAAAGATAAATGTGTAAAAGGAAACGGTTTACCCGGTACAGGCGTACCTGCGTTTGATACGGTCACAGAATATTACTGCGATGGTACGACTTTGAAAAATAAAGAGTTACCTTGCCGTGATGTTGCTCGGGGAGATAGTTGTGTAACAGATACAGAAACAATCGGTTACTGTAATGGTGAAACCGTTCCCAAACCTACTTCTCCCATGGACGCACCTATTCCAACAGGCGGATTTAGCGGAGAGGCCCGGATAGATTCTATACGGACGAGATATTTGAGCAAATCAACAGCAACATTTGATGTAGTCTATTGTGGAGGAAATCAGCCCTGGCCGACCATTTATGGAGAGACCTGGATCGATGGAGAAATGGTGACAACAGTGCACAGGACTCCGGTACAATTTAATAGAGCAGGAGGAGATGAGGCGTGTAAAAAAGTCCAGGTAACGGTTGATTTTGCCAAAGCTTATCAGGATGATCCTTGTCAAGATATACTTTTAGTAGGCAAAGGCAAGTACGATCAGGCGCGAAATGATGCGAGTTTCAAACAAGTGGCCAATTTTCCTTTCCTAGTGACGAAGAATCCCGAGTGTATCTTACCCACAGCTACGCCTACTCAGACACCTACCGCCACTCCCATGCCTGATGCAACAGCTACTCCCGTTCCCCCTGCAGTGTGTACATATGACGCAGATTCATATATTTGTACTGATCTCAAAGACGGTGTTTGTGATACGACGAAACTTGTCAAAGAGGATGGATTTAAAAACGAGTTTTTGAAAGCGGATGGACAACCGAATACATTGACGATGAAAGACGGACAAACAAGTGTTCATTATCCAACCGCCAATCTGACTAAAGAATACAATTCATATGTCAAGCTGATTCCTCCGACGAGCGATTGGGAAATAACGTCGACCTATTGTACAAAAGACGGGACGGGTGTGTGTCCGGCAAACGCAGGCCAGCCGGTCGACAAACTTGATAGTTTTAAAGTTGCCTGTGGAGCCAAATATAATTACGGATGGGTGATAAAGAAAAAATCTGTCCAAACAAATAAAACATATCAACTCGATCTGTATGACTCGACTCGACCTGACGGCACGGATGATAGGACATGTTGGGCGGCCGCGGATACGAAAGACGGGACAAATAATAATATTCGGACGGCCGATTTTTCAAACTATGCGTGTAGTGGAGCAGTCGATGGCAAAGTGAATAAACTGACTGCTAGCTATACAAATAAAACGAGTGGAACGGTGAAAGTACGCTGGCAGATAAACTCATGTGACGGTACATTGGGTGAAAATAATAATAAATGTGAAAAAGTAGTCTCTCGTGCAAGCGATGATTTCCTAATTGATGTTTCAGCAGGTAAAAAACTGACGTGTGACTGGAAAAATCCGAATACGATCAACCGTATTGATAAAGATGCCGATTGTACGATAACGGATGCGGGGAGTGTGAGTCCTCCTGCTTCAACAAACACACCCACACCTACGCGGACACCCACACCAACGCC
>JAUSJK010000088.1 GCA_030647255.1 bacterium
CAGACAGGTTTTGATAATTACTTAGATGGAATACGCACAGAAGCGAAAGCCAAAATTATTGGAGAAGTAAAAGCGCGCAAGATGTCTCCGCCGGATCTTGACAAAGCCTATGAGCTTGAAGCATCTCAAATGTTCCTCTACAGAACCATGGCTCGTGTCGTTTCTAATCGTATGCCGACGAAGTTTGTCCGCATAGATAGAGATAGATATTCTCAGGATGGCACTAGTCGATGGAAAGATTTGAGACAGAAAATGGGAGTAAAGTTGGGGCAACCCGTATCGACGGAAGAATTTGACAAAATGATGAAAAGGATCCTTTTGGCAGAATCTCTACTAAGAAAAGAAACAACGGAAAAAATGGATGAGGAACTTGAACGTTTACAACATACCCACGCAGCGGATGGAAAAGAGAATGCAAAAGATATGGCCCAGTTGCCAGATAAGATAGAGGCATACAGGCTTACGGAAGCGAAGTTGCGCCATTATCTGACGAATCTGCCCAAAATGGGATATACGGCAGAGGATATAGAACAGTCAGTGAGTCTGTTTAAGGAGCTCAGCGATTCGTATTCAGGCAATGAAGCTTTTTTGAATAGCTTCGCTAAATATATTCGCACGGGCGGATATCCTTTCTCATTTGCTGTCGAAGAAACAGAGTCAAAATACATCGTATTTAGAAATACGGGTCCGCGTACGCTGTCACGTTTAACAGGAGAGATAGGGCAGGCAGAAATAAAAGTAGTCGCACCTATTTTGGGACTGCCGGCACTGTTACAAAAAACAGCACTCAGCGGCAAGAAAGACTTCAATGAGATCGTCAACTTAATCGGAGGAGTCAAAACTACGTTAGAAGCATATGCAAGCAACGATTATGCACAAAAAGTAGCTCATCACTTGGCCGCAGTGACGATGTCATATTTTAAAAAAGACACTTTGGCCAAAGGTCTATTAGGCATATTTAATGCGGAGGAGAAGCACTCGCTCGCGGCCGAGTTTGCCGGTACGTCAAACGGTGTCTGGGAGTGGGACAGTATAGATATCGACCGCTTCTGTGACGCGTTGGACAGACATCCATCGCGCATTCTTCCCAAGCAACCCTATAATCCATCTAAGAAGCCTGATTTCGAGCCGACCTATATTACTAATCCTTTAAATGGTGAATTAGTTAAACTGCCCGATCAATTTAACCATAGAAAAAAAGATTATGAATGGTTTACGAATAAACTACGCAATGAGTTTGGAGGAGCTGTCAAAGGAAGAATATATGATCTTGTCGGCGGATATATTCCGATCGCATTAGTTGGTCTATTTTTGTTTTACATGTTCAAAGCGTTTAAAGACTGGACAGAGCAGAAGAAATGATCTAGTATAGTAATAAGATGAAAAAACTGCTGTTTATTTTTATTGTGTCTTTTATTCTTCTTTTTCCTTATACGGTATCAGCTCAGGCGAATTGCGGCAACGCTCTCTCGGATACTCCCGAAGGAAGAAAATGTTGCTGCGCGGATATAGAAAATCCGACGGTAGATGATCAGTTAGCCAGACCAGTATGCATAAAGAATGTACTTATCGACTTTTGTCCGGATGTGTTGGGATGGATGAGAACGTGGACTACGAAAGTGTCTTCGATCTTTTATAAGGATGAAGAAACAATATTGCAATATAAATATTTACGGGCCTGTTCGAATGGGCAACCCTCTACTCTAGAATTTAAGGATCTCGGACCAATTCCGGGTGGAGACATATATCACAGAAACGATGTCTGCAATGCTTCATGTGGTTGCAAAGTGGTGACAACCTCGGGTTCGGTGGAGTTTTGTGACAGATATTTGCTTTTGTCAAAAGATTATACCCAATGTAGAACGTGTTTCTTAGCGCCTAGTAATGGATTCTGGACGGGAATAGGCTGTGTGTATGTGGGAGACTACAAAAACTTTATTGAGAAAAATATATTTGGATTGGTGGTGAGTATTGCAGGTCTCATCTCATTTCTATGCATAGTGTATTCTGCGATTAGCATACAGATGTCTCAAGGAGCACCTGAGAAACTGAAGAATGCTCAACAGACACTGACTTCGTGTATCATGGGTCTTCTACTCATTCTATTCTCCGTATTTATACTGAGACTAATTGGAGTGACGATACTCAGTCTTCCAAGCCTAGGAGGATAAGTGCTCGAATTGGGAGTAGTTATATGCCGCCCCCTGACTCTACAAGAAGATCAGTCTTTGCCCCTGACGCAACAGGTTCGGGAGGTTTGGGAATATTTTTTTTATATGCTTCTTTAAATCCAGGCAGACCTCTTAGTCCGCTCGCTAGCATAGGTATATTGTTGGCGGCCAGCACCATAGTACTATATTGACCGACTACTCCAAATGCGGTACCTGCTCCGGCTCCGGCGCCGGAGAAGAATGTACCCATGTTCAGATCAATTGGCAGAGGCTTCACTCCGGTAAGCTGACGGATCAGTTTTACTAAATCGGGAATCATATAAAATATAGCTCCCGCGACAACTCCTTTAAACATAACCGGATTTATGGCGAGTAAAAAAGGCGGTTGCCATAGATTAGGACTAGTTCCACCAACAGGAGTATAAAGCAATGTTCTGATTAAAAGAAAAAGTGTCAGTACGATAGGAAATGTCATCAGGTTGAGTATGATATTTTTCACCCAAGAGGAAAAAGTCGATTTGCCCGGGATAGCCTCCATAGCCAATATCAAAGGTGCAAATATAATGAGAAGAAGTGTATTGATATAAGTGAAAAGAAACATAAAGAAGAGTTTAAAATACATATATATAAATGTGAATACGAGAAGAAGGAAGACGATGGCCACGGGGACAATCCATCCTAAGACCTGTCCTACAATTATGTCAACGGCAACAAGCAAAAGTCCTGCAATGAAACTGGCTCCGAGTGTGCCTGATCCTTGTATTTTTTCACCGATAAAACTAAGTGGTTTGATAGCTTTAGCAAAAGGACCCAGTCTTTCACCTGCAAGTTTAGATAGTTCCCCCATAATGTTAAATGTTTTACCGATATTTTTATCAGGTGTTATCCCCGCGATACCGGCGACACTTCCCACGAAAAAAAGAATCATTCTATATCCTATGGCTGCGCCTAGACTATTGACGACCGCCTGGATACTCCAGGGTAAAAGTCCATAGAGATTAAATGACAGGTCTTTTGTAATTGCACCGATATCAACACCTGTAAAGACATTGAATACGGAAGGATCAGGATTATATACATAGGTATCCATGAGATCTTTCGTAGGAACGCCGATTGTTTTCTGAGCACCGAACAAACCAATTATTAAGGCCATGACAATATACATCATGTCAATAAGAAACCCGGCGATGGCATAAGAGAATGTAATAAAAATGAGAGCCATCACGATCTTTGGTAACGCATTTTCCAGAGATATAACCGTCTGAGGATTGAGTTTGGCCCGAAACATAATCATAAATCCGATGCCTACCACGACCAAAACCATCAGTAAAAATACCAGATCCCTAAAAAGAAGCCAAATACTTTTTAGAGGCGCAAGAGCCGCATACCCTATTCCTTCCGTTGCAAACGTTTTGGGAATAAAACCTGCTTTTTCAAGTCCCGAAGATGCCCAGTAGAGACCTGATGCCGGAGGATTATTCAAAGGTGCGCTAATCAGATTACTCATGAATCCAATCGCACTGCGGGAAAAGTTATGATTGCCATCAGTAGGTACATCTGTACACCCTTCTCCCATGAGGGTGCAGCTGGCTGTACGCAGAAGAGCAATTTTCAACTGTCCTTTAGATGTAGTTTTTATTTTAGGATCATTGATGATTGAATAAAGTTGATTTCTATTTTGAGTCAACGGATCTTCATAATTTTTAGTAGCACTTCTATCCATAAAGTGAATAAATAATGTCACGACGATCGTATAGATAGCGATGACAATAAAAATTTTCCTTAGTATAGACGATGTTGTATGAATGTATTTTTTCAACAAAGCGAGCATATGATGATTGTAATGGATTGAGAAATATAATGTCAATGAGGGAGAAGTAAATAAAAAATTAGAGCTCTATATCCGGATCGATAGTCTGAGGATAGGCCGTATTGAGAATATATTCAGTGTCTCTTCCTAATAGGTTTCCTTGAAGAGAAGTGGTGGGTGTTTTGATGGTTATAGTAGTTACTCCTTCAGTCCAGGCTTTTTCTGGAGAGAGAATAATTTCATTTTTGCTTTTTCCATAGAGTACCACAGTTTCCGTCGGTGGAAAAACTTCATAAAAGAAGGCAGAAGGACCCATCTCCTGATTAAATGTAAACGTAATTTGAGTGACGGGAAAGTACTGTTTATCCGTGTTTGCGGGAGGATTAATCTTTGTTATTTGCAACTGTCTGTTTAAAGAAATAGAAGGTGTAAGTGTGAGCGAAGGTGCAGATGAAGTGTTTGGTTGTTTTAGTCCCAAAACCACTATTATCAGAAACAGAATAATGACAAGTGCGATTATTAAAAGATAAATTCGATTGAACATATGCTATTTAAATTTACTTACATAAGTACTGAGTGGCGTCGACCCAGTTTCCTCCTGCATTTGGTGTCCCTTGTGCCAACTGCACATGGAGATGATTGGCGTCTATAATGCCGGCATAATTGAGAGAATCCGTGGTATGAATACCCGGATTTCCGCTTCCGGGTCTTGTGTGATGAAACTGAATATAGTATTTATCTCCCGTTTCTTTATCCGTACCGATATATTTTTGTATCGCATACGAAGAACCTTTTTCTTCATTGAGAAATTCCCATTCTATGAGGTGGTTATTGATTGAGGGCAAATATGCCGTAGTGCCGGGAGAAGCGGCTATATCAAGAGCAAAAGGCGTGCCATATGAGTCTTTACAAAGTTCCCGTATAGGAGGTCGTCTATCAGGATTATCGTGTTCATCCTCCAGAATATATTGCTCAGTGCAATGAGCACAGCTTCTAATGGCATTCGATCGGCTGCCGCAAGTTCTGTCTGGATTCATAATAGGGCATGTAGGAGAAGTATTTTTCCCACCCTGATCAGGCGGGGAACCAGGTTGTGCAGGAGAGACACTAAGATAAGGGATAGGTTGGGAGCCTGGTGGGGCAGGAGTGACAGAAGAATCTTTAGGAATCGCTGAGGATGTAGAAGAATCACCAGAGAATATAATTTTAAAAATTTCTGCTACAAGTTCCATAGAACTAAGTCCTTCCCGCTGAGATTTTATCGCGGAGGAAGGAGAGGCGGAGGGAGTATTTGTTTGAGCAAACGTATTTCTTACATAAAGCACAGTTACGAAGACGAAACAAATTAAAAATATTTTAATAAAGTTTTTTATTGGTAGGTATAAATGCTCACATTCTCATTCTAGGTACTTAATGTAAGTTTTTCAATTGACAAATAGAAATAAAATCCCCATAATGGATACTATGGCTGGCTTTTTTGGATTTATGAAAAAACAACAGGATGATGCAGTGCCTGCATCGACTCCTGGGGCTCCACAACAACCTATACAACAATCAGCTCCACAGGTAGTGTCTCAGCAAACAGAGACAACTATGTCGTCAGGAGGCTCTTATAACGGTATTGGAACTCCTTCCCATGGACAGTCGTACAACGGTATTGGATCACCTCCTTCTGGCGCACAACCTTATAACGGTATCGGACAACCTCCTTCACCGCAGACTGTTTCTCAAACACCATCTTCCGCAACTGTAGTAAAACCTCCA
This sequence comes from bacterium, assembly GCA_030647255.1. Classification (GTDB taxonomy): domain Bacteria; phylum Patescibacteriota; class Microgenomatia; order UBA1406; family GWC2-37-13; genus JAUSJK01. Next base: position 5,746 of record JAUSJK010000088.1, read on the forward strand.
GAGAAAAAAGAAGCGCCAGATAAAACGGGTCCGCCGGTGTCAGGTACGCCTGGAGCGGTGCAACCTACACCTCCGGAGACAAAGGGAAACACACTCACGTCGAATATGAATGATAAAAAAAGAGGCGATCTTGATGTGATGACTCACTTGACGCAACGATCAAACAGAGTCTTTCTGTCTGCCAATAACAAAGCCAAAGAGCTCCACTCTGCCTTCTTGGACAGTGAGCACCTTCTCCACGGTCTTCTGGCTGATGGAGAAATTTACAAAACACTTGTCGACCTGAAAATTCAGCCTCAGATTATCGAACAAGAACTGGAGAAGTTATATAAAAAAGAAAATAATCAAACCGCTCCCCAGATATCTCCCCGCATAAAAAGAATTATTGACAACTCTCTTATAGTGGCGCGAAAATTGGGATATGAGTTTATCTCTCCTGAACATATATTGCTTGCCATCTATGAAGAGGGCGAAGGAGTGGCGGCGCGGGTGCTTGTCAAACTGGGACTTAAAAAAGAAGATTTGAATAAAAAAGTGACGGGAAAGAAAGAAGGAGTAGTCGGAGCTGACCAAAAAGGGACGACAGAAAGAAAAACGAGCGTCCTTGAACAATTTACCGTCGACCTGACAGCGAAGGCGGCCCAGGGAGAACTTGATCCTGTGGTCGAAAGATCCGAGGTCATTGAACGAGTTATTCATATTCTTTCCCGCCGATCGAAAAACAATCCGGCGCTTGTCGGTGAAGCTGGTGTCGGAAAAACGGCCATTGTCGAAGGGCTTGCGCAAAAAATAGTTTCCAAACAAGTGCCCGAAACGCTTCTTAATAAAAAAGTACTTCGTCTTGATCTGATGAGCGTTCTGGCTGGTGCATCTCACAGAGGAGAGTTTGAAGAAAGAATGAAAAACCTCATCGAGGAAGTACAGAATAGCAAAGGCGCGATTATCCTTTTTATCGACGAAATACATAATATTGTGGGAGCCGGTTCTTCGGGCGAAGGGTCGATGGACGCTTCAAACTTTCTTAAACCGGCACTCTCCCGTGGAGAAATACAGCTTATCGGTGCGACTACACTCACTGAATACAGAAAATATATTGAAAAAGATCCGGCGCTTGAAAGACGTTTTCAGCCGATAGTTGTACCCGAGCCGACAGAAGAACAGGCGATCAAAATGCTCAAAGCCATACGAAACAAATATGAAGCGTTTCATCGAGTCAAGATTCCCGATGACGTGGTTGATGCCGCGGTCAAATTGTCCAAAAGATATATCGGAGACAGATTTTTACCCGATAAGGCAGTCGATCTTATCGATGAAGCCTGCTCTGCGGTACGTTTACCTCTCATCTCCCTGCCTGAAGAGATCAAGTCACTTGAAGAAAGAGTGGCCCAATTGAACCAGGAAATTCAGGAAGCAGAAAAAAAGGGAGACAGAGTACGAGCTCGGATCATCAGATCAAAAGAGCAAGATGTGGAAGGTGAACTGAAAGAAAAAAAAGAACAGTTTACCATCAAAAAAGCACAGACGACGACAGCGGTAAGCATAGAGATAATCAAAGATATAATTGCTCGCTGGACAGGGATACCCGTATCTAAAATTTCCGGTTCTGAAGTGGAAAAGCTCGCCAACCTTGAGAAAATCATGCACGAAAGACTCATTGATCAGGAAGTGGCTGTGGCATCAGTCGCCCAGGCAGTACGTCGAGGAAGGGCTGGGCTCAAATCAAACCAGCGCCCCATAGGAAGCTTTGTATTCTTAGGTCCCACAGGTGTCGGTAAAACGGAACTTGCAAAAACATTGGCCGACGTCTTGTTTGGCCAGGAAGAAGCGATGATCAGGTTTGACATGACTGAGTTTATGGAAAAACATGAGGTAGCCAAGCTTCTTGGAGCTCCTCCGGGGTATATTGGCTACGAAGAAGGCGGAAAGTTGACGGAAGCAGTGCGAAGAAAACCATATTCCGTCGTACTTTTTGACGAAGTTGAAAAAGCCCATCCTGATATCTTTAATATTTTACTTCAGATACTCGACGATGGAAGGTTGACAGACAACAAAGGTCACACAATTTCATTTAAAAACACTGTAGTTATTGCAACGTCAAATATTGGTACGAGCATCATCCAGGACGAGCTTCTCAAGAGCGGAAAAGCAGAAGTAGAAGAGCCTCCAATAGTCTCGACGTACACATTTTCACCCCGCGGCAGAGAAATACTAACCATTGGAGCCAAATATTTTGAAAGAGACGTGAAAACTTCAACGCTCGACGCTCCAAAACAGGAAGAGAAAATGGACGAAAAGAAAAAAGATACAACTACACCACCGACAGATACCAAAGTGGAAGAAAAAAAAGATCAAAAAGAAGATATCGTAGACTGGAATAAAGGTATGCTTCTCGACTACTTTGCCGGACAGAAAGTCCAGGCAAAAGATGAGAAAGAAGCGGCAGAAAAAAAAGACAAAGTAACCGATTTTCCCATTCAGGGATTTGAGACACATGCAATATCTTCCAAAGGGGTCGAGTCTATCACCAAGGGTAGTATGATGCTTTCCCGCACCTCCACTACCGCCAAAGTATGGGATACGATTAATCTTATCGATTATTTCAAAGACCACGTCGTAATAAATGCGTTACCCGATGCGCCTGAAGAACAGTTGCCTACTGCTCGATTCAAAACACACGCCTATACACCAGACGAAATGGAAATCGTGACATATAAAGACAGATATTGGGTGAGAAAAGAAGGTGCTAACGACTGGCAGACAGGCATGCTCAAAGACTATTTTATCGATCAGACAATAGAGAAAAAAACAGCCGATTCATCCGAAGGTTTTCCCACTTCGCACTGGGATGTGCACACTTTTTCTCCTGTGGGACGAGAGATTGTCATCGTCGGAGATAGTTTGTGGCACAGAGAAATCAGTGGCAAAGTCTGGAAGCAGACAATACTTAAGGAGTACTTTGGAGTAAATTTCCCGCTGGAAAAAGAAATAGACGAGAAAGTAAAAGTAGAGGAAGAGACTGATAGAAAGAAATATGATCTTATCAAAGATAAAGTCATGAATGAGTTAAGGAAATTTTTCCGACCGGAACTTATCAATCGATTTGATGAAGTCATCATCTTTGAACCCCTCAAGTTCATTCACATGATAGCCATAGTCAAGTTACAACTCAAGGGTTTGAGAAAGCTCCTTGAAGAACAAGAGATAGGATTTGCCTATACGGAGGCGGCGGTAAAAGCGATAGTAAGAGAAGGATTTGATCCTATTTATGGAGCCAGACCGCTAAGACGAGCTATACAAAAACTGGTCGAAAATCCCATTTCCACACTTATTATCGAAGGCAAAGTCAAGTCGGGTGATACGATTTTAGTTGATTTTGACGGAGAAAGCTTTATCTTCAATGTTGAAAGAGTAGAACTTGTTTCGGATAAAGAAGGAAAAAATCAGTCCGTCAAGCACTTCCTTTGTGAAGAGTGTGCGAATAAATTCCAAACGGAAACAGTTCCCAACTCCACGCCGATTTGTTCCAAATGTGCCTCTCCCCACATACAGGAGATCGCCGCTGAGGTACTAGAAAAAGAAATGAACGGAATGGATGAAAAAAAAATCGAGCCGGACGTTAAAGATAAACCTGTAGAGGTTTCGCCAAAAAAAGAACCAAAAGTAGATGAGAAACAGCCTTTGACAAATGGAAAAGCAAGTAATGGAGTTGTACCAAATCAACCACCTGTGGTAACTTCTTCAAACGGAGATACACCTGTTCAGAATACACAGATGAGTACAGGAGTCTAAAGAAATTTTTAAAACGTATGGATAACCAATCTCTGAGCTATACTCCATTAGATATACACGATCTAGAAAAGAAACAAACAAAAGTAAAAAGATCGAACATAGACACGATCCTTCTTGTCATTGGTATTTTTACGGCTGCCGTGTTGGCTATTTTATTGTTCGTATTGATACAAAGAAAAATGAACAAACCCGTTAATACATATGTCCCTCCTCAGCCGACCATACAATCGGTGACACCTATTCCTTCGGCTTCGCTCAGGACAAGTCCCACAAAATTCATTTTACCCACAATACCACCTATTCCTCTTACGGGTACTCAATCTGCAACTCAGACAGCACCTCTGGCGTCACCTTCCTCCACTTTACAAACTACGGTGGCTCCCGCAACTCAGTCCGCATCTGCACCCTAACATGAACGCCTGGCTCATCACTCTCTTATTTATTTCTGAAATACTTGTTCTCTATGCTGTTTCACGTGTAAGTACCAGTTTTATTTTCTACGTCTTCAAAAAAGTAACCAAAAGTACGGATATAAGTTTTGCTTTGCTGACTTTCATTTTTTCCCCGGGAACTGTTCTTCATGAACTCTCTCATTTCCTTATGGCAACAATCTTATTTTTGCGGGTACGCGAATTCAATCTGCTACCCGTGTGGAAAGGCAATCATATAAAACTGGGAAGCGTGGTATATGAAAAAAAGGATTTAATCAGAGGAATTATTGTCGGAATTGTTCCCATATGGACTGGAATAGGAGCGTTGGCAATCTTAGCGTACTATCTACATGGAGGTGAGGTATCAGCCGGGTTAAAAATTCTTTTATGGTATCTTGTATTCGTTATTTCGAGTACGATGTTTTCTTCACAGCAGGATTTAAAAGATGTGATATATATACTACCTCTCCTTATTATTTTTA
>JAUSJK010000007.1 GCA_030647255.1 bacterium
CTTTTTTCTTTTCTTTCTCTAATACTGCTTTGTCTTATTGTTGCGGTATCAATCATTAGTTCAAATAGACAGACAAAACCAGGTGACATACTCCTCAATAAAGACTTTCGTCAGTCTCCCAATATTATCGACAAGGTTTTAAAAAAACAAGATAAACTCAAAGGCTGGAATATAGTCAAAGGCGCCAAGATCGAACAGAACGATTCGGGTATCGCCATTGTTGCTACCCAAAGCGCGGGGATTGTACAGTCAGTTACCGTGCCCTCAACGAATCTTTTTAAAATCACTGCCAATGTGAGGGTGCAACAAGGAGGCGTAAAACTCATTGTCAAAGACAAAGACGGAGTACTTTATGATATCACAGAGTCGACAAAAGTGAATCAGTGGGAGACACTAGAGACAACTTTATATCCGAAAACCTCGGGGGCTACTTTGCCGAACAGTCCCAAGACCTCATCTGGCATCCTGCGATTTATTCCCCAGGTTGCCGCTCAAGAAAAAAATAACTCATACCAATACGAAATCTCAATCGCCGGCTCTGATACCGCAAACTCTTTTACTGTAGAGAAAATGGATTTTGGAATAACAGGTATAGGTGCAGAGTGTCACCAAAATTTATCAAGTCCTACCTTAAGATCCGATGGGTGCGAATTTTATTCGCGTTGTGACAACGGGCAAAGTCCACCTGTTTGTGTTTTTAACCCAAGCTGGCCTCAAGAGCTCTCCGACAATCAAAAGAGACAGATATATGATGCGTTCACAAATAAAGCCCTTGAGCTTTGTTGGTTGGATAATTCAAAAGCTGGCAGTTGTTACTTTAGAGTAACTTCGATCTCGCCCTTTTACGATCCTGAGAAAGATAAAATTGTTAAAGACTATATTTATGCTGTGTATCCAGACCTTTCTGACTCTGATAGAGAAGAAGTGTTTCAGACTTTGAGTCAGCCTCAAAAAAATGATTATGAGGCATTTATGTTTAAGCTCGATTTGGCCTCAATATATGATCCTGTTGGAGATATAAAAAGTCTTTTGAGTGGAGCGCGCAGAGCTTGGGATGTTATAAAAAGGGCGCCTGAACTTGTAAGAAATACTGGCGTTCTCATAAATGATATTGTGGGATTAAAACAGATAGCTACTGAAAGCCGTCAAGCTTCTATTATCTCTGTTCTTTCTGATACAAATGGTCAAAAAGCAGCTCTTGCGGCCAATAATACCATATATGCGCTTAGTATAAGATCAAAACTAACCATGATTGGTTTAAGGATAGGATATTCCGCTCCTATTGAGCAACTGAGTCAACGACTCACTTCTCTTTTTCAAGAGGCAATTACCATCATCGGACAGAATAAAGGAAACATATTCAAAACAGATGTTAGAGTAGCGGCGACCATAAAAGACTTTGATAAGCTTGTTGGTAAAGTTGGGGCACATAATAATGTAGAAGGGTTTATCAATTATCCCGCAAAAAAGATTATTATCAACCCTTTATTTATTGTTAAAGTTTATAATACAGATTCATTGTTTTCACTACAAACTATAGTTCATGAGTTAGGTCATCTCCTTTCAGATGCGAGCGGGTGGCGAAAAAAGATTGAGTACAGCACAGAAATAAGCGAAGGTTTCACTGAATATATATCAGCTAAAATTGTACTGAATAGTGTTGTGAAAGTTTCTTATGAACCACAAACCTTGGCTGCAAGGAACTTTACTTATACAATTGTCGATAGAATTATCCAAAATAATAAATATCCTTTGTCAGAAAGAGCTAGTATTAAAAAATGGCTTGATCCTTTTGTATTCGACTGGTACTACAACAACAGTACTGCGCTTGAGGATATTTATCGAAGAGAATTCCAAGGAAGAGAGCTTCTAAACGACTTATTTAATTATTTTAAGAATGTTCCAAAAATTAAATCTCAAAATAACTTTTCTTTCCCAAATTTGGCTAGACAAGATAATATACTAAATACTTTCAATGTCTATGGATATGATACTCATGATTTTGATTGGCCAGAAGATCCACCTGAACTAAGAACCGCCCTTTCTAAATCCGCAGACATAAGTCGGGGGCTTGGAAGAAATGAGTGGGGCGATGCAGCTTTTGAAACACTCTTAAGAACGTCGCTGCTTTACGAAAAAAATATACTTACACCAAGTGACATAAGCAAAGTTTTAGATGTAGGAATTAAGATCGGAGTAGATGATATTTCTGGACTTGGTGGGGATTATGTTCCATTTTCAGATGATCCTTCTACGCAACCTTCTCCGTCGATTTCTCCTCCAGCTTCTTCACCTCAACCAACCGCTATCCCAACCCCAACTCCTCTTCCTACAACTCTTTCTGGCAAGGTTTATTGCGGGAATGAGCAGGCGGTCGTTTCCGGGGCGACGGTGACGCTTTTGAAAGACGGATGGAATACGGGAAACGAGATTGATTCCGTGACAACATCTTTGGACGGCTCGTTTAGTCTGCCTTTTACTCCCTCGGGGAATCCTTACCAATATATTCTTAAAGCCGAAAAAGGAAGCGCTGTCAATATCCAGTCGTACCAGACGATGTTTATAGATAAAGATACTTTTTGTCCGACGGCTTCTCAGGCTTCAAGCTATCCTGGCTATACCGCCTGTGATAAGACGGGTGCATGCACAGCGCAAACGACGCTTGACGATAACAATAAAACAATGTGTTCCCAACACAGTTTTGCAGACACAAACCCTCGAGAGTTAAATTTCAACAAAAATAATATTACTTTCATTCTCAATCAGTGCCCCACGACGGGCTCAGAGAGAGTTAATCCTTTTTCTCCGCCGAATAAAGCTCAGGTGCTTTTAAGAGTGAGAAATTCGACCAAAGGTGAGACGCAACAAGATGAGAAAGAAGTATACGGCGCGTATACAAATGCCCGCCCGGGAGATGAGCTCGTTTTTACTGTCTACTTTGCCAATGTATCAGAACAATTCGGTGATGGATCCAATCCCGCCATCAACTCCCATTCCTGGCTTATCAATGATCTAAAATCCAGACTCGTTCTTCCTCCATCTTCCCAGTCAAAAGCATCCTTCCAAACAAGCGGAGGAATAAACTTGTGCAATAGAGTCCACGAAAATATACCAGGAGACGGGGATGCCATAGGATGTGACTCGACCTACGGACAAGGGGAAGAAATAAGACCAGGATACGAGAATGCCAAAGAATTTCGCTTCGTTGTCAAGCTCAACTCTGACGCATCTGGAGATATTCCTATTTACGGTTTTGCCCAAACAAATCAGGACTATCCCAATCCCTCTGCCTGTTGTGGGATGCCTGATTCATGCACCATCGCAGGAAAACCCAAACGTTCTCAAGAAGTTTTGTGGGGAAACGACTGGAATAAAATAGACTGGGGAGCTAAAACAGTCACTAACTGTGCGAATAACTATATGGTTCCGGGAGAAGATATACGCTGGTACAGTCAAACGATTACGGTGAGGCTTCCTCAAGTGGCGACTCCCACCGCGATATCTACTCCCACAATTACTCTCACTCCAACTCCCACGTTTCTTCCTTGCATGACAGGATTGTCTTACACTTGTTCCTCGAGCGGAAAGTCGGCTGATTTTTTCTGGTCTTCATACCAGGGGGCAAACGGATATGTATTACGACTGAATAAAGAGCCGTATAACGATTGGTTTGGTGGTGGAGATCAGTTTATCGATGTGCCTTCTGGATACGGCTACTATTCACAAGTCAGTGTGACGCCAGGGGCAAACTATGAATGGTCACTTCAACCTAAAAAATCGGGCGAAGCCTATCCTTATTCCGGTTGTACTCAAAAAGGCACGGTTCTTTCCTGCGTTGCTCCTTCGGCGACGCTTACTCCGTCGGTTACTGTTACTGTTTCATCTACCCCCACTTTGACGCCGACACTCACAGTTGCCGCAACTGCCACACCCACATCTACTCCAACAGTCACGCCTACACGTATGCCGCCAACACCGACTTTTACACCGACTCCGACGCCCAACTGTTTGGACTCGGATGCTAACGAGCCAAACGAATATCTCATCTACGGGCAAGTTACGGATAAAACAGGAGCTAAGTATCAAGATATCTGTGAGATTGATCAGACGCCGGCTTTGGGAAGTTCCAACTATCTCATTGAGCGGACGTGTAATAAAAATTCAGCCGACTCTGTTCACTATGAACTGGCGGAAAATGTTCGGTTTAATTGTCCGGCCGGGTGTCTCAGCGGCCGTTGTAAACCATATACAACTGCTTCCACTCCATCTCCTGGATTTACTCCCGGTACGACTCCGCCAGATGGAATGAAGGCAAACGATATTAATATTCTTTCCTGGCAGCCGAAAAAATCGGGCACGGAACGGTATGTTGATCTTCAACTACAGATCTGTACCAAGCATCAAGGAACGCAGACGATGAACTATTATGCTGAAGGACAATATGTAAAAAATCGTCAGACTCCCGGCGTGACGTATTCTTCATATCCTCCGGGAAACTGGCCGACCTGCGAGAAGAAAGGGTTCGTCGTACCTATGGACAGCCAATGGGCAAAAGACAGATGTAAGGATACGACCATTTCATTTAACTATGGGGGCTCTATGTATGCGGGGAAATTACCAGCTAAAACTATCGCTATTACTGCGCCTTTGGATTGTCTTGTCGACTTGACGGGCGACGGGATTGTTGATGATCGAGATCTGGATTCTCTTATTGGACATTTTGGCCAAGGAGCCGGGGATGCAGATCTCAATAAAGACGGAGTTGTTGATATATTTGATTACAGTTTGCTGATTGAAGCGATGGAATAAACTAAAATTGTATGAAAAAAATAGAAAAATTAATACACCGATTCAGGAAGTATCCGTATAAAAAACAGGTAACGATCTTGATGATACTTGCGGTGGCGATTGTGGGAACAATATTATTTATATCTTCTATTACTTCTCAGAAAGAATCAGAGACGCACACAACGAGTAAAGCTCAAGAGGCGAGGATTGCGACGGTTAAAACAGTTGAACTTTCTTTAACTTCAAGTAAAAACAAATACGCAAAAGGAGAGGAGTTTGCGGTACAAGTGGGAGTAAATGCGAATAATAATAAAGTGACCGCAGCTGATGTGATCGTTACTTATCCTGTCGAGAGTTTGGAGGTATTGGGAGTTGACGCCAGTACGTTTTTGCCCAAGTCGATTATGTCTCCGGATATGAAGCCGGGTGTTATCCATACCATTATGGGAGTTCTGCCCAAACAGGCGAAAACAGGAAAGGGGACACTTTTTACAGTACGATTTAAAGTCAAAACAACTTCATCTGCGTCAGTGAAAATAGATTTTCAGAAAGAAACAAAAGTGGCCGCCATCGGACAGAAAGAAGACGTCGTTCAGACGGAAAAGCCGCTGGAGCTAACGATACAATAGGTTTCATTTGGTCATTGCAAATGGGAATTTGTGTGGTATACTTATACTTAGTTAAGAGAATAAATCTGCTTAGACTTGTTTTGCTTGAGTGTATTTCTTCAGAAATTAACTCCCAGAAACATAGGATCTCATAATAGTGAAGGTTATAAGCATATTTTTGCAAAGGGCCATTCCTAAGAAAGCACTACTATTACAGAATGTATAGTACGTGTAATCAACCGAGATAATAAGCAGGTTCATTTTCTTAATTTGGTAGTATACTAGTGGGTGTGAGAGGCTTAGATGAAAGGCTAAATAGCATAAGAATGGATGAAAGTGATAAAAAAGAAACAGCACAGAAAGGTGCGATTGCAGTAACAGAAGAACAAAAGCTTGGGTTATATGCTCTTTCATTTTTGTTAAGCCAGACATATCTTCTTTTTTCTGCTCTTCAACTGGCTAGTATTCCCCTTATCCACAAGATGCTCTCGGAAAATCCTGATTGGGTAGCGCCGGCTGCAGGAGCACACCTGTTCTTTACTGCTGTTTGTGCACTGAAAGATGCTAAATTGTGTGAAAGATATGGTACCGGACCGAATTGGGAATCCAGCATAGCGCATAAGTCACTCGGGAAGCTAGGAGTGGCTGGATTGTATCTATTCAATAGCGTTGGTCTTAAAAATCCACTCGCATGGGGAACATATGGCGCAACTGTAATTACTCATGATCCCGCTATTGCAGTGAGTAACTGGGTGGCGGGGAGCGTGATATTTGGGTCATGGAATATAGCCGCAATGACGGCATGGCCGAGTATTTCAAAGAAACTTGAAGATCCTGTCATTGCAGCTAAGACAGAGAGCGCGATTGCGAAAGTAAAGAATGTAAAGAAGCAACTATTTAATCAAATACCCAATTTTAATTTTCAACGTCATCCTGGTAAGAGGTGATTTAATATTTTCTTCGTCTCGATCTTATAAAGCTCCACCTCTGGTTGATTGAAGGTATTGACACTTAAAAGTTTCCCGAGATACATCATCTCGGTCATTTTATACTGCAAAAATTCTCCGATGGGCTTTTCGGAGACATCGTCCAGCACAACTTCAATGTAGGGAAGCTGTTGTTTGGCATAGGTGATTTTGACACCTGCCAAGATAGCTTTCATAATCTCAGATACTTTTTTTCCCGCAATGCTGTCAACAAGGGGGAACGATAAAGTCTCGGGCAAGGCAACATCCTGCAGATTATTCTCCGTTGAGATAAACGTAGTGATCTTGTCTTTCGGACCGCCGAGGTACAGTTGAACAGTGGAGTGAAGATCAACTGATCCAATAGAGACAGTAGGCGTGAGTCCTAGTCCATTTTTCCCGACGCTTTCTCCCATAAGCTGTCTATACCATTTGCCGACAGACTCAAGTTCAGGATGGAAAATAAAATTATCATTGATATTTTTTTCCAGTTTATTTTGAAGGAACAGTGTGATGGCAGATACAAGTGCAGGATTTTCTGAGAGAGAATCTTTTGTACACAACTCTCTCATCTCTTTAGCTCCCTGAAGAAGTTTTTTTATGGAAACTCCGGCCATGGCCAAAGGGAAAAGGCCGACGGGAGAAAATACAGAGTAACGTCCGCCGACGGAGGCGGGGAGAGTCAAAATATCGATATTTTTTCCCTCCGCAGTTTTATACATTTTTGAACCGTGGTCTGTGGTGACGACCACCTGTTTTTCTATACTCGGGAATTTTCTTTTCAGTGTGTCCATGATGATCTCAAAGTTGGAGATTGTCTCTGTTGTGCCGCCCGATTTACTGATGACGTTGATCACTACCTCATCTTCACTCTGTATCTCTTTACTTAAAAAGGTAACCAAAGCGTGAAGAAATTCCGGATCGTTTGTATCGGCAAAAATGATTTTCGGGTACCTGTTGGGGTTAAGAATATCAAAGTGACCAAGGAGCGCATCGTACACAGCTTTGGTTCCCAGATTTGATCCGCCGATACCGATGTCGAAGATATAGCGAAGATTGCGTGTCCATTTTTTTTCTTTCATCTCGAGCACCTCGTCAAGTATTTTGGCGTCATCGGGAAGATTGATAGAACTTTCGGGCGCATCATAGTTTTTGGAAGCGATGACTTCTTTTAATTGTGAAATATAGGGAGAAAGAGCCTTGGCACAATTTTCAACTTCACCATCCGAAAGGAGAAAAGAGTTTTTATATAGAAACTTCATAGAGGAAAATTTTCAATTTTTAATAACACATTCGTCATTCTGGCTTGTCCAGAATCGTAGTCAATTACATTAACAACGATCCTGGATGCGTCTCGCTCTGCGAGACTTACCAGGATGACGTAACTACTTACTACCATCTACTATATACGTTTTCAATACTACGGAATTTGGTTGTAGTGCTTTGATTGTATACTTTTCCGCTCCGTAAGGCACAAAACACGAATGTCCTTTGCCGACTCTCACATTTCCTTCGTCTGTGGTCACTTCTACCTCTCCATTCCGAACATACAAGTGAGCAAATGAATCTTTGATGGTTTCTTCAACTTTGTCCTTCACTTCAATAATATCAAGACAGTAATACGGAGTGGTGAGAAGTCGGTTCCCCTGTCTTTTTTTAAGAGCGGTCTGAAAATCATTTACGGCAGGGTCAGTGTCTATTATCCGAAAATAATCATCGATATTTAAAGGACGGATAGTGCCGTCGGACTTTATTTTCCCTTGGTCAAAAGAGCGGATGGTACAGAATGGATCCATGACATCCTGTTGCACTTCAAGAAGAATGTTTCCCTGGGGAAAGTTTTCTTTATCCTCTTCCCATGAATGATGAATGCCCCCGGAACTCAGATCAACCAGTTCGTATTGATGAACCACATGTTTATTGACATACTGCCAGGGATTTTTTTCTCGGATAAATTCTTTGGCTTTTCTATTTGCTTCTTCGAGCGTCATTGTTCCTTGCTGAACTTGAAGGCTGATAGTCTTCATGAAAGAATCAATCTCAACACATGTTTTTTTGTACTCATCAATGTCAGCATCTTTTTTAATTCCATACGTGACGAGACCGTCCTCGAGGTAATACCAGGACTCTGGTTTTGGCTGCCAGCGAAGATGCGTTTGAGATGGTTTAATATGAAGTTGAAACGAATTGCCTGCGGCGTGGTTGAGTTTGATAAGAAGAGGCATCTTGCCCCATTTTGCCTGCACTTTTTCTCCTAGCATTTGCGATGGATTTATTCCTACTAGTTCTGAGAGAGTCAGGTAGTCGATGTCTTTATGAAATGGAAACAATTCTCCGTGGACATCGGGCTTATCGGGGTAGCCCACTTCGGGTATGAAGCGGGCATCACTCGAATCCGTAATCTCAAGAGCCAGTTTTGAGTCGCCAAACAGTTCGTAACTTTGGCCGATTTTTTTATCTTGAAAAGAAGGATGAGTCTGAAGATTTTTTAATTTCAAGATATAATCGCCTCCCCAGGTGGGTTGGTCGATGAGTTTGGCAAATATAAGATGCGGCTTTTTATATGATACCATCATATGCTAATGATAAAACAATTAGTGTATAATTCAAGTGTAATGGAAAAAGATAGACTGTTCACATATGCTAAAGCCTTGCGTGTCAACCAATGGATCAAGAACTTAGTCGTATTTACCGCCATCATTTTTTCAGGTGAACTTTTTACTCCTCTTCTCCTCTATCGATCTCTCTACGCATTTATCGTATTCTGTCTTCTTTCATCCGGCTCATACCTTCTCAACGATATTATCGACTATCCGTTTGACAAGAAACATCCGATTAAAAAATTCAGGCCGATTGCTTCGGGTAAAATCACCATACCCCAGGCGACATTTTTGGCCTTCATCTTGACGCTCGTAGCTTTGATCATTTCTTTGACATTTTCCCTGCCATTTTTCTTTTTGAGCCTGGCTTTTATTTTGCTCCATTTTCTCTATTCCGTATCTCTCAAAAAATACGCCATCATCGATATTTTTACCATCTCGTTTTCATTCATGATGAGAACGTTTGGAGGAGAGGTGGCGTCGGGGTATCATATACCCATATGGCTACTTCTCACGATATTTTTTGTGTCTCTTTTTATGGCGACGGTCAAGCGTCACGCAGAGCTCGTGTCTCATGGTGTGGAAACTCGTATTTCCATGATCTCGTACAAAGAACACCTACTTGATTTTCTGACAAATACGTTTGCCACGGCGACTATCATCGCCTATGCGTTTTACACGTATTTCGAAAAACCGCCGCAGGCAAAAACAATCTTTTCCGAATTCTTTTCGACGCTCTTTCCTACGTTTGAGGCGAGAAAATGGATGATGATCAGTATTCCGTTTGTCGTATACGGCATTGCCCGTTATGCGCAACTTCTCTACGAAAAAGTAGAAGGGGAAAGACCAGAGAAAATCATTACGACAGACGTACCTCTCATTGTGACGATGTTACTGTGGGGGTTCATCGTTATAGGACTGATTTATATATTCTGATGGACTCTTTATCAGTAATACTCCTTGCATTCATCGCATAATTTTTACATAATGGGCGTATAGTAAATAACTATATTCATTATTATTTACATTTACTCTTATGAAGGTTCCAGTGAAGGTTCCAGATAAAAGTCCCAAACTTCAGGCGGTAGACTTGGCCATTGAGCAGATCCAAAAACAGTTTGGCAGAGGATCGATTATGAAGTTCGGCGAGGGACCAGTAGCCGCGGTCGAGGTTATTAAAACCGGAATTCTACCTTTGGATATTGCGTTGGGAGTGGGAGGAGTACCCAGAGGAAGAATCATCGAAATATTCGGACCTGAGGCGTCGGGAAAAACAACTGTCTGTTTATCTATTATCGCAGAAGCGCAAAAAGCCGGAGGAGTGGCCGCGTTTATCGATGCCGAACACGCACTTGACCCGCAATGGGCGAGGACGCTCGGAATCAAACTGGAAGATTTACTTATCTCTCAACCTGACACAGGAGAGCAGGCGTTGGAAATAACGGAAGCGCTTATTAGATCGGGTGGAGTTGATATTTTGGTCATCGATTCTGTCGCCGCACTTGTGCCCCGCGCTGAGATAGAAGGGGAGATGGGCGATGCGCAGATGGGACTACAGGCGCGCCTCATGTCTCAAGCTCTACGAAAATTGACGGGCGTAGTTTCTAAATCCAAAACTACCGTTATTTTTACGAATCAGTTGCGGCTGAAGCTTGGCATCATGTTTGGCAATCCGGAGACGACTCCGGGAGGACTCGCCATGAAGTTTTATGCCTCTATCCGCATGGATGTGAGAAAGATAGAGACCTTGAAAAAAAATAACATGGTCTATGGTACACGGGTGAGAGTAAAAGTAGTCAAAAATAAAATGGCGCCTCCTTTTAAAGAAGCGGAATTTATCATCACGGCGGAGGGAATAGATAGGGAAGAAGCCCTTATCGACGCCGCGATCTTAGGGGGGATTCTTACTAAAAGCGGAGCCTTCATCAAACACGGTGAAAAAATGCTCGGACAAGGAAAAGAACAAGTCAAAGAAACACTTATGGCGGACGAGAAACTGAAAACACTGTTGAACAAAGAAGTGATGGAGAAAGTCAAAGCGGATAAAGCAGTAAGTAAGTAGAAAGTATTTTGTATTTGGTATTTAGTATTTAGTATTTAGTATGAAAGGCTATAACGTTGGAAAGCACTTCGTCATTCTGGGGATGACTCCCGCCGGGCAGAGCCCTCTGGGCGGCGCCAGAATCGTAGTGAATGAAATTGACAACGATCCTGGACAAGCCAGGATGACGAAAGTTTAATGTTGAAAGTTTGACGTTTCACGTTCTAGGTTCTACGTTAGAAGTTGTATATCACAGACAGTGGATGATTTGATTCATCGTGCTCTTAATTTTTCCTACTTCTATCTCAAATTCCGTCCTCGGAGTAAAAAAGAGATTGTCGATTATCTTCATAAAAAAGCAGATAGATTTAGTCTGACGGAAACGATTATCGATCAGGCGGTCATATCTCTGGAAGAGCAGGGACTTGTGGACGACACGAAGTTTGTCGAGTGGTTTGTGGAGCAAAGAAGCAGGGCAAAACCTAAAAGTGAGTTTGCCCTGCGGCAGGAGCTTTTTCGGTTTGGAATAGAAAAAGAACTCCTAGATGAATATTTTAGCGAACATGAAATGCCCGAAGAAGAACTTGCTCTCAAAGCATTACGTCCGAGGTGGAGACGATATGAGAATATGGACCGTAAGATTCGTTTCCAAAAAGTCTCCCAATTTTTAGCCCGCCGCGGCTTCTCTTTTGACATCATCAAAAAAACGATCAATTTTTTGGAAGGAGAGTAGATTTATAAGTAAAAATATGACATAATGGAAGGTATGAATCCGGAAGAAAACGTGCCCGCCCCCGATTTTTTACGATCCTATTTTTGGGATGTGACCTTTGAAGAGTTAAGGCTAAAAAAACACGCCTTTTTTATTATAAAACGAGTACTGGACAGAGGCAATCTATATGACGTACGTTGGCTGTTGAAAACCTACGGGAAAGACGAGATAAAAGCAGTCGTCATGAAGACAAAAGACTTAGCACGACCTACAGGCAATTTCTGGTCGGATATACTCGGTCTGAATAAACGTCAAGTACCATGTTTACAAAAACCTTATTCCCCGATACACTTCGGGCTATCCAGTTAGTTTCCGGTTTGAGCGAAGTCAACCAGGCATATCTCGCTGGAGGGACTGCTTTAGCACTTCAAATTGGACATAGAATCTCCGTCGATCTTGATTTTGAGGATGCCGAACAGGAAAAGCAGATGCCGCAGATGCTAAGTGAAGTGAACTGGGAAGAAGTAAAAGAGTATTTTCAAAAAGAAACAAAAACTCTTGCGGAAAAAAAAATACAATCCTGAAAGCCAAATTTTTAGGCCACATCCGATATAACTTGATCATTTATATATTCGAGGATGCGGCACAAAGGGCCGTATCCGTCCCGCTTAGTGCGACGGACGAGCCCTTAGCCCGCCGCGGCTTCTCTTTCGACATCATTAAAAAAACTATTGCACAGACGGAAGAAAAAGATTGAAATTGTTATTCTAATGAAATCTATAATCTTTTATTCAAAGTTTTTTTATAAATGATTTCCAACTTTAAAAAGTCTAAATGTATTCTCATCTTCTCTTATAAGTAGCGCTCTAAAATGTAAATCGACTCTGAAAGACCATGTGTTAAGATCTTTAGGTTCTAGTGGTTTAAAGTCTAAGGATCGATGAGATGGATTTGTTAATAGAAAACTTTTTTGCTTATCGAATTTCTTTTTTAATCCATATCTTTTGATTTCTTTTAAAACTTTCTCTTCAACTATTAGATTTACCGTATTTGGGAAGTCTTGCATACGCTGTCATAAGATTTTTTATTTGTCTTTTTGTATATTTATTACTTGCTCCCAATTTTACTCTGATTTCTTCTAGTGAAGGGTATTGAAAAATATCCATTTTATATAATAAAGAATTCTCGGCATATGAAGGTTTAGCATGGGTAGCACTTTTTACTCCATCAAGTAGATTTCTTGTCCATTTACTTAATGATTGTGTATATAAGGCGACGATTGGTCTAGGTAAAATATAAGTGTCCATATTATTGTTCTTTAATTTCTAACTGAGTTGTTAATGCCTTAATGATTCCATTCCCTATCTCAATAGGTAAAACTATCTCTACTTCAATCGGAGCCTCAATTTTTCCATTCTTTTGAACCTCTTTAACTTCATCCTCGTTAGCTGGTGGACGAACATCGCAAAACTTTAATGATAATTCTCTATTAGTTTTTGTTACTTCAACAAAGTTTGAATAAACACGTTTACTACCCACCAATCTAGTGGGAATGATTTTAACTTGTTTTAGATTGTTCTTTTGCTCTTTCTTTGTTTCTGTCATATATTCATATTATATCTTATAGGAATCTATAAGTCTATTTGTTGTGTCTATATAAATTCATGATAAACTTCTAGTATTGTAATTTCAATTAAATATTTATTTAGCCTCGAGGCGATAAGTATATTTAAGCTCTTGCAGAGTGATCATAAAAAGTGTAAAATAGGGAGATTATTACTATTTCGCTTGAATGAGTAAAAAGATTATTAGTATGCGCTTCACAACTTTTAACCATACCTCGTACACCATCTAAACAGCTTTTGCTGTTGTGGTGTCGTGTCTTTTTACACTCCTTCAAGCATCAATCATATATATGATCTATAAAGTCATCAAGAAATTCTTCAACAGAGAACGCCAGGAAGACCTTCTAAACACACAACAAAAGGCGAAAGAGATCATTTTAAAAGCCAATGAAGAAGCACTTCATGTCAAACAAGAGGCCGAGAGGGAAGCAAGAAAAGCGACCTCAGACGCGATGGAGATGGAAAAACGGTTGGCGAGAAGAGAAGAACAGGTGAATGAAAAAGAAACGAATTTCATCAGAGAAAAATCCCAGATAGAGAAAGAAAGACAAAGTATTGATCAACTAAAAAAAGAACTGGAAGAGAAGCGAGACGGTATTTTACAGAAACTGGAAAAAATTTCTCAGATGACGAAAGATCAAGCTCGCACACTTCTTCTTCAAGGATGGGAAGATAAGTTGCAAGGTGATATTGCTAAGCGTATAAAACAAGCAGAAGAGGAAGCAAAAGAGAAAGTTGAGGAGAAGGCAAAACATATGTTAGTGGACTCGATGAGATATGGTGCAACTGACTACGTAGCTGAATACACTCTGTCCGTTGTTCCCATACCGAGCGACGATTTCAAAGGAAGAATCATCGGCAAAGACGGCAGAAATATACGGGCTTTTGAATTGGCGACGGGAGTCGATGTGGATTTGGAAGAAGAAGGAGTAATCAGACTTTCATCTTTTGACGCGGTCAGGCGAGAGATCGCCCGTATTTCACTCGAGAAACTCATCAAAGACGGAAGAATACAGCCCGAACGGATAGAAGAAATAATTAATAAAACAAAAGAAGAGATAGAAAAAACAATCTTCAAAGCTGGTGAAGATTTGACTCAAAGGGTAGGACTTTATAATCTCCCTCCAGAACTGGTGCAGATGTTGGGAAGATTTAAATACCGTTATTCATACGGTCAAAATATGATTCTTCATACACTTGAAGAAACCCGTATTGGAGTGGCTCTGGCTCATGAGCTGAAAGCCGATGTTAACACGGTGAAACTCGGATGTTTGCTTCATGACATCGGTAAAATTATCACGGATAAAGAAGGGTCTCACGTGGACCTCGGTGTCGAGCTTTTGAAAAAACATCGTTTTCCTGAAAAAGTGATCGACTGCGTTGCTTCACATCATGAAGATACACCGTTTAACTCAATCGAGTCGATCATTGTTTACATCGCCGATGCGGTGTCTGGCGGAAGACCAGGTGCCCGACACGAAGATCTACAAGATTATCTAAAAAGAATTAAAACAATAGAGGATACGGCCAAACTTAAAAAAGGAGTTAAAGAAGCGTATGCGCTTCAGGCGGGGAGGGAACTCCGCGTTGTCGTGAGACCTGATGAAATCACAGATGACGAGGCGACTGTGCTCGCCAATAAAATAAAAGATGAACTCGAGCAAAAATTTGACGTTTTCCCCGGACAGATAAAAGTAACCATCATCAGAGAATACAGAGCCGAAGCAACGACGAAAATATAGATAAGTAGAAAGTAGTCAGTAGCAAGGAAATAAGTTCATAAAGTTCGTAAAGAAGAATAACCAGTCATCCTGGTAAGTCCTTCGGTTTTACTCAGGACGCATCCAGGATCGTTGTTAAATAAATTAACTACGATTCTGGAGTCGTCATAGTGAGCCTGTCGAACTATTCCTCCCCAGAATGACGGATATATTATTAGAACTTAGAATTCAGAAATTTTTATTCATTTTTTCTTAAATTTTTTTCTGCCTTTTTTTCTCCTTGTCCCAATGCCCTAAATTTGATATAGATTGTTACAATAAGATGTTTTAAATGTAGATTGACAGGAAGCCCAAATATCCCTATTCTGTTATGTAGATTTAAAAAAATTGCGACATACAAAAAAGCACTATTTTTTTATATATTTTTCTTTTTTATCCCATCGAGGATATAGAAGGAATAAAAAGAAAAGAGCGCTCGGGTAGTCCAATTTGAATCTTTTATTCAAACTATATATGAAAGGAGGTGAAATAATATGACAAAAGCAGATCTTATCGCGCAAGTAGCCAAAAAAGCCGGACTTACTTCAAAAGCAGCCAAAGATTCTGTAAATGCGATTTTTACCTCTATGACAGACGCGTTGAAGAGAGGAGAAAAGGTCGTTGTGACAGGATTCGGTACATTTATGGTGAGAAAAAGAGCAACACGCAAAGGACGCAATCCACAAACTGGAGCAGAAATTCAAATTCCTGCAACTAAGACACCTGGATTTACGGCAGGCAAAAGCCTTAAACGAGTTATCAAGTAAATTTTTCCATAACTCCCTCACACCTTTTATGAAGTGAAAAGCTTTATAGAAGTGTGAGGGGTTGTTTTTTATCTGGGGCTATGCTAAAATCAAAAGCATGGTTAAGACAATATCTCTTTCTCTTTTCTTCATCTTCATTATCTTGATTGCGTTTCCTATTTTTAATACCAACTCTTCGCAAACGATTTCTTTATCAGATCAAAAAGTAATTTATGAACTGCCGTATCCTGGCATATTACCCGATAATCCTCTCTATAGTATCAAGGCACTGCGGGATAGACTACTCGATTTTTTTACAAGAGATAATATAAAAAAAGCCCAGCTCTATCTTATGTATTCGGATAAGCGAGCTAATATGGCGATACTTTTATCTAAAAAAGGAAAAGAAAAACTAGCCATTACAACTCTTTCCAAAGGGGAAAAGTATGCAGCTCAAATTCCGGGACTTCTCAAAGGTTCCAAAGCTCAAGGAGTCAACCCTCCGGATGACCTGGTTTTTAGATCGAAGTTGAGCACTACAAAACACAGGGAGATCATCGATACATTTGTCAAAGAATTCCCTCAAGGAGAGATCCAATCACTCCAAGGTATCATGGAGATGAATGATAAAACGAGGAAAGATTTAGAAGGGATATAAAATAAGAATATCAGAGTATCAAGAATACCAAGAGAAAGAATATCTGGTTATCAGATAATCTGACCTGCCTGCCGGCAGGCAGGTATTCTTCATCTGATTCTCTGATCATCTCGATATTCTTTTAAACTTTCTTCTTACTCTTGTATTTTCTTTGAGTCATTGGTATACTATAAAACCTGATCTTATCAAGCCCCGTACAAGCGGGGAAGGAGGAATTCGAAGGATGGCTAAAAAAACTACACACACAAAAGACACAAAACCTACTGTAAACATCATGGACATGCTTCTTGCAAAAGAAAGCCCCGCTCTGCTTAGAAAAAACGAAGAAATGGATGCGAAGATTATTGCTTTGGGGAGAAAAAATGTCCTTTTTGATATTGGTGGAAAAGCACAGGCGGTTCTGGGAAACAAAGAAATAAAAGAAATATCAACCTATCTTCCGTATCTTCATGAAGGAGACGTGGTCCATGTCAGAATCATATCCGAGGAATCACGTGACGGATTTCCTGTGGTTTCTTTAAGAAAATTCTTTGAAAAAGGTAAATGGGACATTGTCAAAGGAAAGAAAGAAAAAGAAGAAGTTATCGAAGTAGTCTGCGGCGAATATGGGAAGGGCGGAGTGTTTATAGACTTCATGGGTATCCGAGGAGTCATCCCAAAAATTCAGTTGACGGAAGATTTTCTTAATACTCCGGAAAAACTTCAAGGGCAGAAAGTAAAAGTAAAAGTGCTTGAAGTCGATCAGTTGAAAAATAGACTCGTCGTCTCTCAAAAAGCGGCCGCTCTCAACATCTCTCAGAAAGAACTGAGATCACGGTTTGACGCTATTGCGACAGGATCAAAGCAAAAGGCCAAAGTATTGGGCGTCTCAGAATTTGGAATATTTTGTGAGATCAACGGAGTCGAAGGACTCGTTCATATTTCCGAAATTTCTTGGGAAAAAGTCAATGATGCTTCGTCATATGTGAGATCGGGCGAAGAAATAGAAGTGATGGTGGTGGAAAAAAATGAAAATGATCTTAAACTGAATCTGTCTCTCAAGCGGCTGAGCACAGATCCATGGGATACAATAGAAGAAAAATATCCGAAGGATAGAGAGATAGACGGAGAAGTCGTCCGAAAAGAAAGATATGGATATTTTGTGAGACTGGAACCGGGAGTCGAGGGACTAATCCATGTCAGCAAACTGACGGGAGATGAAAATCTTGCTCTAGGACAAAAAATAAAAACCTTCGTCGAACGGGTGAATAAAAAAGACCGCCGCATGAGCCTCATTCTTCCTCAAACAGAGAAACC
>JAUSJK010000008.1 GCA_030647255.1 bacterium
TCTTTTGTTTTCTTCTTGTATCTCTCGTCGTTGGGCAGAGATGACTTGATTGTCTTTGTGAATGATGGCTTTGGTAAGATCGAAAGAAGGAACTGGCAAAGGAGCAGTAGCAGTAATGTATCGTGTACTTCCCTGAGAAAGACCGTCTGTGAATTCTGTTTGTTTGGCATCAAGTTTCTGTTGGTGAGTGAGATTTTCGTTGGACATAGGACAAAGATTATTTAATAGGAGGATATTATACACAGTAGAGGTGTAAAAATCAATTACTATAAGACTTTTTCCATTTTACTCATCGCCCAATAGCTCACAATCGCCGCGGAAACGATGACATTGAGAGACTTATTTATACCCCACATAGGAATTTCGGCAACGTGATCAACTAGCTTCAATGTTTCAGGTAACACTCCAAATGTTTCATTTCCAAACACAAGTGCGAGAGGAAGTTGGTAGTCAAGCTCTATATAAGGGACGGAAGAGGAAGATTGTTCGACGGCGATGACTTGAATTTTATGATTGTTCGATTGCTCCATTGTTTCATTGTTATTTTTTTGATTTTCAGCAATTGAACCATTGAACAATAGAACAATAGATCTCACTTCTTCTATCGCTTCCGCGGCCGAATTGCGATACTCCCACGGCACAATCTTATAGGTCCCGATCGAGGCTTTTTTTATTTTGGAGTTGGGGGGTATTTCCATCTGTCCGCATAGATACATCTTTGAGACACCAATGGCATCGGCGAGACGGAATATACCACCGACATTATATGTATCATATATATTCTCCAATATGAAATAGATCGGATGACGTTTTAAAGCCTTAAGACTTACTTCTATATCTTTCTCCTCTACTTCTCGCAACTCCTTAGCATTCAGTTTCATATATATACAATAATGATCGTCATTCTGGGGATCCCGAAGTTTGCCGTCGGGAGACTCCCGCCGGGCAGAGCCCTCTGGGCGGCGCCAGAATCGTTGTCAATAAATTAACTACGATCCTGGATGCGTCCTGAGTGAAACCGAAGGACTTACCAGGATGACGTTCATGTAATGGTATATTATACTGCTCAATCGAAGAACTTGTCTTGAAAGATCTAGAGAGTTCTCACTTCGTCAGATACGAGACTGCACCTGACTTCGTTCGAACCATAATAATTTTACGGTTCGAGGAGAGATGAGCGACGAGAACTCTCTTATACTTCATGTTACCTTGTTACATGGTGCGTGGCCTATAGTTGACAAAGCTTAAGACCTGTAGTATAATACGAAACTGTATGAAAAAACTTATCGCTTTTATCACTCTTTCTCTTTTAGTCATTTTCGCACTTGTCGTGCGAGAAGCCAAAGCCGACAACTCACAATACGGCCCTTACGGACAATATGGAGGCAATCCCCCAACACAGAACTTACTCATCGATAAAATGGTCGGAAAACCAAGTGCAACCACAAAAGGTGGAGTAACTGACTATGAATACGTAGACAATCTTTCACCTTCTGATCCTCGATTTGCCCCCAATCAACAGGTTTATTTCCGAATTAGAGTGAAAAATACAGGCAATAGCAAGCTCTATAACGTCGTTTTACGGGATACTCTCCCCTCTTATATTAATCCCGTCATCGGACCCGGTTCTTTTGATGCCAATACCAGGATTATCACCATCAATGTGGGAGATATGGAGGCCGGAGCTGAACAGTTCTTTTATCTCGTCGGACAGGTCTATACGATGGATAACCTTCCTTCAGATAAGGGACTTTTTTGCCTCGTAAACCGTGCTGAAGTATCTGGCAACAATGTCGGCTCAGATGACGACACTTCGCAGTTTTGTATTGAAAAACAGGTCACTGGTGCGACTAAAGTACCTCAAGCAGGAGCGGAAACAGCCTTACTCGCTGTACAATTAGCCATGCTGGGTGGAGGACTTGTAATAAAGAAGCTTCAGAGTAAGTAAAGGTTTAAACGTTAAACATTAAGGGTTAAACTTTTAAAGAGGCTACGTTTTCTTTCTATATAATATTCCATACATTAATCTCGCAAGCATATTTACCTCCTCATTTAATTTTGTGTGATCACTCTCTGTCATTTGACCAAACTCTTTTGCGAAGTATATTAGATATTTTGTTTCTTTAAGAGATCCAAATGAAATGTTAAGAAGTTGCCTTTTCTCTTTTAAAGACATACGTGCCCCAGCTTCAACTATATTAAGAACTACGGACAAACAAGATCTCCTCAATTGATCTCCTACCGAACTCTGATATTTATAAGGAAAAGAAAGGGTCGTCTTGTAAGTTTTCTTTGCAAGCGCATCGGCGAGGCTAAATAGAAGGCTTTTTCCTTCGCTCATGATTACATGATACCATGAAAAAGTTTAACGTTTAAAGTTGAAAGTTAAATCAAAAATATACCTTATATATTTTTGATTGCGGTCATTGTGTATATGCTGTGGATAGATATATATTTATTGTCAAGAGGACAACTATATATACTCGAAGAACAAATATATGTATATTATGAGACTATATATTTATAATATATTGATAAAGGTATTTAGAATATAGTGTAAAAATAGTTACAATATAGTACAATGTGCCTACTTATGTATAAAATCCAAATTACCCTCACTCCTGAAGAAGTTCACGCGCTTTCTCTCAAAGGTAAGCGGCTTGGCCATGACGTGACTAAATACGTCAAATTCCTTATCACCAAAGAGGCATATTCGATTGTAGAAGAAATTCCTACGTTAGACATGAGTGTAGTAACCGAGAAAAAGGTAGAATACGCTATCAGATCGCACAAGGAAAAAAAGACACCAAAAATGGCATCAGTTAATGATCTTGAGAGGTAAGAACCTCACTATCTTCTTTTATTATTGCTCCCTGTTGCCGTCATTCTGGGGAGGAATAGTTCGACAAGCTCACTATGACGACTCCAGAATCGTTGTCTATGTAGTTCCAAGATGTTAAGAGTTATAAGAAGAACGTTAACAACGATCCTGGCACCGCCCAGAGGGCTCTGCCCGGCGGGATGCGTCCTGAGCAAAGTCGAAGGACTTACCAGGATGACGCACAAACTGAGCCTCTGATGAAGTATATTGATCACACGTACATCAACTACTACAAGTTTCTTAGCCTCAATCTATTCTTGCCCATTTATTCTATTATATAGGCTAGATTTTCAGGGACAGATGAGGCCTATCTTATGGCCTTTGTAGAGTCTATAACCCTATATAAATACGTTGTTCCCCACAGCTTGACTCAAGCCTATGTATATGATATACTATGGGCTATCAAATTATAAATACGCAACCCGAGCGTCTTGATAATAATTGATACAAATAAAAAATATATGAAAAAGCAAAACAGATACCACAAAAAAAACTTCTTGAATACTCTTCTCCAGGACGTCACTCCTCTATTCTCTTCTCTTTTCAAAGCGCGAACAAAAGGCAAAATACAAAGTAAAAGAACATCTCGAAGGAAATAATTGAGTGCACTTTAACAATCAGGGAATAAGAAACAGTCTCATTGACAAAGATCAGGTGAGGTGGTTTATAATGGAGACATGATTACAGATAAAGATGTAAAAAAATTGAAGGGTGTATTCACAACAAAAGAAGACTTGAAGAAAATGGAAAAAAAGTTTGAAGAAAAGTTTGCGACTAAAGATGAATTAAAAGAAAATATCAATAGACTGGTCAAAGATATCACGATAGTCATAGAGATGTTAGGCGATATACATAAGAAAATGGACGATTATATGACCGAAGCTCGCGGAAATCGTGTCGCTATTGGAGATCACGAAAAACGTATCCACCACCTAGAACAACCCCTCCCGTAAAAATCTTCTTACAGTTCCCTCTCCGTCATTCTGGCTTGCCCAGAATCTGCATTTAACTCGTTGACAACGATCCTGGATGCGTCTCGCTTTGCTCGACTTACCAGGATGACGAAATTAACACTTGAAATCAAGGAGTGAGGGACAACAGTTTGTCTTTCGATCCTTGATACTCTCCCTTCGGGGAGGTGGATCAAGTTATGGTGTGTTTCCCCGATCGGGGGATTTGCTTCCCCGATCAGAAAGGGGAACCCATATCCCGACTAGATCGGGAAGTTTACAGTTCTTTACTTTATCGGTGGAACAAGCTTCCATCAATATAAGGTGGAGAATAAAAACTCTTTCGCAAGAAAGAGCGTGATGGTGAATCAGTCACTCAAAAGCTTGAGTGAATATAGATCCACTATCCTTGTTCAACGGAAAGTTTGAAGTAAGTTCTATAAGCTAGAGCTTATGGAAAGCTTAAAGTCGAGCGAGTTCTAATAATTTGAAGAAGTCGAGCGAGGGATCGCCTTCGCAAACGCTTCGGCGAATTAAAGAAGCACCTTAACAGTTAGGGAAAATCTGAATATATTTTCGAAAGAAAATGTAAACAGAAATTCAGGGAATACAAAATTAGAATATTTTTGGGCAACCGGAAATATCCTTTCTCGCCTCGCCAATATCGAAAGATATGGTGGGCTATTCTCTGTTTATTCCTTCCGTGTGGAAGTCGAAAACTCATCAGGTGTCAAACGATACCTAGGCGGTTTAGATCGAAACATAGAAGCCTATCGCAAGATGGGGCCTCTACCGTGTCGATAAATTTAATTTATCCTCACAGTTGAGGTGAAGTTGAAACAGCAGAAAATCAAAAAAAGAAAGGAAGAGTAAGAATGGAAAGGAACAGAAGTCCCCCAAGGAAAGAGCAGCAAAGAAGGATGTAGAAGGAATTGAGGATCGAAAGAAGTAAAGAGGGAATT
>JAUSJK010000009.1 GCA_030647255.1 bacterium
AAGAAAAACGTATGAGTCTATAGGAAGACCACTTCCAAAGCGGACAAATATTATCGTCACAAGAGATATTAACTTTAAAGCAGATGGGTGTGTTATCGTTCATTCACTTGAAGAAGGGATAGAAGTAGGGAAGACAGATGAAAAAGAAGAGCTTTTTATCATCGGCGGAGCTCAGATCTATACCCAGGGACTTCAGTATGCGGATAGATTGTATCTCACACTAGTAGAGGGAGAGTTTGACGCCGATGCCTTCTTCCCAGGCCATCCTGAGTTTACAAAAGTAGTGTCGGAGGAAAAGGGAGAAGAGAATGGATTTAGATATACCTTTGTGACTTTAGAGAAAGAATAATCTACTTCTTTCGTCATCCTGGCTAGTCCTGAGCGAAGTCGAAGGACTTGTCCAGGATCGTTGTTAATGTCTTTCTCGTAACTCACAACTTACAACTCGTAACATTTTAGAATCACATTGACAACGATTCTGGCGCCGCCCAGAGGGCTCTGCCCGGCGGGAGTCTCCCGACGACAAACCTCGGGATCCCCAGAATGACGGAGTAAACTTTATTCCTTCGGTAGGTTCATCTCGGGGAGAAGTGTGGGGAAGAGTTTCTTCGGTAGCGTTTGGCCTTTGTATTTGATGATAAGCGAAGCTATTTTTCCACAGTCTTTCTTTCTTGACTGTTCTTTACACTCTTTTTTCAACGCCAGATAGTCACTTGCGATACTTACATTTCCATCACCATTCATATCCGCAGAAGCAAATTCGGTCGAGTCAAAATTAAAACCATTGGCAGGAATTTGATTTATATCGATTGTGAGCGTTTGATTCTTTGGACGACAGTACCATTCAGTAGATGTTGAAGTACCAAACTGACAGTCGGGCCCAGTGATTGTATATTGGTAACCCAGAGCTTCATTACAAATTTGTTCGGTTTTAGATTCATTTTTTCGACAGATACCTAAAAGAACAATATAAACCTTAGAGGAATCCAGTTGTTTAGACATATAATTATATGTTTTATTTATTTCCGGATTGGTTATTACAGAATAATTATTTTCATCGGCTATTTGCTTACTCCCATCGTAATGATCTATTTGTATCCCAATAACAGTGGGTTTTTGAGATTCTTTGGTACCGAAACCATGCGTTTTTATTTCAAAGTTAAATTTAGCAGTTGGACCAGAGGGTGTCGGTGAAGTAATAGGACAGGTAATAGGAGGTCCGTCTATTTTTGGGCCGACTACTCCATTTTTAACTGTATGAACCCACCAAGCATATGTTGTTCCGGGTTTTGAATCGAATGTATAGCTTTGAATAGACGACGAAAGATCGTCTACACAAAAATCTCCATTGATTGGACTACAATTATGCCACTCTTTATCTGCTAGATTGTCAACTCTTAAGAGGTAATTATCTATATTATCGACCTTGTTCCATCTAAGAGTGACTTGTTTGCCGTCGCTCGAGCATGAACCACCTAAGTTACTAAGTTTGCTTGTATCTATAGGATTGAATTTGAATTCAACAGCCTGTTTATTTGGTCTAATACGACAATATCCAGTTTCACCATTTATCATAGTACCGTCGCAGATTGAAACTATTCTTTTATAATCTCTTATTACATTGTTTCCTTCCTTAGCGTTGGTAAGATATGCGTATACATCATATTCCTTATTTGGATCAAGATTAGAAAACGTATATGAATATGATTGATTTATTTGAGGATCTTTAAAATATCTATTTGTAAAGCCTTTATCTTCGTAGGTATTTGCAATAAAGAATGCTATATATTGTGGAGTAGTACTGTTGAAATTTGTCGCTAACCCTTTTACGCTGATAGCACCAGAAGTAATGGGCACAGAAGGTGAAGGATTAGGTGTTTTTGCGACAGCTGTTGGCGTAGGTGTTGCTACTATGCAACAGGCGCCGTAGTCGGTTGCGCCGTTTCGTCCACAGTATCCGGCAAATTGTTGATTATCCGGACAGTTAGCAAGACCCGTACACGTTCCATTTTGTGTTTTACAGACGGCTCGGTTGTCGAAATCTCCACACTGCTCCTGGCATGAGCCTCCAGGATATGTGCGGTGGATTGAGCTCGCATAAAAGTTGTTTGACGTTGTTTCTTTTCCTTTTGACGAACCTTTCACAGCTCGCATGGTGACTTTGGCACCTGGGTCAGTATCGCTATAATCTCCCGGGGCCATGAAGACACATTTTTCTCCCCGGTTGAGGCCTCCGTCGGGAACTTCGGTCTGCCATTTCTCTTTTCCGGCACCGTTATCACATCCATAGCATGTTGCGCCAAGAGGAATAAATCGAGTCGTCTGAGGTCCGCGTGAGTTATAAAATTGCATCTCCCACCCATCAATACTAAGAGAAGCGGGCGGAGGAGCTTTCCAGTACATTTTGACAATTCCACACTTGGGTATCTCTCCGCGTTCTCCCATCGTTTGTTCTTTTACCGCAAGATCTGTGATTGTTGGTAATGATGATGTGTCGGGAGCAGGAGTAGCTGAGGGAATAGTAACGGTAAAATTCATTTCTGTAGTTTTGTTCTCTTCTATATTCAGTACGCAGTGAGTTGAATAATCACCTACCTCATTACAATTGTCTAATTTAATATAATCGTAAGAAAAAGGAAGGGGTGTAGAATTAGAATCAGGATCAGGATAGAAGTAATGATCTAAGGTGAGTACTTTATTTCCAAGGTCTAAATTTGTGAAAGTCCATGTTGATGTGGAAGACAAATTCCTTGAATGTATAATGCTATCACACCCTTTTTTATTATTCTTATTGCATATGGATAAAATCAAATGATATCCGTTTGGGATGACTCCATTTACAGTAACTGTTGATTTCACGGAGCCAGTAGGAGGAGACTTGATAATCCAGCCGTAGTCGTAATGGGCGCCGCAGACGATATTGAATCCCCACATCACATTGGCATTGCTGCCAAGTTGTGCACTTGTTTTATTACAGTTGGCAGCAAGACCGCCATTGCCTGTATTCGTGCAAAATGTTCCCACGATATTCAAATTCTTCGGATTCATAAGAGCTACATCTGCCGATCGACAGTTACCCTGGTCACATTTTTGCTTATCCAGAGAATACATGGGGCCATTGACTGTGTATTGACCTGAGGGATGGGCGATATCGGCCTCTCTTTGTGTTGTTCCATTTTTTTCTTTTATGACGGTGTGAGTGGAAAAACCCAAATCGGCGGCCAGTGGGCCGTCGGCGCTATTTAAATGAATAGAGGAGTGAGAATAAAAAGTACACGAAGGCATCTCACCTCCGCCACCGGGTGTGGGTGTAGAAACTTGGGCGCGGGGAGTGGGGCTAAGTGTTGCCGTCACATTGGGAACAGTCGTAACTGAGGGTGAGGGAGAAATAACGTCTCCGAGACATCTGTTTCGATCTAATGAAAGATTGATCTTGCCCGAATCGGGAACATATTTGTTAAATGAATAATCGACGGAAACAATATTACTATTCCATATGGCTGTTGAAAGGGGCCCTTTCATTGTGCCTGTTATGCAGGAGGGATCGACCGCAAAGCGCTCTCTTGTTTTTATCTGATCTCGCGATATAGGAAGCCCATACATATTCATTTCGAGTTTATCGTTCACTTTTTGGCAGGTGTAGTATTCCACTTCCAGTTCTTGTGTCTGCCTGTTGCATGACCAACTGCGTACTTCAAAACTTCGTCCGCCGAGTGTTTGTCCGGGAGTAGGGGAACCAGCGGGAGGAGATGTCTGAACTTTTGGAGTAGGTGTGACTTGAGTCGCAGAACAGGCTTCACTCACACAGCCTTTATCGCACCATACTCTTTCGCTCACTCCGACATTATTGGAACATGAATACTCGCGCAGTTCATTTTTATTGATACATTCATCTGCATATTTGCCATTATTGTCTTCGACAGTTGTTTTGACGCTATAAGGTTGGGCGTCACGATCGGGATCATTACAAAATACAGCTGCCCGAGTATTGATAGTGGGAGAATTTTGGGCGATTTTCCCCACGATAAGAGAACTGAGGGATACTATACCCACGGTAAGAAGTGTGACGATGGTGACGATTTCACCACTTTTTAATTTAATTGTATTCATATTTGTATCAATGTCATCCTGGCTAGTCCTGAGCGAAGCCGAAGGACTTGTCCAGGATCGTAGTTAATGTCTTTCTTGTGACTCGTAACTTACAACGTGTAACATAAAATCCTCTTAACAACGATTCTGGATGCGTCCTGAGCGAAGCCGAAGGACTTACCAGAATGACGAAAAACTCCCAACGTTTATTCCACAACTACTTGTAAAGACTCGGCGACGTTTAATATATTTTCTCCATTTCTTCTCACGGCTGAATCGGGCATGACGAGAAATACAGATGATGACCCGGGAGCCATGGCTTTAAACACAGCGGTCATCACTTTCCCATTTCCAACAGGAGTACTATTGGGGTCAATCGAGGCGGACATGAGTATTTCTCCTTCGGACTGGGAAGACATGAGTATCTCTTTAAAAAGTGTTCCGGGTGTATGAGACTGGTAGGTCAAATATCTTGGATCATACCGCAGTTTGATGTCGACGGCATCTGCCTCGTTTCCCGTCAGTTCGACTCCAATTGTGACGATATCTCCTTGTTGAAGAAGAAGTGATCCTTGAGAGGCGGCATTTTTGATACTCAGTTTTGCTCGGGGCACATCGACGGATTTGACTACGGGTAATGACGTGGGTGGATTTTTGAGAGGAGGGTTTGATTGAGGCGTAATATATAGTTGTATTGCCGTGACGACTAAAAGAAGAAATATCACTGACAGAAATGCAATAATAAACTTCTGCAGAGGAGAGGGCAGATGGTTTAAGGTAAATTCATAACGCTTCCATGATATCATTATCATCACTATAGAAACATTTGATATGGTTGTCAATGGTATGGTGCATATAGCTGATTATGATTACAATTTACCTCCCGAACTTCTTCCCACTGAGCCGGCCTCGCCACGGGACTCGTCTAAACTATTTGTCTATGACAGCCGGAAGGATACAATAGTTTTTGACACTTTTCGTAATATTGTGAAGTATCTTCCGTCTGATTCTCTCATGGTGTTGAATAATACGAAAGTCATACCGTCACGAATTACGTTGAAGAAAGATACGGGAGGGAAAGTCGAAGCGCTGTTTCTGGTCAATGAGGTAAAAAAAGAAGGGGAGGTGACGATAATGGCGGATAGGGAAGTAAAAGTAGGACAAAAATTATCCTTAGCTGTTAAAGATTTTGTTTCAGATTCTGTCAAAACTTTTCCTCCCCGTCAGTGCTCGACTGGCGGCGAATATCGCCAGATCTCCGCGCTGCCAGGTTCCCCTCCAGTTTTGACACCTGAAACCTTCAGAAATAAATTTGAGTTCATAGTTATTAGTCAAAAGGAACATTTTTTTGACCTTAGCTATTCATTTTCCAAAGATACGCTTATCTCTCTTTTGGAGAAATATGGGCGGATGCCCATACCTTTGTATTTAAAACATACACGTCTGAATGAAAAAGAACTGAGGGATAAATACCAGACGATATTTGCTCAGATTCAAGGCTCTACAGCGGCCCCTACGGCCTCACTTCATTTTACGAATGACGTCTTCGCATCGCTTGATTCGAAAAAAATTGAACGGAACTACGTCACGCTCCATGTGGGATTGGGAACATTTGCTCCGATTACGGAAGAGAATTTTACTGCAAAAAAATTACATAGGGAGTGGTATGAGATACCAGAAAATACAGTCGAAAGTCTTAAAGTCTCAAAGTCCAAAGGTCTACGGTCTAGTATCTATGGTCAAAAAGTAATCGCTGTGGGCACGACGGTCGCACGGACACTTGAATCATATGCGAAGACGGGAGAAACGAAAGGGGAGACGGATCTTTTTATCTATCCGCCATATGAATTTAAATTGGTTGACGCGCTCATCACGAACTTTCATATTCCCAAATCGTCTCTCATGATGCTTGTGGATGCGTTTTTGTCTCACAAAAAGGCTAAGCGGAATATAAAAGAACTATACGCAATTGCGATAGAAGAGAAGTTCCGGTTTTACTCCTTCGGAGACGCCATGCTCATCTTATAGTATTATTGGCTTGCAAATACCTGAGAAAATGCTATACCTTGAGATAGAAACGTAAGCTTCTCTGAATGTTTCGCTAGGAAAGAGAAAGCGGAATTCGGGATGACAGAGAAGCATATATAAATTTATTACTATACATATGGCAGATGCCAAGGGTTCGGACTTTAAATCTATAATGTCTCAGTTGGATGCGACGCTTGAGGAATATCTGGTAAAAAAAGCGCCAGCCATTCCTGCAAATATAAGAGAAATTATTGTAAAGATTGCTCCATGGTTGACCCTTCTTGGTGTCATTATGTCGATTCCTGCAATACTCGCAGTTCTCGGACTGGGTGCAATGATGGCTCCTTTGGCTTTTTTGGGGGGAATGGGTGCAGGCGCAGCCTTTTCCATCTCCATAGTCTTTGTGGCTATCACCATCATACTTGAAGCACTTGCAATACCTGGACTTTTTAGCCGAAGCCGAAAAGGATGGGATCTTCTGTTTTATTCCGCACTTGTCAGCGCAGTTTCCAGCATCGTGACATTTAATATTGGAGGACTTATCATCGGAACGCTTCTCACACTTTATATCATGTATCAGATAAAGGGATACTATAAGTAAGACGTTGCCGGCGAAAACCTACTCTAACTACCTAGTTGGAGGAGTTCTTTTTGTTCTCCTTTTTATACTTCTCGCTGGTCTGATTTTTCTTCCCAACAGATTTATTACGTCGACGACGACGTATGCTTCGGGAGATAGGGTGAGTCAATTAAATGCTCAAATTGATCAGTTGTCGCGTGTTTCACAAAGATCTGGACTGATGCGAAAACAGACAACGACACCAGACACTCTCAAAAACATTATTTTTCAACGGAAAACTTTGCTTCTTGATCAGGCACGACGTGATCCTCAAGCATTTTTAAATAATACTTTGTCTCCGTCAGTAAGAAGTCGTTTACTCTCAGATGTGAAGCCGTTATTGGAAAAAGAAACAATTATAAGAGGAGTTATTAAAATTGTTCATATCGATTATGCAGATAAGAAAAGAAGTGGACAACTTTATACCATTCAATCAAATAGTAGTAGCTATACTCTTCGATCGGCAAAAATAAAGTTTGCTGATTTTGCCCGGAAACAAGTTACCGTCAAAGGATTTATGTTGGGAAATGAAATGGTAGTACAAGATGTACAGGCTCTTGCGGCCGCGCCTGTTTCTCCTGCGACTCCAATAGGCGACCAAAAAACAATTGTTATGCTTGTCAACTTTACGACAAAACAGCAAGAACCTGTGACAACGAATCAGGTCAGAGGAATAGTCTTTTCCAATCCTTCTTCAGTCAACGCTTTTTATAAAGAAAATTCATTTAACCAAACGAGTTTTAGCGGTGATGTAGTTGGGTGGTACACTCTTGCCGATGATGGAGCAAGTTGTGAAGATTCGTATATCTCCTGGGCTGATCAAGCAGATGCTCGGGCAACTGCACAAGGAATAAACTTGAGTACGTATCAAAGAAAAGTCTACGCGATGCTTGTTCCTCGAGATTGTCCTTGGGGAGGTCTCGCAGATTTAGCTATCAGTCCGTCTCGAGCATGGATACTGGCTGAGGCATATCTTTTGGACAAGCCCATCTATGCACATGAACTAGGCCATAATCTAGGAATGAATCATGCCGCTTCACGAGATTGTAAACCTTATCAAATAAGCAATACATGTCTCGATACAGAATATGGGGACCTTTATGATGTCATGTCGGCCGCAAATTTGTACCATGTAAATGGTCCTCATAAAGTACAGATGGGTTGGGTACCTGAAACCCGTGTGCAAACAGTTACGCAAAATGGAACGTATATTATTTCTTCTCTTGAAACAAATCGAAATACTATTCAAGTACTGCGCGTGATGAGTCCTGGTACAAGTCGTGTGTATTATGTTGAGTTCAGGCAGTCATATGGATACGACGAGCTCATTCCGAGTGAGGCCACACGAGGTATACTCATCCATCTTTGGATGGGACAGCTCTATGAAAGTACAAAACTTATCGATACTACTCCTGGCTCTCCCCAGGGCTTTCAGGATGCCTCTTTACAGGATGGATTTGATTTTAGTGATCCGGAAAATCACATTACTATAAAGCAAATAAGTCATACCATTACGACAGCTACGATTCAAGTAACTATTATTCCTTTATCTATATCTCCAACCCCGACCATTACTCCCACTCCTGCCTGTCAAGTAAAATGTGACGTCAATGGTGATGGAGTAGAAAATCTGACAGATGGTCCATTTGCAACGAGTTGCTGGGGAAAGAAAGGAAATTTGGGAAATTGTGTGAACGCAGATATCGATTGTAATGGACAGGTAAATGTCGTTGATATTCAAAAATTTACCTTTACTTGCCCGCAGATTTTTATTCAGCCAACAGCCGTAGCCTTTCCATCTCCAACTGTCGCGCCGACCAAAACCCCTTGATTCAACTCTTCGTTTTATACCAGATACGAAATGTCAACAATTGTAAGAGTTCAGGGTCTTTGACATAAAAACGTCATTCTGGGGAGGAATAGTTCGGCGAGCTCACTATAAACTATGACGACTCCAGAATCGTTG
This sequence comes from bacterium, assembly GCA_030647255.1. Classification (GTDB taxonomy): domain Bacteria; phylum Patescibacteriota; class Microgenomatia; order UBA1406; family GWC2-37-13; genus JAUSJK01. The sequence goes on from JAUSJK010000009.1 coordinate 8,703, forward strand.
TGAATTAAATGCGGATTCTGGATGCGCTCCAAAACTCATCGCCGAGTCAAACTCGGCTACGCTTACCAGAATGACGCTTAATATCGTTTGATCTTAATTTGTCAAGAAGAGTGAATTCTTACGAGCGATTCTAATGCTTGACGGAGGAAACGAAATATTGTATAACGCAGTATATACTTGAAAATGGATTTTCAGCTAGAGATATCAATAAAAAGGAGGCGCATCTTTATGAAAAATAAACTTACATTGCCACAATTTAAAAACGAAGACGAAGAAAGAGTATTTTGGTCCAAAGTAGATTTAAGCGAATACTTTGATCCAACTGACTTTGAAAGGGTTAGCTTTCCCAACTTAAAACCAACGTCACGGTCTATTTCTATACGAATTCCGGAGTATCTTCTTAATCGAGTTAAAGAAAAGGCGAATGAAATTAATATTCCATATCAGTCTCTCATTAAGGAGTATATAAAAAAGGGTGTCCTAACTTCTTTATAAATTTATTTTTGTATAATAGGCCTCATGTCGTTTTTCAGTGTTCTTCAGAGGTCGAAAAAATCAAAAGCCAGATTGGGTGAGATCACTACATCTCACGGTGTCATTAAAACGCCCGCCTTCGTGCCTGTGGCGACAAAAGGGACTCTCAAATCATTGACCCCATCTCAGACACAAGATATTGGTGTACAAGTATCCTTTGTCAACACGTACCACCTTGTGACTCATCCGGGAACAGATATCATCGAAAATGCGGGAGGAATTCATGAATTTTCGAAGCTCATATATCCTTTGATGTCGGACTCTGGGGGGTTTCAGGTATTTTCTTTAGCCCGCGGAATAACGCAGAACTTAACGCAGAAAGACGCGGAAAATAAACGTATTGCAAATGTGCATGGGGATGAACAACCAATGGTGGTAAAGATTGACGAGGATGGGGTGACTTTCCGATCGACATATGATGGAAAAGTGATAGAGTTTACGCCGGAAAAGTCGATGGAGTATCAGAGACAAATTGGGGCGGATTTGATCATGGCGTTTGACGAGTGTACGTATTATCCGGCGACACATGAATACGCGAAGAAAGCGATGGAGAGAACGCACGTGTGGCTTACACGTTGTGTAAGCCAATATCAAATATCAAATATCAAATATCAAAATGAAAGCGCAAAATTAAAGAAGCACCAATATTTGTATGGCATTATCCAGGGGGGAATGTTTGAAGACTTGCGGAAAGAGTCGGCAAAGTTCGTAGTAGAGCAAGACACTCCCGGGGTGGCCATAGGAGGAGTGTCGGTGGGGGAGACGAAAGAGGAGATGAGAGAGCAAGTTGAGTGGGTGAGTCCCTATCTACCGCCAGACAGACCCGTTCACCTCTTGGGAGTAGGGCATATCGATGATATTTTGGACGCGGTTGTTCATGGTATTGATACGTTTGATTGTGTTGAACCTACTAGGTTAGCTCGTGTAGGGATCCTCATGCAACATGTAACATGTAACATGAAACAAATAGGAAAAAGCAATGAAATTGATATAAATAAGTCGGTATATAAAAATAATCTAGAACCCATTGATGAATTATGTCATTGTTATACGTGCCATAACTTTACCAAATCATATCTCCATCATCTTTTTAAACAAAGAGAGTTGTTGGGTTATACTTTGGCGACAATTCATAACTTATCAGTGATGGAGAGTTTTATGGAGGAAGTAAGGAAGCAAATAGAAGAAGGCACGATCTAATTAGTACGCTCTCGCTCCGACTTCGACAACTGTAAATCCTTCTCTGACTACCGGCGCGAAAGAATCATTTGGCAGTATTTTACTCTTTAGATATTCAGAAGAAGTGGAGGAACTCAAGATAAAATGAATTCTGTAGAAATGATCTGGTTTTGGATTTATAGTAAGAGGAAGTTTTGTATCTACCTCATCAGAATTGGCGACAGATAGCTTCACATACTCACCTTTGACATCACGCAAAGCATTTTTCACATCCGTCAAAAGATCCGCAGTTTCATTTTTATTCAGATTGAGTTGTAAAGCTGATTCACGAATTGTTTTTTCAACATCGCTTAGATTATTCTTCACGACTGTACCGTTTTCAACCTTAAACAGTACTTTTTCTTTATCATATTCATAATAAAGACGGCTGATAGGTTGGCTCGATGAATTTATAGTGCCATCAGCGTCAGCGGTAATATTCCATGTATCTTTGGAAGGATACGTATACGTAAAAGGAATAAGAGACGAGGTTACCGTTACATTCATCCGTTGTTGAGGATAAAAGTAGAGAGAAGGGGAGGCACCTGAAAGATAAATACAGCCGTTTTCCGGATTGGGAGAATCGCTATTCTGGTATGGGGCAAAAAGGGCTAGAAAAAACACTCTCGCCTCATTAGGAAATATGTCATTTTTAGCCGCCCATTCCTCGAGCTTTCCCGTTGTCACAATAGTCTGAAACTGGATAAACGATTTCTGAAGTATTTCTTTTCCTCTGACGTTGTTTTGAGTGCTGATGGCATCTTTGGCCGAATCTATCGTACTTCCTTGAGTCAAACTGGCGAGGAAGTCACTGATGTTCGCATCAAAAAAAGCATATGTATTCGTTTCACTTCCGTTATAGGCCACTCCTGGAATTAATATCGCGGCCAAATCTTTAGAGCTCACATTTTTTCCGTTTATATCCATTTTTCCGAAAGTTTTTACTATTTTGGCATAAGAAATGTTCATTTGTTCGACGCCAAGATTGTCAAATGTAGTCCTCATAGAACTGAGATCTACGGAAGAAAGATCCGTATTTGAGTCAGGAATATAATAATACGTGTGGTTTGGTGCATTTTGTCCGCCTTCGTTGTTATATCCTACTTTTCCTATACCAGGAAGGGTAATGATAATAAGTGTAAGTTTGCATGTTGTTTGAGGTAGGGGAGGCGAGGTGGGTGTCGGACTTGTCCTGAGCGGTTCGGCTTTGCTCACCGTTAACTCAGCCGAAGGTGTTGGCATAGGAGTATTCTGAAAAAATGTCCCTTGTTTCTGTCCACGGTCACTTTCATCTGAGATTGAACTCACTCCAGCAACATCACCATAAGTAGTATTCTTTGCAAGAAAGGTGTTTGTGTTCAAAAATGAAAGCCCTTGTTTCGTTGCAGGAAGTGTTTCGATAAATCTCACTGTATATCCAGTCTCAAGAGTGGCAATTCCCCGGATGACATACATGGGGGTAAGATACGACTGAGCACTTCCTTGAGGTTTCTCAAGATAGGTTAGAAGGTAATCGGTGATGGTTGCGGTATTAGCGACTCCCTTATTATTTTTGTATACCTTACTCCAATTGACGACTCCTGATCCGGCAGGAATGGTAAAAGAGAAGTCGGAGGAGTGAGATGTGAATGAATTCAACGCTTCCTCAGGTGTCACCAGATCAGTTTTAGCAAGAGAAGACATATTATCTATCCATCTCACATTTGAATCGATAGATACGATTTTATTATCTTTGGTTGTGGAATCGGTAGCAATGGCAAATGTCACGGTATTGAAGTCATTCGGTCGTACTTTTCCATCTGTCCCATTTGACGTATTCACAACTGAAAGATCAGTGGGAGTATTTCCGTCTGCAGTTCCCACAACGGCCGAAGAAAGCCTTTTTTCTTCAGGAATATTTAAAACTCCGAGAGGATTAAGGATCGGTATACCGCCAACTTTATTCCAATCTCGGTGACACTCGACGTACGTCACATTCTGCGTCTCTTTCTTTTGATAGGTATTTGTACACGTCAGTGTTTTATCTTTTGGAAAAAGGTAGGCAAGGTAAGAAGAAGCGGTGATTAAAGGAGACTCTCCTTTGGTTGAAAGATCAGGTTTCACTATCCCATACGAAGTAAATGTAAACGCACCTGTTTCTTTATTTAGGACGAGATATCCTCGTTTATATATGTCGTTCAAATTCAAGTACATCTCTACTTGAGGATTGGTTGTTGGTTGTTTTTCATTGAGTCCAAACTTTGAAGAGGCAAATGAGGCAATCTCATCAGATGTAAACGTTGTTTTCAGAGTGTAAAGAGTTAAGGAGGAGGGAATGAAGGGCAGATTTGTTTTAAGTTCATAGTTGCCGAAGGTTACAGAAGGCGGGGGAACGGGAGTCGGTTGAGATGAGGGAGAAAAAGGGACTGTTCGTAAGGCGGACACAGGTGTAGGCCATGCGATGGGTACAGACGGAGTATTTTTTGAATTTAATGTTTGAAATGTGAGGAAATAAAACCCGCCGACGAGAATAAGAAGAAGGAAAAGAATAATCGTGGCGATAAGATAAGGATTATATGTCCGTGGTTCTTCTTCCATAGAGAATACTATTTAGTATAAAGGATTTTATTCGTATGATACAATCATCATTATGACACGGATTGATATGGCAAGAAAAGCCTATGCAGAAAAAAATCTGGAAGAGGTACAAAAAGCTCATTCTCAACAAGCTATTGAACACGGTCATTCTCATAAGGAAGGTCACTCTATTGGTTTTACACTCCCTGAGATTATTTTGGGAGGACAGGATGGATTGGTGAATGTACTAGGTGTTATCCTCGGAGTAGCGGCGGCAACGGGGTCAAATCACATAGTGATTGTAGCGGGGTTAGCAGCTGCGTTTGCAGAAAGTATCTCTATGGGGGCGGTAGCGTATACTTCCAAGATTGCGGAAGCAGATTATTACCAGTCTGAGTATGAAAGAGAAAAATGGGAGATAGACCATTATCCCGAAGGAGAAACAGCAGAGATACGACACCTCTATGCGGCGTATGGATTCGAAGGAGAGACACTCGACACGATCGTGAAAACAATCACCTCCAAAAAAGAAATATGGCTCAAAGTGATGATGGAACAGGAGTTGAAACTTGAGCCGATTGAGAGAAAAGAAGCTATTCCGTTTGCATTTATTGTCGGAATTTCGGCGATCATCGGATCATTTATACCTTTGACTGCTTATTTTTTCTTACCAATGAAAGAAGGAACAATGGTGTCTCTTGTTGTATCGGCGGTTACTCTTTTTGTAGTCGGATTTTATAAAGCCAAAAAAACAATCGGCAGAAACTTCATTAAGCAGGGGATAGAAATGATGGTGATCGGTATGGTCTCCGCCATCGTCGGCTACTTCATCGGAAGCCTGTTTCAGGTGAAGGGGTTTTGATTAAAGGACTTTTTTAAGGTAGTCTGCAACAGTTTGTTGAAGATATAATTTAATTTCATCATCCGTATATTTTTTCTCAATATATTCAATTGGCGCCGTTTTTACGTCGTCAAAATATCTCAGTTGTTCCAAAAACTGGGTTGGGACAAATTCTCCTTTAAATTTTTTATGAGTCATATGTATAATTTTGTCTAAGTCAGTATGTTTATTTTTCAACAAATAGAATACATCAACATAATCACGCCAGACAGCGCGTCTTCCTATTGTGTGTGCTTTATCGATGGCAATGTCATCAATTGAGGCAAGGGACAGTGAGGTAGTTGGAAGTGTCGGATTAAGTGGTTCAAAATAATACCAAAGAAATGTTACTTTGACACCGTTTTGGGTTATAAAAGTAATCTGATCCGTCGTGTTTACATAGAAAGTAACATCTCCAAATATTTCCTTCACTTTAAGCCGTAACTTATTGTCTATTTCCCGATTAATAAAGACGTCAAAGTCTTCAGAAATCCGATGATTTAATTGAAGTGCTAACGCAGTTCCTCCGGCCAGACACCCTTCAATTTTAAAGGATTTGAGCTTATTGAAAATATCTAGTCGATTGTTATCCAATATTTCGAGATATATTTTTGACATAATACTTTTCGTCGGGGTGCCAATACTTTAACTCCAATATGGCATCTTTGACAAAATAAAAGCGGGAACGGGAATAATCTTTAAATGAAATCATAAAAACTTCTATAATTTCTTTTTTCGGATACATCTTCATAAGCCATGATATATCATCAAGGCTGCCAAAAGATAAAATGTGATGAATAATGTAATACCTGTCTTTTTCTAAATGAAGATGATTGATGTGTGCTGACCATAAAACCGATTGAAGCCGACCGGGTATTTTCATACCTAAAGTATATCATTTTCCTGTATGGTTTTCACCATAATCAGCTACTTTATCGGAAGCCTGTTTCAGGTGAAAGGGTTTTGATTAATTTAACAAACAACCTCTTTTTACCATTAGACTGTATCAACTTGATTTTCCGATAGATGAGGAGTAAAATAGCCGCATGAGTGAAATAAGACAAGGAAAGGAAAATGTAGGTAATCCTAATATTTTAACGAGAGAAAATGTACAAGGGTCTGTTATGGCAGGCTTCTGGACCATGTATATGCCCCAAGCTCCACAATATGGGTGGAAACAGGGAGGTCAAGGATTATTTCAGTTTTTAGCAAGAATATCTGCAGAACAGCCTGCAATAGAAACTATTGTAGGCAGCTCTTATGAGAGTTTTTCAAGCTATTTTTTTTCTGATCAACCGCAAAATCCCGAACATAACGATATGGTAGCGATGTTGGGAAACACACTGGAACTGGCTAGTACTAATAAATATGCTAAACTCTTTTTTGCCACTGCTTTAACTGATTTGGTTCATTCTAATGAGCCTTCATAAGTATCTGAAGATTTTGGAGAGATGATACATTTAAACAAACTTGCAGATAAAAGTCGATTCGAGGAAGCTATACTGAGACCTCCTCCTGAGTATATGCGAGATCATCTGTTAGTTGCTCTCGAGGGAATACGTCGAAGCGATGAACCGATTTTACGTGTGGCAGGAATTGCCGCTCAACGCGTAGTTCAGGCTGTAGTATTCAGAGGAGATGATCTTCACTATACTAAAGAGGCTATTATGAAGGATGTCTTCGAAAGATTAAGCCCTAAGGATAGAGACGAAGCTGAAAGAGTAGCCGCTGACATAATGGAAATAGTCAATAGGACATGTTTCTTTAAGTTTGGTTCGATTGCTTCAGCCGACGTATTTTTTGAACAATATAGTCGTAAAGATCAACAAAAGGAATGAACACTAAAAACTACTTCGTGTGAAATCTTCTAGATGCTACTTTAAAATCGAGCTTGGAAATGGTACAATTACCATCCTTATTTCATACTATTTTTTACTATGGCTGAAGGATCTGTACCACAAATATCTAGAAATGAAATTCTTCGTCCTACGGCAGAGATGATCGCATCCTATGCCAATAGTCCTGAATCTAAACGAAGACAGACAGAGTTTTTACGAGCAAAAGAAGAAAGAAGAGTACTTTTAATAGATACCTGTTCAGACGCGCGGACAGCTCGAATTCTTGCAGGATTTGATATGGCATTTGTTTCTTCAATTGCTGGAGCGATTAGACCAGAATATTATCGCTTTGCTTACGGACACCCAGGATTTCCCAATATAATCGTAGCAACTCATACCAACGGAGTACTTGCAGAAGGAGCGTCATTAAAAGATCTGGAGGGATGTGGTGGTCTTGAAGCTTTTCAATTGTTTAAGATGAATGGCAACGTTGATCCGGCAGATCCATTAGAAAAGTACGCAGTTAACGAAGTGAAAGACGGAAATCCAATACTCCAGGCTTATCGTAAAGCCTACGACGTAGCAGACATTGCTCCGGATAAAACTGTATTTATGGGAGTAATAAACCATCTTACAGGAAAATTAGATATTTTTGGCGTAATGAAAAATGAATCCGGAAGAATTGGCACAGTTTCTGCATTTCTTCATGGGCTCACAGAAGAAGCTTTAAGAGAGAATAAAGATATTCCATTATTAACTCCAGATATGCTTCAAAATCAAGGGATGATAAATGAATTAATGAGGATTAACGAAAAAAATGCAGCTGCGCGGACAAAATTGGTAGAACAAGTGGGTAATTTAGCCCATCATAATGAAATCCAAGATCCGCCGTTTATCTACATAGCATCATATGTACATCCTATTACGAGCTCCTTTGCGGAGATGTTCGACGATCCTAATATTGCATTTAGAGTAAGAGTGCCTAAACAAAAAGAAGGGAAGACAGTAGTAACGGTAGATACTGAAATTGCATTGGCACAGGCATCATATGCGATGGGTAAAAATGTTCGTCAAGATGGACCATTTGATCATACTCAAAATATCTTAATCTATATGGATAATGTAGATTTTGGAGATTACATGGCAGAACAAGTAAAAAATCTAAAGGATTTTCCGAAGTGGCGAGAGATGGGGGGGCAAGTATTTGTTGTTGATAGAGGGAATGTTAATAATATCAAGGTTACAAACCATGAATAATTCAAATTCCATAGGCTTTTTGGAAGGTTTCGAAGTCGACTTCGTTTTTGCCTTCGAGCTGGACTTTAATTAAGACGAGTTTCCCATCCTCCAACTTCATATCCGTTATCTTCAGTCTTTTCTGTTGGTCTTTGATGTCGATAAGTGTCCAGATACCCGGCCAGGGGTACATGCCTCGAAAATAATCAAATATGATTTTCGAGGAATTTCCAATTTTTTCCCCATTTGAATTTTGGATTTGGTTTGATATTTGTAATTTGATATTTGGATTTTTACGAAAATAGTCAGTAATTATCTGGGGAATTTCTTCATCCGTAAGTAGCTCATTATTCATCGCTTTTCGGATTGTTGAGAAGGGGAGAAACCCGTCTTTTTTTGTCAGCATGCGTGTATAGGTTGCTTTACTATGATCTTGAGGTGTCAACGTCATTCTGGGGAATCTCGCAAGGCGAGATGACTCCGGAATCGTTGTTAATGAATTAACTACGATTCTGGATGCGCCTTCGGTCTCCTCAGGCTTACCAGAATGACGGAGGAGGTTTTTAAATACTTCAAAACTCAAATCCGTGAGTTGAAGTTCCAAATCTGATCGTTTTATGGTTTCTGGAATTTCCAGTTTTTCCTGCGCAATGACTCCCCCATGATCGATTTTTTCATCCATTTTCATGATAGAAATTCCGGTTATTTTTTCACCTAAAAAAATGGGGTAGGCGGTAGGGGAGGGGCCGCGATAATAGGGGAGGAGGGAAGGGTGGATATTGATGAACCCATACTTTGGGGCTCTAAGAAGTTCTAAAGGTATGATTTCACCATATGCATAGAGGAGGCTAAAATCGAGCTCCTGTAACATGAAACTTGTAACATGTACCATTCCTTCGACACATTGTATGTTATATTTCTTTGCCATTTGTTTGACGGGAGAGGAAGTGAGAACTTGTTTTCTCCCTACAGGCTTGTCCGGCTGAGTGACGACTAGTTTGACTTCGATGGGTAAAGAGGTGTCCGTGAGAAGTTTTTCCAGGAATTGAGCAGAGAAATCGGGAGTACCGAAGTATGCAACTTTAAGTTTCATAGGAGAATTTTAACACACTATTATGTGTCATTCTGGCTTGTCCAGAATCGTAGTTAATGTTATTTAACAACGATCCTGGCGCCGCCCAGAGGGCTCTGCCCGGCGGGATGCGTCCTGAGCAAAGCAGAAGGACTTACCTGCCTGCCGGCAGGCAGGCCAGGATGACGAAAAGGAACGGTTACAAACCGTTCCCTACAAAGATCTGCGTAATCTGCTCATAATCCGCGTAAATCCGTGTTCTTCTATTTAAACTCCAGCGTGCTGTCAAGAAGGGGAATGAGATTATGGTCTACTTTAAACACGACTACCCTGCCTGTGATTGGATTACGAAGAGAAAAGGCAAGCGTTGACGAAGAAGTTGCGGGAATTATTGTATATCCTTTGAGCTCTTTATCCTTAAAGATAAACGACGCCGTAGCTGATTTTTCTATGTCCAATATTTTTTCTAAAGAAATATCTTTTTCACAAGAAAATAAAAGTGCCTCACTCCCCTTCTCTATAAATTCCGCTGAAGAGGAAGATTCTTTTGTTTTCATAAGAGTAGATGGGTAGGTAAATCCTAGTCTGCATCCGTTATGAGTAAATAAAGTATAGGTGATTGGGGCTTCGGGAGGGCGAGAAATTGATTTAGTAGGCGTGAGACTGAGAAGGTAATGGATGGTTTTGTTCGCCTGTTCTACTTTCGTCCCGTACCTTATTCCTCCGACAAAGACGATGATGACGCAAAGGAGACCTAGAAATATATACGGTGCATTCCCTTTCTTCATGTTATTCAGCATAGCACAAATCGTGAAGTTCTACTTAAACTCTTTCTCCAGATTCCGTCAGAGTTCTCCTTCCCGCCAGTGCTCGACTGGCGGCGAATATCGCCAGATCTCCGCGCGTGTCGGGAGCCCTTCCACTCTGACACCTGCTCGCTGTTTTTTCTTATATAAAATTTTTAATTTTTCATTTTGAACTTTTCACTGGTCTTAATAGCAGGCTTTATTTAACGTTCCTATAAGTATTTGCTTGTCAGTCGAGTCTACTTTCCCATCTCCATTGATATCGGCGTTGATGTCTGATTTTACTGCCGCTGCAAGTTCTACCCGACGAAAGTAGAAATAATCGAGCATGTCTACTTTCCCATCACCATTGACATCGCCGGCGGTTCTTAAGGGTCGCCTGCAGTAAGAATTCTGGTCGGCGCCTTGCGCATCTTTACAGGCAATAGTTTTGGCAGCAGGAACTGTAGGCGAAGGTGAAATGGTACCAGTAGGAAGAGGAGATATTTTCGGAATTGTGGGAGTAGCGGTGGGTATACCTTGAAAAATGGGCGTGGCCGTTGGTTCCACGTCAGAGCAACAAACCAACCCGAGCCCGCATGATTTATTGGGGATCATTCGAGTAAACGGTTGACAGACGGATCCTTGTAGACATGTACTGCCTATCGGACATAATGAAATCTGACTTAAATACCTTGTCGAAACTCCCAGAACGATCTCAGAGGTAACCTGTTCTGCGGCTGATTTTTCTTCATAAAACGTACACTGTGAATTGCATGATCCTTGAGCGCACGCGCAGTCGGCAGGAACTGTTTGCAGAGGTAACGTGCGAGGAGTACAAGAATAGAGAGGTACAGGTGTCGGTGTAGGACTAGGAGTGGAAGTAGGACTCGTATTGGGCGGAGTTGAAGGACTTGCACTGAGCGTAGTCGAAGGGGTGGGTGTCAAAGTAGCGGTGGGAGTTTCAGTTCCCATTGCAGCGGCTTTGAGAGCTTTTTCCGCGTTGAGTCTTCCTCCGCCAAGAGCGGTAGGTCCGGGATCTCGGCCTGATTCAGCCGAAGTTGTAGGAAGGCTAAATATTTGTTTTACTCGATCAGGAGTGAGGTTCGGATTCACCGCATACATGAGGGCAACTACGCCTGCAACATGGGGAGTAGCCATGGATGTACCATTCATCGGACAGTATGACTGTCCGAAGCATTGACTAGGCAGATGATTGAGCTGAGATGATTGTGACCACATGGTTGAAAGAATACCGACGCCTGGCGCAGCTAATGTCACGGGAGAACCAAAATTTGAAAATGAGGCTTGGTTATCATTTTGATCCGTAGCTCCGACTGTAACAACGCCCGGACAGCTGGCGGGAGCGTCTAGGTTTGCATCGCGACTCGCATTGCCTGCGGCAACTACGATTGTGATTTTTTTAGCGATAGCTGCCTGGATTTTAACATTCAAGATTTTTTCACACGTATCTTCACCTTCAGTGGGATTGTGACATCTTACAAAACTTCCTTGACCGTCGACTACTTCTCCATAACGGCAACCACCCAAGCTCATACTGATGACTTTTATATGAAGTTCGTCTGCCTTGCTTGTGGCGTATGAAATGCCATTGGCGATCGTGTCAAGACTTCCGGCGCCAACGGAGTCGAGCGCTCGAATAGGCAGTATTTTTGTATTCCAGGTGATGCCGGAAATACCGACTTTATTATTTGTAATCGCGCCAATTGTACCGGCAGTGTGAGTACCGTGACCATTGAGATCTTGACCTTCATTAACTCCAATGGAGGCGTCATATCCGGGAAGAAGTCTGTTTTTGAGATCGGGGTGATTATAGTCGGCTCCCGTATCGATGATAGCTACGGTGACGTCGTTTGATCCTTTGTTCAAAGTCCACGCTTTCTCCATCTGCATTTTTTTTAGCGCCCACATATCGGCGTATGATGGATCATCGGGAACATCTTGAATAGTAAATATGGAGTTGGTCATCGCAAACTCGACCTCGGGTAATGACTTATAGGAATTGACTACCTCTTCAAGCGGTTTGTTTCCATCTGTCTTTACTATCTTGATATTTGATTCGTCCCGCGTATCTTCTGCGCCAAGCGTAGTTGAAGAAGGGGGCGATGCAGACGGTTTATAGAATTGTTCGTAGCGGGTGACTCCGTATATTTTTTCGATCTGGTCAAGCGCCGAGAGAGTCTCCTGGGGAGTTGCCTCATTTTTGGCTTTTTTGGAAAAGGTATAAAAATAGTATTGGAAAGCCCCAATGACTCCGACACCTTTTTGATTTTGTAAGTCTTCCGCTTTTTGGCGTATCTCGTCGGGAGTTTGGGAGGGCTTGAATTTGACAATGATTTCATTGGCAACCTGTTGGGATCCTATTGGAGTGGTAGGGTTGTAGACGGCATAGGAGGGAGAAGAAGCGGATAGAAATAAAACGAGTCCGGCAACGAGGCTAAAGAATATTTTTTTGGAGAAGATACGCATAGTATAAGTTAGGCTATATTAAACATAAAAATAGAAATATCGAATCTTCCCCAGATTCTGTCAGAGTTTCCTTCCCGCCAGTGCTCGACTGGCGGCGAATATCGCCAGATCTCCGCGCTGTCGGGAACCCCTTCTTCTCGACATCTGTTCCTTCCGATAATTTTTTATATTTTTGATCTGTAGTTTTGATTTTTGATATTTAATATTTGATATTGTTTATCTATAATATCCTCGTATCTGAAACAGAACATATAAGCCTACGAGCATGACGACAATATTTCCTAAGATATCGACAGAGTTACCCAACGACAAAAAAAACATCGACTGGATGAACGAAAGAAGAGTAGTATATAGGACCATACGCCATCCTTTCAAAGAACGGACAGATAAAGGAGAGAATGCGAGAAGAAAAGATACGCCGATGACGATACTCGAGGCGATATAGAGATAGTAGTTGACGCCAAATACTTTATTGTTCAGGAATATGGGAAGGGAGCTTAACCTGAATAAAGATAAAATCCCGCTCGTTAGGATAGTGCCTATTCCGGCAGTGATCGCTATGAAAGGAGCAAAGAAAATAGCTTTTTCCAGAAACGAACTGGGAAGAATAGGTAATTTAGAAAAAAATTTGCCCACTTCTATTTCAAACGAATCTGCCTGAATTATTGCCATGGAAATCAGTATAGCAAAGTAAGTTAAAAGTTAAAAATGAAAAGTGAAAAGTTAGAAAGCATCCCGTCATTCTGGGGAGGAGCGAAGTGACGACTCCAGAATCGTAGTCAATTAAATTAACAACGATCCTGGATGCGTCCTGAGCAACGCCGAAGGACTTACCTGCCTGCCGGCAGGCAGGTAGTCTTTATCTGATTTTCTGATTATCTTGATATTCTAACTCTACGTCACCTTGTTACATGTTCTATGTTGTATGTTTCACTTGTATCCAGTTGACAAATGAAAATGGATTTGAGTATACTTATATCTGGTCCTCCTTATCAGGCACTTTAAATCGCTAACTTTTTCTCTATATCTTAACTTAAACAAGGGTAACACTTTCCCGGTTTCGGGAAAGAAATGAGAACTTGTTCTTTTAATCTTAGGATTAAGAGACGGTTCTTCCCATATTTTTAAGGGAAAAAGTTTCCTTAAAGCCTCTTGGGGAGGATCTTCTTGTATATTTCTTTCTTATGTTGTATACTATGAACAATACTTTTGACTCTTCGTGCGTTATTGTTGAAATCACCCAATAAGGATATTTATCAGATGAAGAACAAATGCGGTTTCCTTTTTATTATTTATATATTCAATCCTCACTTCTATGCCACCTAAAAAAACTCCCGACGAGGCTCTCGATGTCGGCTCTCTGTTAGAAACCTACGAAGAAAAACCGATTGTTCCTGTAAAAGAAATTCCCCGTGAAGAAATGGTTCCTCCTCAACAAGAGGAAAGAGGGTCAAAACTGAAAGAAGACCTCAAGATGAGTTATACGGCCAAAGGAATACTTGATGTGACCTTCGGCGGGTACGGTTTTTTGAGACAAGACTATGTCATCAATGCTGATAAAGATATCTATGTGTCCACCTCTCAGATCAGACGATTTTGGCTGAGAAGAGGGGACGAAGTCGAAGGACTCGCTCGGCCTCCCAAAGAAGGCGAACGTTTTCACAGCCTTCTGCTTATTAAAAAGATCAACGGCGTTGAGATGACCGAAGAGCAAAGCCGCCAAAGAAGACAGTTTGATCAGCTGACGTCTCTGCATCCGAATAAACAGATTAAACTTGAGACGGACAAAGAGATTTTGTCTACCCGCATTCTCGACTTGATTGCTCCGATTGGATTCGGTCAGAGAGCTTTGATCGTCTCTCAACCGAAAGCAGGCAAAACAACATTTCTGAAAGATATGGCTCAATCGATGGCTGTCAACTATCCCGAGGCTCACCTGATGGCGATTCTTATAGGAGAGAGACCCGAGGAAGTAACGGAGATAAAACGGTTTATACAAGGAGAAGCGGCGGCCTCTCACTTTGATGAGTCACCTCGCCAACAGGCAAAAGTAGCCAATTTGGCTCTGGAAAGAGCTAAAAGATTGGTTGAGATGGGGAAAGACGTGATTATTCTTTTAGATTCCGTGACGCGTCTTGCTAGAGCATTTAATCTATCTGTCACAGGATCGGGGAGAACTCTTTCGGGAGGATTCGATCCTTCGGCGCTCTATCCGGCCAAGAAATTTTTGGGAGCGGCCCGTAACTGTGAAGAAGGGGGAAGTCTCACGATCATCGGTACAGCGCTTGTCGGAACTGAGTCACGTATGGACGATCTTATTTACGAAGAATTCAAGGGTACGGGGAACATGGAAGTACACCTCGATCGTAAATTTGCGGAGAAACGGATTTTTCCGGCTATCGATGTGGAAAAATCAGGAACACGTCATGAAGAGCTTTTGTTTGAAAAGTCAAAAATCAATAAAATCAATACGCTTCACCGTATGTTGTCACTTTTGACACCTGAGGAACGGTTGATGGCTCTCATCGACAAGCTCCTTAAGACCAAAAACAACAGCGACTTTTTGGACACCCTGAAGACAGCGTAAAATCTAGAATGTCTAATTATTCTAATTTCTAATTGACCTAAATAAAGAATATCAGAGTATCAAGAAAATCAAGATAAAGAATATCTGATGATCAGATTATCTGATATTCTTCATCTGTTATTCTGATAATCTTGATACCCTAGATCAATTAGAGTACTTAGAAATTTTCCTAACTCCTAACTACTTGCTACTAACTACGAGCTACTTTATACTGAATTATTAGAATGTCATCCTGGTAAGTCCCGATGTTACTTCGGGACGCATCCAGGATCGTAGTTGATTCATTGACAACGATTCTGGAGTCTCCCGACGACAAACCTCGGGATCCCCAGAATGACGGATTTTATTTTATGGGTAAATTAAATTTAAAAAAAGGTGAGTTTGCGACGATCGCTATCATATTGGCGGCGGGCATATATGTCATAGGAAGTGTGCTTCTTTCCGAGGTGGTGAAAAATAGATCGACAACATCGACAGCTG
>JAUSJK010000002.1 GCA_030647255.1 bacterium
GTGATGGCTATCGGTCGCTCATTTGAGGAAGCGCTACAAAAAGCAGTCAGAATGCTCGATATAGGAGTACAAGGAGTGATAGAAAATAATTTTCCTAAAGACAAAGAAGCCTTCTTGAAATATATTACTATTCCGACTCCCAAAAGACTTTTTGCCATCTCCGAAGCATTCAAAAGAGATATGTCAGTAGAAGAGGTGTATAAACTGACAGGCATCGATCCGTGGTTTTTGCACAGAGTCAAACATATTGTAGACACCGAGAAAAAGTTAAACGTTAAACGTGGAACGTTAAACGTTTTAAAAAAAGAAGAACTACTTGAGCTCAAACAACTTGGGTTTTCGGATAAAAATATAGGGAAGATTATCGGAAAATCCGAAATGGAAATAAGAGATCTAAGGAAAAAATATAAAGTAACTCCCTCAGTTTTTCAGATAGATACGCTTGCTGGAGAGTTTCCGGCCAAAACAAATTATCTCTACACCACATATCACGGATTTCATCACGACGTTACACCGTTGGAAAAAAAAGGAGTTATGGTTCTCGGGTCGGGTCCATATCGGATTGGTTCATCTGTTGAGTTTGACTGGACGTGCGTCAATACGGCTCTGGCTCTCAAAAAACACAAGAAAAAATCCATCATCATCAACTGCAACCCCGAAACAGTTTCGACTGATTATGATATCTCAGACAGACTTTACTTTGAGGAGTTAACATTCGAAAGGATTGCGGATGTGTATGACTTTGAACAATCGTATGGGGCTGTAGTTTCCGTCGGCGGACAAACTCCCAACAATGTGGCTCAGAAAATCGCTCGTTATGGCATTCCATTGTTAGGGACAAAAGCGGCAGATATCGATCGGGCCGAAGACAGAAGCAAGTTTTCTGAACTTTTGGATACAATCGGGGTGTCTCAGCCGCCGTGGAATGCGTTTACGACGATTGAAAAAGCGATTGACTTTGCGTCTAACGTCGGATACCCTGTACTTATTCGTCCCTCATACGTCTTGTCTGGAAGCGCTATGAATGTATGTTTTCATGAAGAAGAACTCCGCCGATTTATTCAAAAAGCAACGGATATTGGCCGAGAACACCCTGTGATTGTTTCTAAATTTATCCCTGAAGCCAAAGAAATAGAGTTTGACGGCGTAGCAGAAAAAGGCGAGGTGCAGGTGTATGCGATTTCCGAACATATAGAAAATGCGGGAGTGCATTCGGGAGATGCAAGCGTTGTCTATCCTCCACAGAAGATGTATTTACAGACAGAAAGAAGGGTCAAGGAAATAGGCTATGTCATCGCCAAAGCGCTCCATATCACAGGTCCTTTTAACATTCAGTTTGTTGCCAAGGAAAACAGCGTCCAGGTTATTGAAGTCAACTTACGGGCTTCCCGCACGTTTCCGTTTATTTCCAAAGTGACAGGGATCAATTTTGCAGAGAAAATAGTCGATGCCTTTTTTGGAAAAGGTACAAAAGTAACACTTGAATATCCTCGGTATGCGCTCGTCAAAGTGGCGCAGTTTTCTTTTGCCCGACTTGAAGGAGCAGATCCTATACTTAGAGTTGAGATGGCCTCAACTGGAGAGGTCGCTTGTTTTGGCGAGATAGAAGAAGAGGCGTATTTAAAAGCACTATATTCTACAGGAATGAAATTAGATAAAAAATCTGTACTTTTATCCTTGGGAGGAATGCTTAATAAGGAAAGATTTATCGACTCAGCCCGTACATTGATCGAGATGGGTTACACATTGTACGCGACGAAAAAAACATCCGAATTTTTAATTGCTCACGGAGTAGAAAATATCTCCGTCCATAAAGTCGATGAAAAAAAGACGCCGACTGTGTTGGATCTGATCAACTCCAAACAGGTCGCCGTCGTCATTAATCTTCGCGAAGCATACGACGAGAAAGGTATCCATCATCCTGAGGCCGTTACGGCGGGATATCTTATCCGCCGAGCCGCCGTCGATAAAAACATCCCGTTGTTCACGGATCTCAACGGCGCTCGATTGTTCGTGAAAGCATTGTCTATGTATTCTTTAGATGATTTACAGATTAAATCATGGAAGGAGTATAAATAAGCTATGTCCACAATTAAACTTCCCGGACTTGTCGATATGCACGTTCATCTTCGTGATCCGGGGCAAACAGAGAAAGAAGATTTTTATACGGGTACATCGGCCGCTCTGGCTGGAGGATTTACCACAGTATTTGATATGCCAAATAACAAACTTCCCATAACGACAAGTGAAAGATTAGAAGAAAAAAAAGAAGATGCAAAGAAAAAAATAGTCTGCGATGTGGGATTTTATTTTGGTTCCCTCGGAGAAAATATAGACGAATTTAAAAAAATAAAAAATAAAGTCTACGGTCTCAAACTTTACCTTAATCAAACAACAGGTGGATATATTATCGATGAAATAGCCCTTAAAAAAATATATGATAACTGGCCAAATGATTCGCTTATTTTGCTTCATTCTGAGGAAAATATCATTGACAGAGTTATGAATGAAGTAAGAAGAACAGGAAAACGATCTCATTTTTGTCATCTGTCGAGTAAAGCAGAACTTGTGGCAGTGATACAAGCGAAGAAGGACAATCTTCCTGTGACCTGCGGGGTTTGTCCTCATCACCTTTTCCTGACAGAGAAAGACGTATCTCTGCTTGGTGCTTTTGGAAGAATGAAGCCCGAGCTTAAATCAGAAAAAGATAGACAATTTTTATGGAAAAATTTAAAATATGTTGATGTTATAGAATCGGATCATGCTCCGCATACGTTAGATGAAAAAAATTCTGATCACCCACCACATGGAGTACCCGGACTTGAGACAACTTTACCTCTTCTTTTGAAAGCTGCCGATGAGAAAAAACTATCTATCGATCGGATCATTGAACTTTGTTATACTAACCAAGCTCATATACTAGGATTGAGACAAGATAAAAACACATATATAGAAGTAGACATGATGGAATATATAATAAGAGGAAAAGATTTAAAAACTAAGTGTGGATGGACACCTTTTGAAGGATGGAAGGTCAAAGGGCGAGTGAAGCGAGTAGTTCTCAGAGGAAAGAAAGTATACGAAGATGGAAAGGTACTTGTAAAGCCTGGATTCGGGAAAGTATTATAAATTAATATTTTGTATGACAAAAAAAGAACTCGTAATGTCTCTTTATAAAATTGGTGCGATTAAATTTGGAAAGTTTACATTTAAGTCGGGGATCGTTTCACCTAATTACGTTGATCTGCGCGTACTTGTCTCTTACCCTAAAGTTTTAAGCGAAGTAGGAAAGTCTTACGTGCCACTTCTTAAGAAATTATCATTTGACCGAATGGCGGGGATACCCTATGCGGCCTTACCCATCATTGCAGCGGTTGGGTTTCATAATCACAAACCTTGGATGTATACCAGAAAAGAAGCGAAAAACTACGGAACAAAAAAATTGATTGAAGGAGAATATAAAAAAGGAGATAAAGTAGTCTTAATAGATGATGTGATTACCACAGGACTTTCTAAAATTGAAGTACTCAAACCCTTGGAGAGTGAAGGTTTAAAAATAAAAGATATTGTCGTCTATATCGATAGGGAACAAGGAGGAAGAGAAGAACTTGAAGCCAAAGGATATCGTTTGCACTCTGTAGTTCGCCTTAGTGAAGTATTTAAGTTACTCCATCAAGAAGGAATTTTGTCTGATACGCAATTACAGGAGAATCTTAATTCGTTAAAGACTCGAAAAAGTTTATAAAGATTTTTTGATTTCTTGAGCAAAAAGCGGATCCCACATAGCACCAGTTGCACTCATAACAGCATCTGCACCCTCATTCATATACTCAAAATAGTCTTCTTTTTTCATCACTCCGCCAACACCGATAATTTTGAAAGAATAATTATTTTTTTCTTTGATATGTTTAAGTCGTTTTACCATGGTAAGTCCCGCCCATTTAATCGATGTCCCGCAGACGCCACTTCGCACTCTATTTTTACCAGGAAGCGCCTGGTTTCCTTTAGTGTCAACAATTTCCGCCTGGATGGTGTTGATAGCGGCGATACCATCTGCATATTCATTGGCAATTTTGGCTATTTTAGTCAGTTGAGTATCGTCTTCAAAATAACCTATTTTCAAGACGAGAGGAGTGTTGTTGATTACTTTTCTGATATTTGCAATTACTTTCCGGGTCACATCTACGTTATAGCATACGAGTCCTTCATTCCCGATATTAGGACATGATAGGTTGACTTCGAGTATCTTAGCTCCTGTTTCATATGAAAGTTTTGCAGCCAAAACGTAGTCTTCTATAAATTTTTCTTGAGTCTGATTTGGTTTGACTGTTCCCATAAAACTTAGTACGAGCACCTGTCCTTTTCTGGCTGATGCGATAGCCTTTTTAGCATCTTCCTGCCATGTCGCAGGGTCCTTTGATGGCACTCCAAAAGAATTCGTAATAGAGAGTGGTTCGGTGTAATCTGAGTCTGCAACTAGTTTTTTGGATGCTCTATCTTTGGTTAAATCACCGTTGATATGGACCGCGAGTACGTTGGGAAAAGGATGACAAGGAAATGAATCTGTTCTCACAGTTTTATAAACGATAATATCAAATCCTTTATTAAAAGCGGCCTTGGCAAAGTTGCTATTTATAATAGGTCCTGCGGGTATACCAAAAGGAAAATACACTTTATGCCCTAGAAAATTATGAGAGGGAGTACCTTTTTGAGCAAAGACAGTAGAATTGGCAAATGAACCGAAAGGACCTTTTTCATAATTTTCTTCGTATGAAATTGTTGGATCATAAAATGGAGTTTTTAGCATTGAGTCTATACTAACAAAACATCTTGGTAATTTCAAATGGGTGCAGTATACTATTTGAAACATGAACTTCAAGGATAAACTACATACACAAGTTAACGCCTCCCACTCTCTTTTATGTGTCGGATTGGATCCGGATATGGATAAAATTCCGGCTCACATAAAGCAAAAAGAAAACTCTTTTTTTGAGTTCAATAAAGCGATCATTGACGCCACACATGATCTTGTC
The DNA here is from genome assembly GCA_030647255.1 of bacterium. GTDB lineage: Bacteria > Patescibacteriota > Microgenomatia > UBA1406 > GWC2-37-13 > JAUSJK01. The sequence continues at coordinate 5,034 of JAUSJK010000002.1, forward strand.
TGTACATATAAACCCAACTCTGCATTCTATGAAGCGGAAGGGGAGTGGGGTATAAGGCAACTCAAGATGACGTGCGATTATTTAAAAGAAACATATCCTCAGATTCCAGTTCTTTTGGATTTTAAAAGGGGAGATATAGGCAATACAAATGAAAAATACGCCCAGTTTGCGTTTGAATATCTTCAGGTAGATGCAGTGACAGTCCAGCCCTACCAAGGCAAAGAAGCGCTCGAAGCTTTTTTCAAAAGAAAAGATAAAGGTATTTTTATACTCTGTAAAACTTCAAATCCCGGTTCAAATGAGCTCCAAGGCCTTCCTGTCAACGGGAAACTATTGTATGAGATTGTGGCGGAAAAAGCAGTGGGAGAGTGGAATGAAAATGGAAACTGCTTCTTAGTCGTGGGCGCAACATATCCGGAAGAGCTTAAAAAAATAAGAAGCATAGTTGGGGATATGGATATATTAGTGCCGGGTGTAGGAAAGCAGGGTGGAGATTTGAAAACTATACTTGAGATAGGACTAACAATAGAAAAAAGAGGCCTCATCATCAACATGTCTCGTAGCATCTTATACGCTTCAGATAAAGAAGATTTTGCACAAAAAGCCAGAGAAGAAGCGGAGTCAGTAAAAACACAGATCTCCGCAGATTCCTAACAGATTTCGCAGATTTTTTGTAGGGAACGGTTTTCAACCGTTCCTTTTTTAAACGTAGTAGTGACAGGTCGCGACCTGTCACTACAAATATATATGTTGTAGGGGACGCAGATCTGCGTCCCATATTGAACATGAAGGTGCGATGAATCGCACCACTACAATTTTTAAAGAGGAGAATTTTTCTTCTAATATAGTTAAATTAAAACCTCTTTTTTTTGATAATATGCTATAATCTGTTCTCCATATGAGCGAATCATTAAATGCGGATTTTTCTAAAATATCAAATGAGGCCGTAGTCATACTTACGGAAGAGGATATAAGATTGCAACGTCAGCTATTTGGATATGCTGACAGTTTATTACGACAAGGATTTATAGATATACTCATAGGACAGGAAGAAAAAGATGAAGAGCGTATTCTCCTGGGAATTAGAGCTCGAAAACGTGCAGAAACAATCCTAGCAAAGAAAGGGCTAATTGTTGATGCATATCCAGGAATGGTTCAGTACTTTAATGATAAAAGGCATATCTTACCTCAAGCTCATGCTTTAGAATGGCAGGGTAGTGGAGGACTAGTAAGAGGACCGTTAGTAGAGATTATGACAGCGTGCTTTATAACGAAACAAGGAAATCCAGTACGACCAGCACTTGTAAGACTCATAAAATAATAATACGTTAAATCAAAAACTTCCCCTCTTTCATAATCGCTTTTCCATCTATCATTAGTACAGAACCCTTCTTTCTCATATCTTTGACAATATCCCAGTGAATAGCCGACTTGGTGTTTCCTTCGAGAGATCCTCCTCGTTTTTCTCTGTAGCAATGACCGACGGCCAAGTGTACGGTGCCGCCGATTTTCTCATCAAACAATGTGTTGTTCATACCGTTTTGAATATTGTAGTTGGCGCCGACTCCCAGCTCCCCTAAGTAGTGTGACCCCTCATCTGTCTTGATGATCTTCTCCAGTGCTTTTTGCCCTTTTTCAGCTACTGCCTTTACGATCTTTCCCTTTTTAAACTCCAGATAAATTCCTTCGACCTCTGTTCCATATGCTTGAGAAGGAAACTCAAAATAGACATGTCCTTCGACAGTCGTATGAACAGGTGCTAAAAATACTTCACCATCAGGAATATTTCGTTCTCCATAGGCCGCCTTTGCCAGTCTTCCTTCGATGGAAAACGTCAGATCTGTCTTGTCTCCTACGATGTGTACTTGTTTTCCTTTATCTAAAACTGTTTCCAGTTTTTTTAAGTCCTGTTCCATTTTTGTATAGTCGACTATACAAGCGTTATAGTAAAAATCAACGAGCGCATCAAATGACATACCGGCCTCCTGTGCCATGGCGGGAGTCGGGTAGTAGGTGAGAAGCCAGCGGTCTGAGTCAACGATCTTGTCGAGATATGGTCGCATTAGTTTATTTCTCAATAGTATTTTTTCTGAAGGAATCTGTGTTAGTTCCTTTGTGTTGTCTATTGAGTAGATTCTAAGGTACGCATCGGCCCAGTTGACTTTGCCTTCCATGAGCTCATGGGGCACATGGTGAAGTTGCCAGTCGTTGGCGTGTTTGTAGAACTGGTATTGAAAGCCACTCATAAAAGAACGGTTGATCAGCATATCAATCTGGGTGTCTATGATGGGAAATGCGCCTACTTTGAGCGCTTCGATAAAACTGGCTTTGACCAAAGGAAATGCACCCGAGTCTGATGTAGTAATCAAGAGCTTCTCTTTTGGCTTTAGTTGAAGAGAGTGATGGATAAATATCTTTGCCAGTTTAAAATCCTTTTCAGTCGGTTGCATAGTGGAGTATATTATACAATATTTGGGGGTTGACAAGTCAGTTTTAAGGAGTAATATGTATGTATAGCAACGGGGCAGACTATTTGTAGTCCATACAAGGATGTATGACTAAACTCAGAGATATAGTAAAAACCAATAATATCATACGCATCTCGCCCACGGACACGCTCTCTCATGCGTTAGCGCGTCTTTCCACGTCCCACGATGCCGCCTTTGCGTTTGACGAAGAAAATAAGTTTAAGGGAGTCATAAATCCTTATTACAGTCTCATAAAGACGTCCTACCCGGGGAATGCCAAAGTAGAACACTGTCTTTTTCATGCGCCCCATATCAAACTTCAATTTTCCACTTCCAAAGTGGCACAACTGTTTATAGAGTCAAAAGTGCATTATCTGCCCGTATTTGACGATCAAGATAAGTTTATGGGTATTATTTCCGCCCGCAGACTTTTATCAGAGCTGAGGAAATTCCCTTTCTTTAATATGCGAATCGGAGAGATGTTGGCCCAAAGAAAACAAGGAGTCATTACTATAGATGAAAATGACGCGGTAACTCACGCGATAAATTTATTCAAAAAAACCAAAATTTCTAAGTTAGTTGTCGTGGGCAAGGATAAAAAACTTAAAGGAGTATTGAGTTATTATGATCTCATTTCATATCTTATTGCTCCTAAAACTTCACCTCATAGAGGAGAAAGAGACGCAGCCAAAACCAATTTCGGCTATATGAAGGTGAAGAATTTTGCCAAAACGTACGTACTTACTCTTGACGACACATATACGGTGTTTGATGCGCTCAAACTGATTCTTGAGAAAAAGATCGGTAGCGTCGTCATTGTCGATCGGGAAAAACATCCGATCGGCATCGTTACTACAAAAGATCTGCTCAAACTCCTTATTCGTAAAGAAAAAGGAGAGGAGATAGAGGTGATGAGTAAGAATCTATCACTCAGAAGCCGCCAAATAATTGGCGGCTTTTTTGATCATTTTTATTTGTGGATAAAAAAAATACCCAATTTGTCCAAAGCGAAACTGTTTGTCAAAGAAGAGAAGCAGGGAGGACTGTTTAAAATTGTCTTATCTCTCATTCCCAAAAGCGGGAAGATGGTAGTCATCAAGAAAGAAGGAAGAGACCTGACTCACACACTGCAGGATGTGCTGCGTAAAAAAAGAAATTAAGTGTTTTTCTTCAGCCACTCTGCTACATTCTTTAGCGTAGGAAATTTGTATGTGTAGTTTATATTTTTATCGAAAATATTATAGATCCAGAATACTTTTACTTTAGTTTTGAATTGTTTTGAAAGATGCTGGACAATGCCCCAGTTATCTTCGACAAATATATCAAGATCAAGCTTTTCTATCATATGTTCTTTATATAGATGAGGTTGCTGATTCGTTATGTTGTAGTGGTGTCCTGTAAATAGTTTACTGCCGTCTATTTTTTTTACCCATCCCTCAAAGTCATGTTTTAGAAAGTCATAACGGGCAGTAATGATATATGCTTCAATTTTTTTTTCCTTGGCCAACTCCAAAATATCTTTCATTCCGGGGGCAATCCACATGCTTGACTTATGTAACAATCTCCAGACTATTTTTTCAATCCTGGTATTGGGAAAGTAAAATTTTCTGCTTTTTTTCCGAAAGATAAACGGCCTGAGAAATTGAGCGAAAGGACGTAAAATTCGGGCGGGATTGTAGAGGAGAACTCCGTCCAAATCAAATCCGACTCGGAGTACTTTATCTTTTTGCATTTTCAGATTGTAACACATATAATACCTTCATGCGTATTCTTATCACCGGTGCAGCGGGTTTCTT
>JAUSJK010000084.1 GCA_030647255.1 bacterium
TTTTTCAGCAAATGTATTCCAGTCGGACTCTTTTTGCGCCCGAAGCCAGCTCGCCACATCTTCCATATAACGCGTGGCAATAATTTTTCTTTCCGAAATCTTGAGATTTCTCAATGAAACAGTGGTAACAGTGGCGGCGGCAACAAAGAATATGCTCAAAATAGAAGTAAATACGAGCACCTCAATGAGAGAGAATGCGGATTTGGACATACATTAGTTATACCAATAAATTTTAATGAAGAGTAGCTAAAGCATATTCAGCATGTTATCTTAACACCTTCTTCAATAAGCCCGGCGGGAGAGATAGTGATCGGAACGCAGTTTTCAGTACTCAAATTGACACTTTTTATCGTAATAGTAACCGTTTCGGAAGAAAGTAGAACGTCATTACCACCGGCAGGGTTGGGGATACTTATTCCCTCCGTCAATCGCTTAAACACCACATAATCTATTGATCGCAAAGGAGACCCTACATTAAAAGAAGAGACACTAACACCGTTATTTCCTAACGTGTACGTATCGACGATATGGTCATAAGTCGGATCAGAATATGACGAGCAGAATATTTTAATTTGCAGTTGTGTAGCGGAATATTGATTTACCTTATACCCAAGAACCTCTCCCGAACACTTGTCTGTCTTTTCTGCGGAAACTGCCTTTTTTCTGGCTATATCAAGTATCTCCAATACTTTTTTTGTTTCTTTATCAAGTTGATTTTGAGAAACAAAATTACCGTAGTTAGGAATTGCCACACCGGCAAATATTCCTATAATGACCATGACGATAATGAGCTCTATGAAAGTAAATCCGAAGGATGATTTCATGGACTATTGATCCAATAATTAAATGTTGTACCCTGACACATAACGCCTGATCCTGCATTTATTGACAGAGTTTTGTTAGCCGTATTTGTCCCCGGACCGGGTTCTGATTTTGGCTGTGGTTTAGCTTGGGTCGCATCAACTCCATCCGTATTCTCAAGCACGGTATAGATCGTATAGCTCTTCTGGCCTGCATCCTGTATAGTGTAAAGATAACCTATACATGTGGTAGGAGGTTTAGGATCTTGGGGAAATGTATTACTCATAAATGTTTTAAATTGAGATTCTGTATTATCAAATGTACTCCAACCCCTTGTAAGACCATTGAAATAAAATATCGGGTACACACCATACGTACTTTTATATAACTCAAGAGAAGACCTCATCGTTTCCAGATCAGTTTTTCTTTTGGCATCTCGGGCATTTTTGGTCAGCACAGAGTAAGACACAGCCGCGCCACTCATAAGCAGGCCTATGATTGTTGTCACGACAATAATCTCTATAAATGTAAAGCCCCACGTTCCTTTTTTCATAAATTACTGCTGATTTGATACACAATATGTAGTAACCGTTTCAGTTTCGAGTGGTTTCGTTCCACCACTAACTGGAGTAGGAACACAGATCGAATAAGTCGTTCCAGTCGTCGTAAGCACATATGCTGCTCCTGATCGGGGATCGGCCGGGAGAGTCGGCATGATACCAGTAGTCGGGTTGGGACAAAAGATAGAAACCGAAGCTGGATTTAAACCACCTGTCGGAGTAGGATAGGTAAAACCGCACACAGAGTAATATTGCTCGAATGTATTTTGGAGTACTGAAAGATCTGACTTTCGTCTTGTGTCCCGGGCTTTCTTCTGACCCGTTGAGTATGAAACAGAACCAAGACCTAAAAGAACACCGATAATTCCAATAACAACAAGCAGTTCTAGAAGTGTAAAACCAATTGAATATATTTTTTTCATAGATATTTTAATATTATCGAATTTATGGTTCTGTTACAACATACTTTTTACCGGGACTACATTTATATAATGAAGATCCGTCAGCGAGACCATCACAGTTACCCGCAGAACCATCGGAATCGGCTATATTTTCGAGACACGCACACAATGTGTAGGTCAAACTCGTATTGATGGGACTGAAATAATATCCTTTGACTGACGCATCTGGATTTTTAAGTGTCGGGTCGCCCGGAAATTTATTGATGTACGTTGTGCCGGCAGGACAGCTAGCACCAGCGCCACCTGAACTCCAACATAGGCCTGAGGAAGGAAGAGTCGTAGGAAAAGCAATAGGAGAAGCATCTTGTTTGTACAGTTCAAGAGCATTCTGGATTTGTTTCAGGTCATTTTTCCTCTGTGAGTCACGGCCTCTTTCACGCGCTCCCATAAAGTTGGGCAAAAGAACAGCCGATAATCCGCTGATGATGGCGATAACGACAAGAATTTCGATAAGAGTGAAGCCTTTTCTTGTAACATTGAACATACAACATGTAACATCAACGCCTCTTTCTAACTTATCTACTTACGAAGAGAAAATCTTATGTTACAAGTTACATGTTACATGTTGAATGAATTCACTTCAACTGCTTCTTAATGAATATAAGTAAACTATCTATGGTCAGCTGAGGATTAAGATTGTTATTTTTGAGAAGTCCTTTGAGAAGCATTCCTTTCTTAA
>JAUSJK010000085.1 GCA_030647255.1 bacterium
AATCCCACGTTGAAAGATTTATATGAAGATATAATTAAATAATGACGTTTTTCCAATATAAATAGATGAAATTTAAATTAGAACATATTCTTTCAATTCTCCTCGTAGCGATAGCGATAGGAGCGGTTCTATTTTATGGGCTTGATCCACAGGTTGCTATACGGGATAGAAGGAATGAACAGAGGAAAAGGGATATTACCAATATATTAAATGCAATTTATATGTATAAAACGCAGAGCGGTTCTTTTCCTTCCGATATTGCCGGAAAAGAAAGACAGATAGGGACGTGCGTGTATGACGACTCCCTGTGTTCCAAGATTCATGGCCCGTGCCTGGATCTTGCGCCTTATATATACACATATATAGCAGGAGGTCTGTCCCATGATCCATTGACGGGAACAACTACGGATACGAGATACTCAATTAAACAGGACAAAAATAACATTATTTCGATCGAGGCCTGCGACGCGGAGAATGGAGAGGGGATAGTAGTAAATAGATAGAAATATACGAGATAAAGAGACCGATGCTTGCTCCTGCAATTACATCCAGGACATAATGACAGCCTAGATATATCCGTGAAAAAGCAATTAAGCTCGCGACAAGATAATATATCCACATTCTTTTTTTATCTACATAGTCGAGTATGCCGCAGGCGGTAAAAGCGAGAAGAGCGTGTGTGGAAGGAAAAGAATAATCACGCGGACAGTAATAAAGATGAGCAATAGTCGTATCAAAAAGTGGACGTGTTCTGTGAAATATATTTTTCAAAAAAAAATCTGAAAAAAGGTAAGAAAAGCCTATGATAAGAAGAAAATACAGGATGAATTTTTTTTCTTTTTTTTCTTCTTTAAGTATGAGATAACCCATCAACAGTATCCAGAAAATGACGGATATTCCCTGAAGGGAGAGAAAAGAAAAAAATGAGTCAAAGAGAGGATTACGAGGAATAGTATTGAATATGAAGGCAGTGATGGAAAGGTCAGTTTGTATCAGGAGAGGCAACATTGTATCATTATACGAAATATCATATAACATGAAACATGTAACTTGTAACAATGAATGTCATCCTGGCTTGCCCAGGATCGTTGTTAATTAAATCCCGATTCTGGAGTCGTCGTTTCACTCCTCCCCAGAATGACGAGGAAAATAATATGAATAAACGGGTGATAATTTTTGACTTTGACGGGACGATTGCGGATACGATGCCACACATTATGCGTATTATCAACGAACACGCCCATGAGTTTGGGTATGCGCCATTTTCTTCTACAGATATTGAGCGTTTGCGAGGGATGACGCTTAAAGAACTCATTAAGGAACTCAAAGTTCCTTTCTATAAACTGCCTTTTTTTATCAAAAAAATAAAAGATCTTCTCAATAAAGATATGCCGGATGTCAAAATATTTCCCGGCATGTCGGAAGTACTCCATGAACTTAAAAAGAGAGGATATATTTTGGGCATTTTGAGCTCAAATTCCAAAGAAAACATCGAGAAATTCCTCATAAAAAATAATCTCATGATCTTTGATTTTATCCACTCCGAAAAAAATATATTTGGCAAAGATAAATCTCTGAATAATCTTATAAAAAAGAATAATTTTAAGAAAGATGAAGTGGTATACGTGGGTGATGAGGTACGAGATATAGAAGCGTGCCGAAAAATAGGTCTGGATATTATTTCCGTTGCCTGGGGATTTAATACCCCCGAACTTCTTATGAAATACAATAAGAATATCATCAACACCCCTTCTCAACTTCTGAGTAGCCACTCCATTACGCCATTAAAACATTAAAATGGAATGAGGTTTTTTTTCGGTGACTTTTTTTGTAGGGAACGGTTTCTAACCGTTCCTTTTTTTTAAACTTCTCGTCATCCTGGTAAGTCCCGATGTTACTTCGGGACGCATCCAGGATCGTTGTCAATGAAGTAACTACGATTCTGGACAAGCCAGAATGACTTTGAAGACCAAGGTGCGATGAATCGCACCACTACAATTTTTATCAAGAAATTTTATACGAATACAAAGAATGAACTCCAGTTACTTTTTTTTCTTTATGTTTCAACGACTTTATGGGATAGTAGTATGAGACAAATCTTGCCGATGGAACTTCTTTTCTAATTTTTTGAACAACTTTCTCAATAAACCAGGGGGAAATATAAAGGTAGAACGTTAAACGTGGAACGTCAAATGTTAAACGTTGATAATCAATCTTGAACATGTCTCCCCAGTTGATTTTAATGTTCTTTCTATTAGGATGAAGGAAACGTCTCAGATGGAGAATAAGAATTAAAATGGGATTGAGTTCAAGGGCAATAAATTGTGTGTTTAGTTTTTTTTCCTTCGCTTCAATCGCTGCCTTAAGGATAACGACTCCATCACCGGCTCCCAGATCAACAATCGTTTGATTGTTTGTGAGATTTAATCCTTCGATAATCATAGGAATATCTTTTCCATTGGAGGGAAAGTAGGGGATAGGGGAGAATTGTGGAAAGGAAAAGATTATTATGGCGATAAATAGAATGACGATTATAAGTGAGGCAAAGATTATCATAGTAATTGAATTATAATCGTTCGATCGCTCTTTAAGTGGATTGATAAAAGAAATGGAAAAGATTAAAGTATGAATATATGTTCCATATAAACATAAATAACCTTGTGTATCTTGAGTTTCTCATATTTCCCCTGCTTTTTTTAATTATTTCTATCCCTTATTTCATCTTTTCAATTATTTTCACCTTCATTACTGTCAAAATAGTAAAACCTTCGAAGAAAAAAAGTATTCTTATATTTTTTATATTTTTCGTTTTATCTATAGCTGGTCATAATCTGTATATAGACTATAGAGCTAAAGTAGACAGAGTAAGATACGACGCATGCGAGAAACTATATAAAAATAAGGAAAATTGGAAATACGTATCAATAAAAGAATTTATTAGTACATGGAAGCCAGATTATACATATTCTTCAGGAATAGGTACGGTATATGGTTATAGTCATGTAAAATCACATAGTGGTATGTTTGCAGTTGGTGGTAGTAATGCACAGTGTGAAATATACGCAGATCCAAGCGGAATGATAATTGAAATAATATCTCAGATGGAAGCTTAGTGCATTGGTAATTATTTTCTTGACTTGCGCCTGGTGATGATAGTATAGTGAACTTTATGCCTGCGGAAGAAAAATATTTCAAAATTCTTACCACCATCGATATTCCTTCGGAAACTAAGTTGTGGATACGCTCTTATTTGTTCGGTTTAGTTCTTCTTGCGGGAGCATTTTTCTATATTCCTTTGAGTCGGGGAGGATATGATATCTATACGATGAATAAAGCCTTAGGGGATGTGGGCATATTTCTCATCGGACTTTCATTTGCCCTAAGTGGCATCTGTTATTTCTGGAACTTTGCCGATACTAAGTTCGTCTACCGCAAACATCTGGGGTTAACAGGGTTCGTATTTGGAGCTATGCATGGACTTATATCACTATTTCTTATCCCGGAACGGTTTTCTTTTCCTTCTTACTATTTGGCTAAAGTAAATATACTACCATTTGTTTTTGGTCTCACGGCCATTGTTATCTTTACAGGCATGGCTCTTATATCGAATAAGTATGCCGTGCATGAACTAGGCGGGAAACTCTGGCGGCATCTTTTACGGGTAGGCTATATCGCGATGTTTTTTATTCTTCTCCACTTTGGTCTCATGAAGTTTCAGTACTGGTTTCCGTGGGCTACCGGAGGATTTAAAACTCTTCCTTCATTGAGTCTCATCGCCGCTATTATTATCGTTATCGTTCTTCTTCTTCGTGTAGCACTAGAGGTAAGCGTGAGGAGAAAGAAAGTTGTGTGAGTGGTGCCGGGGGAGGGAATCGAACCCACATGGTATTGCTACCACAGGTTTTTGAGACCTGCGCGTCTGCCAGTTCCGCCACCCCGGCTCATACACATTGCATATTTTTGTCATCCTGGTAAGTCCTTCGACTTCGCTCGGGACGCATCCCGCCGGGCAGAGCCCTCTGGGCGGCGCCAGGATCGTAGTTAATTCATTAACAACGATTCTGGAGTCGTCGTATTCACTCCTCCCCAGAATGACGTTTAAATTTAATCGATTTAACTGTCTAGATTATATCAAACTTTTGACCTAGTTTGATTGATTGACAAAGAAAAGTCTCTTCTGTATACTCTTGGGAAATCAATGATGAACGAGCTTCTTCCAATAAAAAATATCTTCAA
>JAUSJK010000001.1 GCA_030647255.1 bacterium
GAAATTGGTGCTTGCTGTCTGAAAAAATCAAGGCTTCTTTCAAAACTTCATCCACATTCTGGACGAATACAAATCTCAAATCCTTGAGTACATTGTTTGGGATATCTTCCAGATCCTTCTTATTTTCATTGGGAAGAAGAATAGTCTTTATTTGCGCTCTGTGTGCCGCGACCACTTTTTCCTTGACACCGCCTATTTCAAGAGCCCGTCCGCGAAGGGTGACTTCCCCAGTCATGGCCATATCACGTCGAACCGGTGTTTTGGTCAATGCCGAGATCATCGCGGTTGTTATCGCAATTCCGGCCGACGGTCCATCTTTGGGGACGGCACCCTCAGGTACGTGGACGTGTATATCGATCTTTGTAAAAAAGTCTTTGGAAAGATTGAACATCTCCCAACGCGATCTTATATATGAAAGCGCCGCTTGACATGATTCTTTCATCACTTCGCCCAGATGTCCAGTGAGGGTCAGTCCACCTTTACCCGGCATGATCGCCACTTCTATAAAAAGGATTTCTCCTCCCGCCTGTGTCCACGCGAGTCCTGTGGAAATACCCACGGTATCTTTTTCTTCAATCATCTGAGAAGAGTATTTGAAAGGACCAAGGTATTTATGAAGAGTGTCCGCTCCGATTGTTTTGGACGTATCTTTTTTCTCAACAATTTCCCGGGCCACTTTCCGCAATATGGTCGCAATTTGCCGTTCGAGCTCTCTTACTCCCGCCTCCCGAGTATATCTTCGGATCACTGTATGAAGAGTGTTATCGGTGATTTTAGCATCATCCGACTGCAGATTGTGTGCTTCCAATTGTTTCTCCACTAAATAATTTTTGGCGATATGAAATTTTTCTTCTTCCGTATATCCGGGGAAATGAATTACTTCCAACCGATCAAGAAGTGCTTCAGGGATTGTGTCAAGTATGTTGGCGGTGGTAATAAAAAATACATCGGATAAGTCAAACGATACCTCAAGATAATGATCCGAAAATGAATGATTTTGTTCGGGATCAAGCGCTTCAAGAAGAGCTGAGGAAGGATCTCCGCGATAGTCCCTCCCTAATTTATCTATTTCGTCAAGCATGAAGACCGGATTTTTTTCTCCCGCCTGTTTTACGCCCTGTATAATTCTTCCCGGAAGTGCTCCTACATACGTTCTTCTATGTCCGCGTATTTCCGCCTCATCACGTATACCGCCGAGTGAAATTTTCACAAATTTTCGACCGAGGGATCTGGCGATAGATCTCCCCAGTGATGTTTTACCGACACCCGGAGGTCCTACAAAACAAAGAATGGTCGGTTGTTTTTCTCTTTTTTTCTTTATGGCGGTTGCTTTTACAGTTTTCTTTTCCTTCTTTGCCTGGTTTTCTTTTATTTTTTCAAGTTCAATTACCGCCAAAAACTCGAGTATTCTTTCTTTGATTTTTTTTAATCCAAAATGGTCTTCGTTAAGAATTTTCTCCGCTTGTTTTATATCTACATCTTTTGCTGATTGAGCACTCCAAGGAAGCTCGACCAACCAATCCAGATATGTACGGATATAAGACGCCTCCGGATTGAACTGAGACATTTGCACCAGCCGCTTCAGTTCTTTCATCGCTTTATCTTCGACTTCTTTCGGCATATTGGCTGCTTTTATTTTTGCGTGATATTCTTTCACTTCTCTATCATCTTTGTCTCCCAGTTCTTCCTGGATCGTTTTCATTTTTTCTTTGAGGAATGATTCTCTCATGCCCTGTTCGAATTTTTTCTGTGTTTTACTCGAAATATTTTGTTCTATCTCCAGTATTTTGATCTCACGATTGACATACTCTACTTCCAGAGATAGGCGTTTTTTCAGATCGCCTTCTTCCAAAAGTTTCTGCCGTTCTTCTGGTTTCAAATCCAGAACCATGGCCACCTGGTTGGAGAAGTTAAGAGGTGTAGATATGTTGAGTATATTCATCAAGAAAACGAAGTCGATCGTTTTACCCAAGTTGATCGCTTTTTTTATCTGAGAGGCGATATGTTTGACCATGGCTTGTACTTCGTCGTCCTCCATGGATTCATCTTTTATCCTCGACACTTTTGCTTCGAGGTACGGAACATCTTTTATATATGAAAGAATCTTTACCTTACTTACGCCTTTGACCAACGCATTGATTTCCCCCTTCTCACCGACAACTGTTTTATCGATTGTAACAATAACCCCAATGTCGTATAAATCTTCGACGTGAGGGTCTTCCACATTGGCATTTTTTTGCATCACCAGGACCATATTTTTATCACGCTTTAGAGCCTCATTTACAGCCTCAATACTCTTTGACCGTCCGAAGACCAGCACGTTCTCAGAACCCGGAAAGATGATACCATCGCGTACGGCGACAACTGGATATATAGATTGTTCTGAGGCTCCGATTATAAATGCCATAGTGATTAGCAGTATAACAAATTAATTGCTAAGTGTCAACCGAAATCATATTTATTCTATTATAGCAATCTAAATAGTAATAATAGTTCAATTTACTTATATAAATTCTTCCTCAAATGCCTCAAAAGCCAAGTCGTACGTTTTTTCAACAAGAGTTTTGCCCGAGAGCTGAGGCAGCTGATCGGTAAAAGAAGGCCTCTCAACCTTGTACAACACGCCCAAAGGAAACTTTTCTACCGTACTTTCCATCGCTTTCCCGATGGCTTCTCTCTGATCTTCAGGCTTATACTCCAATCCCAATTTATATACTCTTGGAAGGTAATATTGATATGTATTGATCTTGTTAAACGTAACACAAGGCTGCAAAATATTAATGAGTGAAAATCCTTTATGCTCAATACCCCGCTTGATCATCTCGATCATATGGTTCACATCGCCCGCAAATGTCTGCGCAACAAACGTTGCCCCTTGTGTTACCGCCAAAACCAACGGATTTACAGGAGTCTCTATTATACCAAACGGTGTGGATTTTGACTTCATCCCCTTATCGGCGGTCGGTGCCACCTGGCCTGTCGTCAAACCATAGACACTGTTATCATGTACGATTACTGTCACATCATGATTCCCCCGACACGCATGAAGAAAATGATTTCCACCTTCTCCATATATGCCCCCATCTCCGCCTACTATTACGACTGGCAATTGAGGATTGGCAATCTTGACGCCAAGAGCTGTCGCAAGAGATCTCCCATGGAGTGCATGCATCGCATACGCATTGAGAAAGTCATTCATATTTCCTGAACAACCTATATCAAATACGACACACAACGATGACGGATCAAGTCCCAGCTTGACAAACGCGCCTTTTATGGCGACACCTATACCCCAATCCCCGCATCCCGGACACCATGTCGGCGTATAACCGGAAAAGTCTTGAACGGTAGTCATCTTAAACAATTTTCAATTTGTAATTCTCAATTTTCAAATAATTCCTCCGTCATTCTGGGGATCCCGAGGTTTGTCGTCGGGAGACTCCAGAATCGTAGTTAATTATAATATTCACAACGATCCTGGACAAGCCAGGATGACGAAACACTTCTTCTTTACAAACTTTATAAACTTGTTACTACTTTATACTTGCGACTATCTCCTCTGGGTAAATCGGTCTCCCGTCATACTTCAGTATTTTTTCTTCTATCTCTATGCCCGCTTCCATGGCGAGAAGTTTACCAAACTGTCCTTGAGAATTATTTTCGACAAGTATACATTTTTTATCTTTTGTCATGGCAAATATATCTCTTACTTTTTGTCTGTCCAATGGGTATACATGAGTAAAGTGTATAAAGGCAGTTTCTATTCCTTTCTCTTTCAAAAGTTTTTGCGCTTCCTTGATACTGCCTTTATTTGGTCCATAGGCAATAAACACATGAGTCGCGGTAGTTATATCCCCGTATATTGTGGGTAGTTTATAATGCGTTTTCAAATAAGTATCCCATTTTCTGCCTCTTTTTTCGACTTGAAGTTTACGAAGTTCACCGTCTTCTGTTGTATGACTGTCTTCAATATGATCATACGAATTGGCTTGATAAAAAGACCCCTTTATCCCGGGTATGAGTCGGGGAGAAATACCGTCATCCGAGATTTTATATCTCAGATACTTTTCCGGGGGGACTTCATGGATCAGTTTTCCTCTATTGGGTTGATATGATTTACTAAAAAGATCGACATTCATTTTAGGAACACTTTTATGTGATTCGCAGACGAATTTATCCGAAATGACAATGACAGGAGTTTGGTATATATCTGCCAAATCAAACGCTTCCGCTGTCATCTCAATCATCTCGTTCACGTCTCCCGGAGCTAACACAATTTTGGGAAATTCACCATGTCCAGCGTGACAAGCAAAAAGAAGATCTCCCTGTTCCGTCCATGTGGGCATACCTGTCGCAGGTCCAGGTCTCTGTCCCAAAAATATCACTATCGGAATTTCAGCTACTCCCGCATACGATATGGCTTCGACCATCAAGGCAAATCCTCCACCCGAAGTGGCAACGGCTGAGCGGGCACCCGCAAATGATGCGCCCAATGCAGTGTTGATGACAGCGATCTCGTCTTCAGAATGGCGCACTACCATGCCCGATTTTTCCTGCCAACCTGCAAGCTGAGTGAGTACGTTGGACGTAGGAGTCATCGGATAGCCGGAAAAAAATCGACATTGAGCCACAATTGCACCATACGAGAAAGCCTCGTTGCCAGTCATCACAAGCTTTGTCTCTATTTGACTTCTCTTTTTTAATATTGGTGTGACCATGGCTTGATAGTGTTCCAGAATATAATCGTATCCTTTTTTGGCAAAGTCCCGGTTATACTCAACCACCTTTTCTCCTTTTTTGGCAAATTGTGTTTCAATCATACCGTAGAGCACTTCCTCATCTGCACCAAGAAGACCTGCCGAGGCACCCAACGTAATGGTGTTGACCATTATCTGAAATGCCTTGGCTTCTTTAATCATAGATTTTAAAGGTACGGAGATCTTTTGCACATTATCCGTAATCTCAAACATCTCCGGATCATATACTACTATCGACGATTCCTTTAACCTGGATTTATGGAGAGTATATGTATCTTTATTAAGACAGACAAGCATATCTATAGCTATCTGAGACGTCCATACTTCTTCATCCGAAACAAGCACATCGTACGTATTATGACCTCCTCGTATGAGGGATGGATATTCGGCATAATCAAAAATATGATAGCCGCTCTGAGTAGCAATTTTAGCGAAAGAAAGGCCTGTCGTCATGATGCCAAACCCTGCTTCTCCTCCTATCTTCCAAAGAAATTTCATATGACTACAAAGTAACAATATAACATACAATAATATGTCATAACAACGCGGATATTTGTACCCGTACTATTTCGGATAGATTTTATTTCCCTTGTCATCTTCTATCTGTATTGCGGCAACAGGACATCCTCTGGCCGCATCTATAATTGCCGTATCTTTTTCTTGTACGGCGGTGTTGATGATGATCGCTTTTGCTTCCGAATCAATTAAAAATGTATGAGGGGCTATAGCCACACATGTTGCCGCTCCGATACACAGGTCTCTGTCTACTGTTATTTTGAGGTTGCGAACCTTAACTGGCCCGGAAGGCTTCGCCGGATCGAGAACAGGTATATCTGTCATATTATTTTATAAGTTTGTGTAAACTTTCCAACGGTAATAGTGCACACCTAAGTCTATTTGCACTCAGCTCTATTCCCAACATTGTGAGAATAAAATCTTTGTCGAGTTTTACCACCTCATCCTTCGTTTTTCCTTTCACATACTCGGTAAGCATTGACGCCGATGCTTTCGATATAGCACAGCCTGTAGAAATATGAGCGATTCTTTCAATCTTACCATTTTTTTCCACCACATCCATGACTATCGTATCCCCGCACAATGGATTTGACAATGAAACCGAGTTAGAAGGATTTTTTATTCTTCCTTCATTCCGGGGGCTATGATAGTGATCGAGTATAACGTCTTGATAAATTGACATGACAATAAATTAAATTGTTAATTATTTTAATTATTATGTGTACGTCATTCTGGGGAACGAAGCCAGGTACAGTCCTGTACCTGGCGAAGTGACTCCAGAATCGTAGTTAATTATAATATTCACAACGATCCTGGACAAGCCAGGATGACGAAAAGTTTCAAATTATTTAAGTATCTTCTCCACCTTCCTCAATCCTTCAACCAGTTTCTCCACGTCTTCTTCTCCATTATAAAGATAAAAACTGGCGCGGGCCGTAGCAGATAATTGTAACCTTTTATGAAGTGGCATAGCGCAGTGATGACCGGCACGTATGGCAATATTATCTTCGTCCAGAATTTGAGCAATATCGTGAGGATGATACGATCCAAATGTAAACGCCATTATTCCGCATCGACTTTTCGCATCTTGGGGTCCAACTACTTGTATTTTTTCGCCAAATGTCTTTTTCAATGTCTCCATGGCATAACCTGTAATCGCCTTCTCATGGTCTCGGATATTTTTCATACCTATCTGTTGCAAGTACCTCATTGCTTCCTTTAACGCAATAACGCCTGCTATATGAGGAGTGCCTGCTTCAAATTTATGCGGCGGGTGTTTAAACGTCGTTGACTCTATCCTCACCTCGTCAATCATCTCTCCGCCATATTGAAATGGGGTCATACGATCGAGAAGTTCGTATCTTCCCCATAACACACCGATTCCTGTCGGTCCGAGCATTTTATGTGAAGAAAAGGCGACAAAATCTGCTCCTATTTCTTTGACATTTATTTCTTTATGAGGAACTGCTTGTGCCGCATCTGCTACCACAATGAGAGAAGGATTTATTTTTTTAGCAGCCTCTACGATTTTCTTAATCGGGTTAATTGTCCCCAATACATTTGAAATATAGGGCAATGCCAAAATTTTTGTTCTTTTTGAAATAATTCCTGTTAAGTCAATTCTGAATTCTGAATTCTGAATTCTAGATTCTTTATGAAATATCTGCAAATAACCCTCATCAGTTATATCTATAACTTTAAAAGTCGCTCCATTTTCAGCGGCGAGCTGCTGCCAAGGAACAAAGTTCGAGTGGTGGTCCATGATGCTCACCACGACTTCATCGTCCTCTTCTATGATAAGTCTTCCCAAGGAATACGCCACCAGATTGAGAGACTCTGTCGCATTGCGGGTAAAGATGACCTCGTCAGGATTGCTTGACCCAATAAACTCAGCTGTTATTTTCCTCGTCTCTTCGTATTCCTCTGTCGCTTTTTCGGATATTTTATAGATACCTCTAAATACATTCGCCGAATATTTGGAATAATACTCAGTCATTTTTTCAATCACTGAACGTGGTTTTAATGAAGTTGCCGTCGAGTCCAGATATACCAGTGTAGGATCGGAAGAAAAAATAGGAAAATCCTTCTTGATTTGGTTAATATTGAGCATAAAAAAACATTAATTTAAAACATACGTCATTCTGGGGAGGAGTGAAACGACGACTCCAGAATCGTAGTTAATTCATTGACAACGATCCTGGACAAGCCAGGATGACATATACAATCAATGAGAATAAATGTCTAAAATTTGTAAATTACTATCGGGGACTTTGCTTTTTATTTTTTCCATTATATCATTCACAAATCCATCGACGAGTAACTGCTTTGCTTGACCGCGTGATAATCCTCTACTTTTTGCGTAAAAAATCTCCTCCTCATTCAGTCTTCCGGTCGTCGAACCGTGTGTACAGAAGACTTCATTTGCCAATATTTCAAGATAGGGATTCGACTCTACGAAGACGTTGGGTGAAAGCATCAGATTCTGATTTTTTTGGTACGCATGACTGTTTTGACCTTCCTTTTCTATACGGATAAGTCCTTTGTAATGGAGTTTTGAAGCGTCGTCAAAGACTCCTTTGATGAACAGATTGGATGTTGAAAACGGAGCCTTGTGGTGCTGTATAGTTTCGATTTTATACTCCTCATTATTTTTACCTGTAAATAATCCGTATATGTCTACTGTCACATCTCGGGCTTTCATTTCAAATATAAACTTCCCCGAAAGATTGTGAAAAAAAACCACATACTCTCCCTTCGTGTCAAAAACCAAATGTTCTCTTTTGTCTGTATTGAGGTTAATAAATGTAGCCATAACTCTATATTGTAATTTTGGCAACTACGTCATTCTGGGGATCCCGAGGTTTGACGTCGGGAGACTCCAGAATCGTAGTTAATTACATTTTAACAACGATCCTGGATGCGTCCCGAAGTAACATCGGGACTTACCAGGATGACGACAAGATGTGATATTAAATATCTTTATCCTACGCTTCCCGACATTTCCAAGTTAATAAGTCTATTTAACTCAATTGAGTATTCCAATGGTATTTCGCGGGCGACAGGTTGAATAAATCCGTTGACGAGTATCCCTTCCGCATCCGATTTGGAAATACCTCGAGACATCAAGTAAAAAAGTTTTTCATCTCCCAGTTTTTCAACTGTAGCTTCATGTTGAATGGTCACATTACTATTTTTGATTTTCATAGAGGGATATGTGTCCGACCTTGATTTCTCATCGATCAAAAGTGCGTCACATGATACATACACAGACGCATTATCCGCCTGAGGCATCACCTGTACCAATCCCCTATACGAAGTTCTTCCTCCATCCTTCGATATGGATTTGGAAACAATACGTGACGAAGTGTTGGGAGCAAAATGAATCATCTTGGCACCCGCATCCTGCACTTGTCCCTCTCCGGCGAAGGCAATCGACAGCACTTCACCTCTCGCCCCTTCTCCGTAGAGATAGACACTGGGGTACTTCATCGTCAACTGACTCCCGATATTGCAGTCTATCCATTCCATTATCGCTCGCTCATCGGCCCGGGCTCTTTTTGTCACCAGGTTATATACGTTTTTACTCCAGTTCTGAACTGTGGTATATCTCACTCGGGCATCTTTTTTGACAAAAATTTCAACGACGGCCGAATGAAGAGAATCAGTGGTATACACAGGTGCTGTGCATCCTTCTATATAATGCACACTGCTTCCCTCTTCAGCGATAATAAGCGTGCGTTCAAACTGTCCAAATTTTTCCGCGTTGATTCTGAAATAAGCCTGAAGGGGTAATGTTACTTTTACACCTTTGGGAATATAGACAAAAGAACCTCCCGACCACACCGCCGAGTTTAGTGCCGCAAATTTATTATCTGACGAAGGAATAAGTGTGCCGAAGTATTCTTTAACTATCTCGGGATGTTTTTTCAAAGCCGTATCCATGTCGCAGAATAAAACTCCCAGCCTGTCAAGTTCTTTATTGACGCTTTCATAGACAACTTCACTTTCGTATTGAGCGCTGACACCAGCCAGGAATTTTTTTTCCGCTTCGGGCACACCGATACGATCATACGTCTCCTTTATTTCTTTAGGAAGATCTTCCCACGAAGATACCTGTTTCTCTGTCGGTTTTATGTAATAGTAAATCTCATCGAAGTTAATTTTAGATAAATTACCTCCCCAGGCAGGCATGGGTTTCTGGAGAAAAATCTCATATGCTTTCAACCGATATTCCGTCATCCACTTGGGTTCATTTTTGATTTTTGAAATAGCAATAACCCCTTCGCGGTCTAGCCCTTTTTTTGCCTTAAACGTATAGTTTTGAGGCATTGAAAACCCGTACTTATAATCGAAATTGAGATCAGTATTTTGCTGCATATAAAATTAAAAATGAATTAATTTTGACTATTGATAATCTTTTCATATCCACTCTTTTCTATTTCATTCGCTAAAGTATGATCTCCAACTTTCTTCAACTCTCCATCAGCAATGACGAGAACCTTGTCGGGTTTCAAATAATGAAGAATACGGTTGTAATGAGTGATGATAATATATGTTTTATTTTTTCTGTGAGACTCTAAAAATTTGGCGATTGTTTTGAGCGAATCGACATCTACTCCCGTATCTACTTCATCAAAAATAATGAGGCTTTTATCCAGTACGGCGGCCTGAAGTACTTCCATCTTTTTTTTCTCTCCCCCGGATGCGCCTTCGTTCAGCGATCGTCCGAGCAGATCTTCGGATATTTTCAATTCCTTTGCATATTTTTGAACTTCCTTTCGTATGGCAAAGGCGTCTTTCTTCCCTTTCATCGCCAGCTGGAGAAACTGATAGACTCGTACTCCCGCAAGAGATAAAGGATTTTGGAATGATAAAAATATTCCTTCTTCTGCCCGCTTATTCGCTTCAAGTTCAAGGATGTTATGACCTTTGAAAGTCATCTTGGATTTTCCGTTTGCTTTATAGCCGGGGTGTCCCATGATTGAATATGCCAGAGTCGACTTGCCCGATCCGTTCGGACCCATAACGGCGTATATTTTTCCTTCTTCAAATGTGAAGTTTATTTTTTTGAGAATTTCCTTCTTACCTATTGTGACGCTGAGATCCTTTAGTGTTAGCATTATTTTATTACATCGGCAACTGTCCACTTCTTCAACTCAGTTGTGATAACAGAGGAGATAACAGTACTTAGTGAGTGTTTATGCTGGCAAAATTCTTCAAACCTACAGTTGTATTTACCCGCACTGCATTTGACCGTTTCGACATTTCCTTCAAATATTTTTAAATAATCAAGTAAATTGATGTTCTGAAGCTTTTTGGCGACTTTATATCCGCCGACTTTTCCTTCTCTGCTCGTCAGAATTCCGGCTTTGACCAAATCAGATGCGATCCTCGCTATGAATCGCTGGGGAAGCTGTGTTTTTTTCACCAATTCTGTAAGAGGAACAAATTTCTCTTCGTTCTTGAGCTGTCCAAGAAGTATGAGCCCGTAGTCAGTCTTATTACTCATGGTAAACATATACTATATGAGTAGTAGTTTAATAAAAATCACCATATATTGCAACCCAAAATATATTTTTGATATTATATTCATAATATGACCGAAAATAGTAAGGGAGAAAATCAACCACCAAAGCAACCAGTGGAAGATAAATCTAAAGTAGTTGGAATTATTGGTCCCCCTCTTGCTCCAGGGGAAAAAGAAGCCATCGAAAGTGAAGGAGGTAAAGTTATTCCGAGCAAAGGACCAGCAACAGGAGTAGTTTTACCAAAAGATAAAAAGTGATAAAAAAACGCTCTAGATACACCTCGGGGGTGTACTAGATTGTCACAAAGGTCTAGAGAGAGATTGGGCAAATATACCTTGAGGACTAGTAGTTGAGTTCGTCCAAAAACGCTTGCATCTGTAACAAGATGCAGGGAAGCATAATTACTACAAAACCTTTATAAAATTAAAGTTTTTTCTTCCAAGATAAGTAGATAAACCAAATGATAGCAAGTCCTAAAGTTCCGTAAAACCCACTATTTATTCCTGCCCCTAGCAAAAATGAATAAAATAAAAACCATATTAAAAGAGCTATCCATCGTTTTGTTTTTATAAATACTCTGGTATTTCCCAAGAAGAAGGTCCTTATTGAATTTAACATAAATCCATTATGGTTGATTTTCCTAAA
This sequence comes from bacterium, assembly GCA_030647255.1. Taxonomy (GTDB): domain Bacteria; phylum Patescibacteriota; class Microgenomatia; order UBA1406; family GWC2-37-13; genus JAUSJK01. Next base: position 11,447 of record JAUSJK010000001.1, read on the forward strand.
AAGTCAATGACATAGTGAAAATTGAAGTTTTCTTTTATCGGTTCAATTAGACTTGTCGGTTAGCGGCGAAAAGACTAAAAGAAAAAATGATATGTTCCAGTATAGTTTAAGTTACAAAGTTATAGCCTATAAAACTGTAGGCCTTGACAAGTAGTAAAGAGCAGTTTAATACTTAAGTTACGATTATATATCAGTAAATTATAAACGATTTGGTATAATACACTGTTGTGAGGCTCTTTTTAAATAGGATTAGGCTGTGGACCGTGAGAGAATTGCACTCTAATACAAAACTGTCAAGGTCAGTATTTCGCTTGAACACGGCCCACAGTGTAGTTCTGTTTGTCAGAAAATAACCGCAACGAGCATAAACTCGTGCGGTTGTGTTTTAACTAGCTCGCTTACGCCAGATCCCGTGTATAAGGATATACTGGTCGTCGGCGAGTTTTTTGGTTAAAAGCACAAGTAGCATTGCTACCATATACTTTCTAATCGCTGGGCAGACGAAACTTTTAAACGCCCTGCTGTTTAGCGTTGTTTCTATCTACCCTCATACCCTCTCGTTGCGGATACTTACTGACAAATATTTAAAGAACTTTAATAAAAAATAGTATCATTAAATGAAGGAATTATCAAGACCGTTATAAGTCTGCTAATAGGAAAATGTGTAAAAAAATAAAAAGACACATAGGAAAAATCATCCTTAAAAAGTACTATACTTACTTGCCAAATACACCTCGGAGGTGTATTAGACTGTAACAAAGACCTATAATTGAAATTAATCGACTTTGGCAACCTCGAAGGTTGACAGTTTAAGAACAAAAGGTATCACTTAGAGACTTAGACGGGGAATGCGGTCGAGAGTAGAAAGGTCTTGCATATACATCTTCTTTTCTGCTTTGAAGTGGGCGGCAACGCCTATCATAGCCGCATTATCCCCCGTTAAATATGGATAAGGCGGAAAAAGAACTGAGCCATTATATTTTTTTACAAGCGCCCTCAAAAGATTACGCAATCTTTTATTCGCGATCACTCCTCCTCCGACGACCAGTTTTTTTATCCCTGTTTGCTTCATCGCCTTTTCAGTTTTGATAATCAAACAATCAAACACGGCTTCCTGGTATGAACTCGCGAGCTCTTTCAGATTTTTATTTTTTTCTTCCTCAGATAGTTTTCTAATATAGTAAAAAAAGGAGGTCTTCAAACCAGAGAAGGAAAAATTAAGATCGCCTGAGTGACTCATGGGACGAGGAAACTTATAAAAATCTTTATTTTTAACATCTAAAGCTAGTCTTTCCAAAGTTGGACCGCCAGGGTAACCGAATCCTATCATTCTAGCGGCTTTGTCTATTGCCTCTCCCCCCGCGTCATCGACACTTTTTCCTATGACTTCATACGAAATATGATCCTTAAATAAAACCAGTTCCGTATGACTTCCCGATACGAGAAGTGCGAGATAAGGAAATTCAAAATCATACGAAGGATTCCCTTTACTATTTTGGACAAATGACGAATAGATGTGTCCTTCCATATGATTCACCGCAATCAAAGGTTTCTTATATTTCTCCGCCAGCTCTTTTGCTTTCTGTATACCCACTTCAAGTGCAATCGCAAGACCCGGTCCCTGCGTTACGGCGATTACGTCGATCTGTGAAAAAAAGTGTTGGAAATTTTGTATCCGAGTGGATGTCTGAGCTTCCTCTTTCAGAGAAGCGAGTTCACTCGGAGAAAAATTTTCAACACGGAATGCTTTCCTTACAGCCTCACTTACTACATAGTCTATCCTCTCCTCATGAGCTCTCTTGGCAAGCGACGGCACCACTCCACCCCAGCTCTTATGCACCAGCACCTGTGAATAAATAACATTCGATAGCACTTTCCTTCCCTCAGTCACTGCCGCCGCTGTCTCATCACACGAGGTATCTATCGCCAAAATTTTCATATATTATTCATTTATAATGATTTTACGTTTGTTCTCATCGACATACTCCAGAGAAACCTCAACAATATGAGCGTTATTTTTTAATAACCCTAGAATACTGCCGGCTTTTTCTCCCCACTCCATGCATATTACATTTCCAGGGACAAACATTTTTTCTATTCCCAGATGTTTAAATTCTTCCGCTTCTTCTATCTGGTATAAATCAAAATGAATAAGTTTTTCTTTTTTTCCAGGAATATCATATTCGTAGTAAATGACAAATGTTGGTGAGATTACGTCGTGTATTCCCAAATACTCGGCGATACCTTTTACAAATATCGTTTTACCTACTCCCAGATCTCCTTTGATAATAAATACCACCGGCTTATTTTTGAGATGCATCTCTATTTTCTTAAAAAGAAACTGGGCGATCTTTTGAGTTTGACCCGGAGTCTCGGATTGAAACGTTTCTGTACTTGTAAACACAATATCTCCTTGTCGAAGAACTTTGATCTGAGAAGAAGTGAGATCGATAATTGTCGATGGTTTATTCCGGGGAAGTTTACCCGCATCTATTACCAGATCTATAAGGGCCTTTTTCTTTTCAGGAAATTCTTTGAGTAATGATTCGATTGAGTAATGAGGATGTCTTCCCGAAAGATTCGCCGATGTCGCTGTCACAGGTCTACCAAAACGCTCCACTAACTCAGTGACAAAAGGGTAGTCAGCAAATCGGACTCCCAGTGTGCCTTTTTCAGATTCTAACAGTGAAGATGCTTTATGAGCTGAGTCGAGTATCACAGTAAATGGTCCGGGTAACACTCTTGCGAGAATTTTTCCTTGAGAATAAGAAACAGTAATGAGTTCCTTTAACATCTCAACTCCACTCACAAACACGGAGATGGGCTTACCGGGGGGGCGATTTTTGAACGCGATGAGTTTTTTCACCGCTATCTCATTCGTTGCATCTACAAGTGCGCCATAGACAGTGTCCGATGGAAAAATAACAAGACCACCACTGAGCAAAACTTTAATAGTCTTTTCTAAAACTTCCTTCGTATTTGATTGAGTAAGTTGTATGATCATTCGTTGTCAATTCTAGCAGAAATGTGCTAAAATTGGTGGATGATCCAAAAGAAACCGACTTCAAATAACAATAAAAACGCCTCTTCTGAAAAAAATGGAAAACCAAAAAAATTAACGGAATTCAAGATTAATTTTGACGTAAAAACCATTTTTATTGCTCTCTTTGTAGGAATGTTTTTGATCTACGCGTACACCTCAGTGTCCAAAGAGATAAGCAAAGCTGTTCCTGAAAAATCATTAACATCTGTTGTCCGTGAAATAAAGGACGGTAAAGTTGATAAAGTAGAAATTATTGATAATAAAATACTGATCTACTATAAAAATAGTCAGTTGGCGCTCACTTACAAAGAACCTTCAGATAGTTTCATGAAAACCTTACGGGATTCTGGTGTCAATCCGGAGAAAGTCAATATATCTATCAAAGATACTCAAGGATCATCAGGTCTTGTCAACTTCCTAAGCAATCTTATACCTACCATTCTTATGGTAGCGTTTTTTATTTTTCTCTTCAGACAGGCAAAAGGTGCGCAGGATTCTGTTTTCTCATTCGGTCAATCGAGAGCTAAACGTTTCAACAAAGATCTTCCTAAAACCAGATTTGCGGATGTCGCTGGAGTTGATGAAGCCAAAAAAGAACTCGAAGAGATTGTTGACTTTCTTAAACATCCTGATAAATATAGAAAACTGGGTGCCAGAACGCCCAAGGGAGTGATTCTTGTTGGGCCAGCAGGTTGTGGTAAAACCCTTCTGGCCAAAGCGGTAGCAGGTGAAGCCAATGTGCCATTCTTTTCCATCGCCGGTTCTGAATTTATGGAAATGCTCGTTGGTATCGGTGCCGCCCGTGTTCGCGATCTTTTTGCTACAGCCAAAAAATCAGCTCCATCTATCATCTTCATTGATGAAATGGATGCCATTGGACGAGCTAGATCTGTCGGTATGATGCCTTCGCACGACGAGCGGGAACAAACTCTCAATCAGATTCTGGTTGAAATGGACGGATTTACTCCCAACGAACAAGTTATCGTCATGGCAGCCACAAACAGAGGCGATCTCCTGGATACTGCCCTTCTACGACCGGGACGATTTGACCGTAGAGTTATCGTCGACTATCCCGATGCGGAAGGTCGAAAAGCAATTATCAAAATACACGCCAAAGGAAAGCCATTTGATGAGTCTGTGGAATGGGATAGAGTAGCGGGAAGAACAGTCGGTTTCTCTGGTGCGGATCTCGAAAATATGCTCAATGAAGCGGCTATCTCTGCGGCGAGAAACGAAAGAGTCAAAATAAATATGGAGGATATCGAAGAAGCGGCGACGAAAGTCAAACTTGGACCGGAAAAAAAACGTCTGCAGTCAGATTATGATAGAAAACTTACCGCCTATCATGAAGCTGGACATGCAGTCGTCTCACACTTTTCTCCTCATACAGACCCTGTGCATCGTATCTCCATTGTTTCCCGTGGTATGGCTCTAGGATACACACTTATTACCCCTGATCGAGATACGCTCCACGTGACAAAAACACATCTTCTTGAACGAATATCTGTCATGATGGGAGGACGAGCGGCTGAACAGCTTATCTTCAACGAAGTAACGACAGGTGCCGCCAACGATTTCGACCAGGCCACCCGAATTGCGAAAGCCATGGTTGTTGAATACGGTATGAGCGCTCTTGGGCCTATCAACTTTGGTCCTTCAATGGATGTAACCGAGTGGGGCAAATCATACTGGGAGCAAAATTCGGTTTCTCAAGAGATGCTGTCAAAAATAGATGGAGAAACCAAAAAAATAATTGAAGAAGCATATGAAAAAGCGAAAGGCATCATCGCCAAAAACAAAGGCGCACTCGATAAAGTCGCCGCAGAACTTCTCAAAAAGGAAAATCTTGACCGAGACGAATTTGAAGCTCTCATTGAAAAGAAACCAAAAGCAAATTAATATGAGAGTTATGAATCCTACTCTTCTTCTTATCGACGGGAATGCAATCATGCATCGGGCGTATCACGCCATACCTGCTTTTAAAACTAAATCCGGAGTACCGACAAATGTGATCTACGGTTTTTTTTCCATGCTTCAAAAAGCCGTTACCGATCTGGCGCCTACCCATATCGCAGTATGCTTCGACACTCCCAAGCCGACATTTCGAAATAAAATGTACAAAGAATATCAGGCGCAAAGGCCACAAATAGGAGATGATTTTATAGTTCAGATACCACTACTTCACGAAGCTTTGAAAAAGGCCGGTGTTGTTTTCCTCGCCAAAGATGGGTATGAAGCGGATGATCTCATCGGAACTCTAGCTACGATATCCAAAAAAAATATGCAGGTATATATTTTGACTGGAGATAAAGACATCATGCAGCTTGTTAACTCTCATGTCAAAGTAGTCTCTCCTCAAACAGGCATGTCAAGTATAAAGCTTTATGATGAAAAGGAAGTAAAAAGTAAATTAGGTATTGCGCCTCATATGATCCCGGAGCTTAAAGGTTTGATGGGAGACCCTTCTGACAACTACCCCGGGGCCAAAGGCATCGGTCCCAAAACGGCTATTAAACTGCTTGAGCAGTTTGGATCGGTTGAAGGTATTCTCAAACACACCGAAGAGATTGAAAACAATAGGTGGAAAACAATAATCCAAGAGCAGAAAAAAAATATTATTATGTCAAAAAAACTGGCGACTATAGTGACGAATATTCCACTGGATATAACTATCGACCAACTTGCATTTAAGGGTTTTCATTTAGATCTCAAAAATTATTTTATCCAGTACGAAATGAAGTCTATGCTTGCCAGATTTTTTGGAGAAAGACCAAAAGAAGTAGAACTTGAAAAAGAAGCAAAGAAAAAAGATAAACCCCCACAACTAGATTTATTTTCCTAATTGGCAAATTCCTGCACAAACATCTTTCCGTACACTCCTCCGTCAATCACTCCTATTCCCACTCTTCCAAAATCCTCAGACAAAATATTTTTTCTATGTCCTTCCGAGTTCATGAGACCTTGGTGAGAAAGATATACATCAGGAGCATATGCCAAGTTTTCTCCGAGCACCATATACTCTATATTCATCCTGTCTGCACGGTCCCCTGGAGTAAAGCCGTCTACCTGAGATATATGAGAGAAGAAACCGCGCTCAAACATTTCTTTCGCATACAATCTTCCAAGTTCTGTCAGTTGTTCGTCCATTTTTAATGGATCGATTCCCCGCTTTACCCTTTCGTTATTTACCAGTTCAATCATCTTGTCTTCAGACGTAGCATCTATCTTCAACTGAGCACTCTTTATCTTAAAATCAAGCTGGACAACATCATCCGAGCGCGGTTTGACAGTCAAGAAGTTAACGCTTTCAGATATGGCTTCACTAAATACCCTTTTTATCTGAAACTCAAACTGTTGTCCGATATTCACAAATACAGGGCCCGTCTTGGAGTC
>JAUSJK010000005.1 GCA_030647255.1 bacterium
AACTCAAGATTGTGGGAAATATCATATCATCAGGCGTAGGAGATCCTCAAAACAGAAAGAGAAGCGATACTATTTTCAAACCATCCATATTTGTCGTGGCTGATCCTAAGATGTATATTGACCTCATAAGAGATATCGGCACAAGTACATATGAGTGGAAACAGTTGGAGTAAACAATTTTAAATTTTGATATGAAATCACAAAAGGGTCAGGTATTGCTCATTATAGTGATGTTGCTCGCTACAGCGATTACCGTCGTCTTATCTATCACGTTTAAGGCGACGACAGATATACAGTTGTCTAAACTAGAAGAGGAGAATCAGAAAGCATTGGCAGCAGCAGAAGCGGGTATAGAGGAAGCTTTGAGAACAAGTGCTAATGTGGTCAGTATCGGCTCTCTCTCCATTGGCTTAGCTGGATTTGAAGGAAGCGCAATCATCACAACTGCGGTAAGCAACACATTTGTTTCTCCTCTTCTTCAAGAAGACCAGCAGTATACGTTCTATCTATCAAACTATCCAGCCTTGGATGGTTCTTTCAGTGGAAATACTTCTATTTGGTATGGTTCAGAAGGGACAAATTGTGATAGTATGGCAGTTGAAGTAACATATATCTATAAAAATAGCTCAGGAGTCTATCAAATGAATCGATACTTAGCCGATTCTGGCTCAAAGCTCGGGTCAGGTGGGACGGATAAACTCAGTGTAACTTCAATCAACAGTGCGCTTGATACCACAACTTTTCAATGCAAAACACAAAATCTTACGGTTCCGACTGTCGTCGGTTCCGCACCGACGGTTCTTATCGTACGGACACTATTTGCGGCAACAAGACTTGGATTTAGGGCAGAAGATCCAGGTGCCTATCTCAAACCTCAGGGAAAGTACGTGACGTCCGAAGCCATGAATACGAATACGAAAGTAACGAAGAAGATTCAACTCTTCCAATCATATCCGCAACTGCCTATGGAGTTTTTTATAACGAGTTTTTGATATACTGGGCTTTCATATGATTAAAACTTATAAAACGACACTTTCTTCTAAAGAACAGCTCAATTTCGACATCTACCTTTTTACCTTTACTCTTAAGGATCCTTCTATTCTCGAATTTGTCGCCGGTCAATATCTCATTCTTTTTGTTCCAGACCCTTCCGGCACACATCTCAGACGCCTCTACTCTATTGCGTCTTCTCCTTTGAAAAAAGATAATTTTGAACTTCTTGTCCAGATAGTCCCGCAAGGCAAAGGATCAGAATACTTACAGAGTCTGAAGGTAGGCGATGAAGCCATGTTTCAAGGTCCCGCCGGTATGTTTACGATGAGAAAAAATGAAAAAGATATCATCTTTTTGGCTACCGGAACGGGAATCGCACCGATTAAATCTATACTTGAATCATCGCCAAATATGAAATCTCACTTGTTCTGGGGACTAAAAACATACAAAGATATTTATTATCTGGAAGAGTTTAAAAAAATTGCTGAAGAAAATAAAAACTTTGATTTTCATATATGTCTATCCAGGGAAACCGATTTTTCAGGTATTCCAGAAGAGGTAAGAAAGTTTTTTACACTAGGAAGAATAACTCAATCGTTTGAAGAAAAATACCTGAACAGTGAGAATGACTTTTACCTCTGTGGAGGAAAAGAAGTGGTGGAGTCTCTGAAAGAATATCTTTTGGGAAAAGGAACAGTAAAAGAAAATATTTTCTTTGAGAAGTTTACTTAACCTACTAACGTTGACGTCATCCTGGTAAGCGATGATTGATGAAGCGCATCCAGGATCGTAGTTAATGTTCTTCTTGTAACTCGTAACATGTAACTTATAACATTCTATATCTCGTCCACAACGATTCTGGACAAGCCAGAATGACGGTATAACTATAGAAAATAAGAAGACTTTAACAGAGAGGATGAATCAATTTAGTTTGATACGATATAGATCCACACTTTTTGTTTTGGTATGACTTCTACCCGAGCTTTTTGTCCTACTTTGACATCAGTAAAAGAAATCTCTTCTGTACTTGGGGGAGCTCCTTTAAATATTTTTACAATCGGATTCTGTGGAACCTGCAGATCTCCTTTTTGTCCAGTCATAACAATGAGAGTTGGTGACACACTTTTTATTTCATAATCAAAAGGCACGACAAAAACAGTGGGAGTAGGGGTAATCGTGAGAATAGGAGGTGGAGTTTGTGCGGTATTGATGGGGGCGGTTATGTTGGATGGGGCGGGATTCACAGATAGTAAATTGGCTTTGACAACGTAGTATATCAAGAGACCCCCGACAAAGACGAGAAGTACCAAGAAAATAACAGATAGCGATTTGTCCATACAAAAAGTCTAATGCATCCTTAAAACCAAGTCAAGGACTTTCTATCTGTCTTACAGTTTCGACCGTTGAGCTACTTCGGCCTCGACGAGTTCGCGAGGGCGGCCGTACTTCAGGCGGGAAAGCTGGATGACGGCCTGAGCTACCTTGTCATTGGCCTGGGCTTGAAGTTTCTTAATATCCTTCGTCATGTCGACGGAAAATGGCGGATATGGTTCGTTCTCTACGATCGTTTTCATGTAGGCGTGGAAGCGCTCGACGTTGATTAGGTCCGACTCACCAAAGACGGGCTGAAACTCCCGTTGAAGATACGACGCATCAGTAACTCCGACGCGGAACGATATGAGAGTACCGACGTTGCCGAAAACGGCATTTTTTACCTCTTCATCCATCTGGCCTATAAACTGGTTGGCGACAGTGAGGTTGAGGTGGTATTTACGTGCTTCAGATAAAATGGTCGCAAAATCAGGTGTGGCAAAATTCTGAAACTCGTCTACATAGAGGAAAAAATCACGACGCTGCGGTTCGGGTATCTCCTGGCGGCTCATGGCCGCAACCAGAATCTTGGGGATAAGGACAAGTCCCAAGAAGCTCGAGTTCTCTTCTCCCAGTTTTCCTTTGGATAAATTGACGAGAAGTATTTTTCCTTCATCCATCACATTACGAAAGTTAAATGCCGATTTTGACTGGCCGATGATATTGCGCATCGTTTTGTTCGTGACGAAGCGGCCGAATTTGGAGACGATATAGTCGAGAACCTCTGATTTATGAAAGTCGGAAGTCTGGGCGATTTGGTCTGTCCAGTAACGGCGAATGATGGGATCGTTTACCTTTGGCAACAGCTCCTGGACATATTTTTGGTCTGTAAGAACACGGACGACCTCGATAAAAGTGGCGCCAGGATCAGACATGACTGTCAACATGGCATTACGGACCGCGTGTTCAAACCGAGGGCCGATGATACCTGTGCGCTGAGGATCGTAAAGCTTATACATCAGGTTGATGATGGCAGAAGTGATGAAATGTTTTTGTTCCTCGGTATAGGCTTCCAACAGATTGAGTCCCATGGGGCGTTCCGTATCCGAAGGGTCAAAATAAATGACGTCTTCTGCCCGTTCAGGAGGAATATATTTCACCGTGTCGTCAATTAAGTCTCCGTGAGGATCCATAACACAGACACCATGGCCGGCTTGGATATCTTGTTTGATCATTTCTTTTAAAAGTTCTGATTTACCGACACCTGTTTTTCCGATGATATAGACGTGTCTTCTTCTGTCTTCATAGCCTATGTTGACAGATCGTTTGATCCCTCTATAGTACCCGAGTCCCATAAAAGTGCCTCCCGACTGAGGGACTTCTGCGGGCACTGGTCCTGTTTTGGCCTTGAGCCACTGGAGATGAGGAGTCTCCACTGTTTTGTTGGGGAAGTGAAACATGGTGGCCAGTTCCTCCGAGGAAAAAATAGAGACTGATTTGGAAAATCTTGTTTCAAAAATAGGGAAAAATTTATAGATTAAATTGATCATAAATCCACCTTTAAAAAGAATACGGGGTCCTTTGAGGGAGTTTAAGTCAGAGTTGAACTGGCCGAAAGAATTTTTAATATTTCTCAAATGTGTACTCGCCATCTCTTTCGATTGCGCGGAGACGACAAAACGGATAACCGTCTCAAACCCCGACTTACTGCATTTATCATCGACTTTCTCGAGCATTTTAGGGTCAGTCTTAAACGTGGCTTTTTCCGGATTGGCTTCATTTTTTTTTGTCGAAGACACATAACTTTTGCCGAGTTTTTTCCATTTGGAGTCTGCCGACCGGATGAGAAACTGAATCATGGCCCCTTCGCCCTCATCCATTTTGGAAAGAGACGAGGTGAGCGAACCTAACGGATCGCTCGGTATATCGCGGTATACTTTGAGAGGCATATAGGCAATATCTTTTTGGACAAGGCAGCCGTAAGCGACGTGACCTTTTTCTGAAAAAATATTCGGCTCGTCTACTTTTTTTATATCAGCTGATGGATAGTAGCCGTAGATAGTTTTTTCGACGAGATCGATCAACCTATTGGGAGCAGAGACATAAAACCTGATGTCTGATTTTTTTCCTATGATCTCAAATGCGAGAGTATCATCGACATCCAGGAAAGAAAACCAGCCCGATTTTTTGAGAGACGCAAATGAGGAGAACATCTGCTCGGCCACGTCAATTTTAAGCTCGTTTTCTTTGGGGAGTTTGAGTTCGAGTGTCGCCATTTCCAGAGACATTTTTTCCCTTTTTTTGAGACGGGAGTAGATGATGGAAAAATAAATGAGCAGAAGAGTGATGATGCCAGCCATGATTCCGGCTGCTAAAGCGAGTACAAATAGTATAATCCGATCAAGAATGACCTGAAAGTAGGGAGAATCCATACAAAAAGTATATAATAAATTAGGTATCGATTTGAAGCAGTTTTATTATTGTTATGTTGAATTTGGATTTTTTAATCATGTATGGCTAAAAGAAAAAAACGTTCCAGTCTTAGAAAAAAAGAGCAGACTATTGTGAAAGAAGTAAAAAAGCAGAGTTTTTTACAGCATGTTTTTTCGATAAAGGACGAATATGTGTATTTTGTGATTCCGATAACCGCATTTGCGTTGGTTCTTTTTTTAATTCTAAACATCACCGTGTCTCAGCTTGTCAATCCTTTGTACTACAAAGTAGCCAATGAAGACGGTGGGGCAACGGTCGAGATGCTTATATTGTCAAAACACTTGCCGGAATTTAAAGGAATGCTCGCCATGCAGGAGAAAATATTCGGGCCCTCGATAGAAGGTGAAGTATTTCAAAGAGAAATACAGCGGAATGATCGTATAGGCGCACTTGAGGCGCTTCTCCAAAAAAATCCTAAAGCACGCGATGTGTTATACACACTCTATAAACTCTATAATGAAAACGGGGAGAAAGGAAGAGCGAGAGAATATTTGGACAGAGCGAAAGAGGTTGACCCAACAATAAGTACACAGATTACGCAGATGGAAAACAGATAACGCAGATCTATCTGTGCAATTTGTGTTCTTATAAGTTTTATTTGTGAAATTTGTGCTAACACAGGCTCATTTATATATTAAAGGCGATGTTATTGGTGTCGGTTTTCGGGCGTGGACGAAAATCCAGGCGAAGATAACGGGTGTACATGGGTGGGTGAAAAATGTGTTCAATAAATCGGACGTGTTTGGACCCGGAGGAGGAGTGGAGACGGTGCTTCAAGGTGAAGAAGAACTTGTGCAAAAAATGGTCGATCTTGTCAAACAAGGTCCGCCTGTCTCCCGCGTCGAAGACGTCGAAGTCTTTTGGCAAGAAGCAAAAGAGATAATGGAAGGGTTTGAGATAAGAAAATAGACCGTAGACCTTGGATATTAGACCATAGACATTCGTTGTCTAGCCATCGCAATTCTTTCCGATGGGAAAATGTTCCAGTGGAAAAATCTTCTCGTGGAAAATAGAATAGAAGAAATCATTTTATTTTAATAATTTGGTCGGGTATTTTGCGGATTACTCCGATTTTGTCAAAATCCTTATCGTAAGAAACTACGGCCATTTTTTTATCGTAGATCGGTTTGATTGAGGCGATAAGGCAATCGGTTAATTTTGCAGAATGAGTTTGATACAGTTTTACTGCAAGCTTAAGGTCAACTCTATCGATAATACTAATTGTTTGAGTTGATACAATTGATTTGATTATAGGAATGATTTCTATTTTTGAAAATTCGTAAATACTTGTTAAAACAAAGTTTACTTCCATTATTACAAAAGAGGAGGTAAAAAAGTTCGACCGCCGATGGTCTAAATCTTTTAAAAAATGAGCACAAACATAACTCATCTCTTTTTCATCCTTAACCAAAGAGCGAATAAAAATATTTGTGTCAATAAAATAGTCCTGCATTTATGTTCTCTCGTAATTTTTCTCCATCCAACCCCTTATGTCTTCTACGCTTTTTAGTCCATGTTTTTTCATAGCTTTTTTGTGACGTTCTTTAGAAATAATACCAGCAAAATCGCTAATTGGTCGAATTTTTTTGATA
>JAUSJK010000010.1 GCA_030647255.1 bacterium
CGAACAGATTCTTAAGTCTCTGGACATAAAAGAAAAAGCGCGTATATATGTGTTTAATAAAATTGATATCGCTCCTAAAGTAGATAAAGTAGTACTCGAAGAAACATACAGAGAGTTCCACCCTGTCTATATTTCTTCTCTTCATAAAGAAGGCGTTACTTCACTGATAGAGACCATTGTCAAAACGCTTACACCTGTAACAAGGTAACATGAAACATAAAGCATACAATATCGAGTAAGAATATCAGAGTATCAAGAGTATCGAGAGAAAGAATACCTGAATATCTGATAACCCGGTAGTCTCCATCTGTTATTCTGATCATCTTGATATCCTTCTTCTTTACAAACTTTATGAACTTTCTACTTTTCACTTATTTATATATACTTATTCTCTATGGAGATGTTTGTGACTTCTTTTTATAGCCTTAATACCTATATTCTTGCCTTTCTCGATGCAAATACCCAAGTTGCCACATTTCTTCTCCTCCTTATTGAAGAGGCAGGCATACCAATACCGATCCCTGGCGATATCATCATCATGTACGGAGGATTTCGCATTTTACAAAACAATCTGACGATCAGCTCTACATTTATTCTTTTATTAATTGCTGTTCTGGTAGGTTCGTCTATCTTGTACTGGGTTTCATATATCTGGGGAGAAAAAGTAGCCCTTGCTATAGGCACACATTTTCACCTTACACCTGTACGCCTACGCTCTATGGAAAAAACGTTTCACAAGTATGGAGTAATAAGCATCATCGTGGGACGACACATACCCGGATTTCGTATTCTCGTCACTGTATTTGCCGGAACCGCCCGCCTTCCCTACCCTATCTTTATCAGCTCAACATGTATCTCGAGTGCCGTATGGATTGCGTTTTATCTCTTTTTGGGGAATAAAGTGGGCGCCCAAACTATGGCTCTCATTGCCAACCACCAGATCATATCCTTTCTCATACCCGTGGTTATCATTGCACTCATTCTCGTCACTCTCCTTAAAGGAAGAAGGTCTAAAAAATTGTAGTGGTGCGATTCATCGCACCATACTCTTCAACGTCATTCTGGGGAGGAGTAAATACGACGACTCCAGAATCGTAGTGAATTACATTAACAACGATCCTGGATGCGTCTCATTTCATTCGACTTACCAGGATGACGAACTGGAACGGTTTGAAACCGTTCCCTACAAACAATTTGATTTCTTCTTTATAAACCTTATAAACTTTATAGCTTTTGTTGACAACATGCACATATGCTACACTGAATAATATGAGACGGTTTGTAGTATACGGATCACTTTTGTTACTTTTTACTTTGGGGCTCCTTGGCAGTGAGAATAAACTAACTCGTATTATTTCTCCCCAGGGAGCTATCGATCCGACGACAGTTCGTGAGACATATAATCCCTCACTGACTGAAGGAACGTTTGATAACAAACCGGTGTCTATCCCGTCTTACATTGCCTCGAACCCCTATAGAAAAGTCCTTGGAGCAACAACAGCAAAAAAAAGAATTGAGGTCGATTTATCCAGACAAAGACTCTATGCGTATGAAGATGATCACCTCGTCTACGATTTTACCGTGTCCACAGGCAAATGGGGACGGACTCCTACAGGGACTTTTCACATCTGGACAAAAATCAAGTATGCGCTTATGACAGGTGGATCGAGTGCGATAGGCACATACTATTATCTACCCAATGTCCCCCATACAATGTATTTTTATAACGAAGACCATTCTCAATCGATAGGATACGGTCTACATGCTGCCTACTGGCACAATAACTTTGGCCATCCTATGTCGCATGGATGCATCAACATGCGCCTAGAGGACGCCGAGCAACTCTATTATTGGGCCGAACCTGAGCTCAAAGATGGAAACAACATCCGGGCCACTCCTGATAATCCTGGTACAGAACTCACGATCTACGGCGAAGCCCCCAGCGAATAGTCTTTTTATAGGATTAGTTTAATAATTTCTACCAGCCCAACGTCATTCTGGGGAACGAAGCCAGGTACAGTCTTGCACCTGGCGAAGTTGACTCCAGAATCGTAGTGAATGAAATTAACAACGATCCTGGACAAGACCCAAAGGGTCCCCTTCGGGGCCAGGATGACGATCGGTATTTCAAAATGACAAAATTATTTTATAATGCCTTTACGATTTCTAAAACCTCAGGAATTTTGGCATGTTCTTGTCCCGCCTCCAGATTAAAATGCTTTTTACCTTTATATATCTGAGGTTTTATGTGCAGTTTTTCGCTCAAGAAATCTGTATGATACTTTTTTACATATGGATCATCTTTTGACCAGAGAAGATAGATATATTTCGATTGTTTTCTGATTTTTTCCCAATCATAGGCTTCTTTAAAAAGTCCTTCGCACCCCCACTCTTCATCCTTCATAATGCCCGCAACACTGATAGCTGCTTTGACTTTTTTTTCTTCCAGAAGTGTATGAAGAATACCAAACATGGCTCCCCCGCCCGAGCTATGTCCGATGAGAAGTGTTTCTTTATTGAAATCAAAATCTTTTACAAAGTTCCAGTATCTTTCAAGATCCGGATGCCAAGCTTCAGGAAGCTCGGGCAGCCATACTTCGTAGCCTACCTTTTCCAATTCTTTTTTGAGCCACGGAAACCAGTTAGTATCTTTTTGTTTCTTTGTTTTATCGAAATCAGTTCCATGAAGTATCAGCGCATTTTTCATATGAAGTTATTATAGCAAATATTCAACCTCGGAGGTTAAAGAGACTATTGCAACAAACAAAACTACCGATATCACAAAACGTACGGGAAAAGCATCTTCGTTTTTTTCATATATTCCTCATATTTTTTTCCAAAATGTTTGAGAAGTATTTTTTCTTCCTGTTTTCCTTGGATATATATCAGTAAAAATATTACCAAAAACACGATGATAAAAAGGTAGCTTTGTAAAATGAGTTCTGCTCCGGTATAAGCCACGAGGAGTCCTGCGTAAATTGGATGTCGGATATATCGATATACACCTTTTGTCACTAACTCATGATCTTTTTTAATTTGATATTCTGCTGCATGGGTCCAATTATGAGAGAGTGTTTTACGAGCTGAAATACTTGTAAAAACTCCCAGGATAACTAATAAAAGACCCACTATCTGAAGAGGAATATTTCGAGGAAACTCGACTACTATAATGCCAAAAAGTTGAAAAAAAATGAGAATAGGAAATATGCGTGCAATAGCGTATCTTACTTTAGATTTCCACGTTCTAGGTTGAGTTTTAGATTTTTTTCTATTTGCCTGCCGCTCGGTCACCCACCAATATATCTGCCAATAGGCAAAAATAAATGTGGTGACTATTTTGATATACATGTCTACCGCGTCTTTAAACATAGATATAACATAACACAGATTCCCGCGGATTATGAGCGGATTTTACAGATCTTTTGTAGGGAACGGTTTTCAACCGTTCCAATTCGTCATCCTGGTAAGTCGAATGAAATGAGACGCATCCAGGATCGTTATTAATGTAATTCACTACGATTCTGGAGTCGTCGTATTCACTCCTCCCCAGAATGACGTTATAAATTAGAGTGCGATAAATCGCACCACTACAATTTTTTTGTGACATATACCTATGACTTACCACTATAATGCATTCTATGAAACTGACTCCCGAGGAAGAACTGACAGTCAAATCGTATGAGGAAAAAGGTGAAACATGGGCTCGCGCTCATAACAAACCTGGCTTTTGGATTGAGGAGATGAAAAAACTCTACGCCTCTGTACCCTCTCACCGGTTGATCGAGTTTGGTTGCGGCGGCGGACGAGACGCAAAGCAACTTATTGATATAGGATTTGACTACATGGGTACGGATATATCGGCGACTTTCTTAAAAGAAGCGAAAAAGAATAATCCTGGGGCTACGTTTACACAAATGAGTTTATATGATATCCCTTATAAAGAAAGTTCGTTTGATTGCTTTTGGGCTCTTGCGGTGTTGCTTCATATTCCAAAACGACGAGTGGATGAAGCTCTTCAGAATTATTCATAAGGTTATAAAGCCGGGAGGGAAAGGGTATATCAGTGTCAAAAAAGGAGAAGGTGAAGGGGTCGTCGAAGAGGAAGCGGAGAGATTTGGAAAAGGATTTAAAAGATTTTTTGCGTATTATTCACAGGATGAATTTGCGAAAGTATTAAAAAGAAATAAATTTGAGATTCTTGAGATGATGAGCCGCCAAGGCACCAACGTCACCTGGCTCGTGTATTTTGTGAAGAAGTGAAAGAATTGGTTCTATAAACGAAGATTAGGTAGTATTTCTAGCATTTTCCTCTTGTTGTGTTCTAAATTGACGACGAATTCCAAGATAAGCTAAGCCCATTCCAACAGGTATCATTCCTAACCCTACAAACTCACCTCCTGAAGTTTCATTATAAAGTTCGTTGTTCTGATCAATTTCATATGCCCTAATCCGTCCGTATAATTCTTTTACTTGAGCCGCATCGTTCACCATCTGAGGAACCACTATAGGAGTCGGTAGCATCTGTCTTAATTCGTCTCTCTTTTGTGCTCCATTTATCATACTGCCTCCTAACACTCCTAGCCCTAACATTGCAATTGCAAAACCTCCCGTTGTAACGTATAGATACAGGTTTTCTTTAAAATCTTTTTTCTTTTGATCTAAATTCGCGCCAATTTGATCTAAACGTCCCCGTACAGCATCTTGACCTTTTTTTAATTGTTGCCTCAGATCTTCTGCTCTACTCATGCCCATATATTATTCCTTTTATTATAGGAAAGCAAGAGGAAGATATAAATCACGTTATCAAGTTGATTTTTAATTATCTTTTTGCCTGAAAATATTTATATGCCAACCGCTTCTTTAGTAAGTTTTCGTTGTATCCGCCTTCTTTCGTGTGTTTCTCTTCAAGCGCGTTCATTTGCTTGTCAAGTAAGTAGCCGCTCCGCACAAGTATATCAATCATATAGTTAGCAACTATTTCTGTGCCCTCTCTTCCCTCTACTCCGCCTAGTACTTCTTTTATCTTCCTCGCAGAAGGAAAAGGAAGGATAGAAGGAATAGAAGAATTAGAGGGGTATCCTTCAAAAACTGTATGAAGTTTAATAAGTCGGAAATCAGACCTGTTCCAACGAACGAATCCCTCTCTCCGAAGAATATCCTCGAAATCTTCTAAAGCCTCCATCCCCGAGGATTTGGCAACATCATAAAGATTGAGTTTACGAGATAAACTCCGCTCCGAAGATCCTTCGACAATATTTTGTTTATGTGACCTTAAAGCCTGTTTGATCTGATCTCTTTGACGAGAATCTTCAATCCGAGAATAATAGGTAGGGACAAAATCCCAACCCAAATCAAACGCCGTCTGAGCCAGTTTATAACTTATGAGATTTTTATACCCAGCCTCACCCATATACTAACAATACTATAACTTTAGATATATAATTCTCATGATGAGTAAAAATATACCTTTCTATCTTGGAATAATAGTCGTACTTTTTTTTCTTGCTGTTTTCTTTCTACCATCTCTCAACAAAACTAAGATACAAATCCCCACACCCACTCCTACCTTCACCATTCCTTCCATTTCTCCATTCCCAACAAATAAAACACAACTTCAACAAACACCCACACCGACAACGCCGTCCGGCAGCACGTACTATAAAACGGAGATGCGCTGTCAAAACAATACCGCCTGTTATGTTTGTCCTCCCCAAACAGCTGATTCTATCCAATCAGCCTGCCAACAAGGCGAATGTATGAAGGGATACTGCTACTGGAAACATACTACGGATCAATGTCAAAAAGGATATGTGAAAGTCTGCGAAGCCGGCATGTGTGAATGCCTAAGGATTGGTAGATAGCAGTTGACAAATCCCATAATTAGTACTAATATTAGGAATATGATCCCAAGATTAATTGAAGATTTAGTATTCTCAAGCCTAACTTCGTCTCGTAAGATAATTCTGGTATTAGGAGCACGACAGGTAGGGAAAACCACTTTGACTGGGGATATTGGCAAAAAACTAGAAAAGGAGGGCAGAAAGGTTTTGTATTTGAACTGCGATCTTTCTGAAGATATTGCTGTAATAAATACAGCCTCCAAAGCTGTGTTAGAACGACTATTGGTGCTTTCACATATAGACGTTTTACTGATAGACGAAGCGCAAAGGATAGATAATCCAGGCTTAACTTTGAAAATTATCCATGACAACTTTCCCAAGGTAAGAGTGTTAGCAACTGGTTCTTCAAGTTTTGATTTGAAGAATAAACTGAGCGATCCATTAACCGGCCGGTATCTTGATTTCACTCTTTACCCACTCTCATTCACAGAGATTTTAGAAGTAAACAACCTCTCATCAAACGCGGTCTTATTGAAAAATCAAGCTGATGATCTTCTTCCCCAAGTAATGCTCTATGGATTATACCCGGAAGTTTATTTAGAAAGTGATCCGGGGCAAAAACAAATTTTATTGGATAAAATTGTTGAGAGTTATTTATTGAGAGATATTCTAACTTTCCAACGGGTTAAAAATTCTCAAGCGATTAACGACTTAACAAAAGCCCTGGCTTATCAAATAGGATCAGAAGTCAACGAGAACGAGCTTGCGAGTAGACTAAAAATTGATCGTAAAACAGTCGTAAGCTACCTGGATGTTCTAGAGAAAGCTTATGTAATTGTGAGTTTGCACCCTTACTCTAAAAATCCCAGACGAGAGATTGGCAGTCATTACAAAGTATATTTCGTAGACGTAGGTATTAGAAATGCTTTAATTGGCGATTTCAACGCCCTTGATCTCAGAACAGATACAAGATCTTTATGGGAAAATTTTCTCTTTATTGAGAGAATGAAGCTGTTTGCCAATTCGGGAAAAAGCGTGACGCCTCATTTTTGGAGAAGTTATGGAGGTGCAGAAGTAGACTACATAGAAAAAGCCACCAATCAAGAACTTAAGGCCTTCGAATTTAAATATGGCGCGGGTGTTTTGAGCCGGGGCGCAAGTTCGTTTACTGGTGATTATGGAGTATCAGTAAAGTTGATTGGCAAAGATACTTATTTAGACTTCATTTCGAAACCATGAACACCAACTCTTCTTTTCAATTACGGGTAAAAGTTCACGGTTCTTGACAAATTAAGATCAAACGATATTAAGCGTCATTCTGGCCTGCCTGCCGGCAGGCAGGTAAGCGATGAGTTTTGGAGCGCATCCAGAATCAAAAACGAGATTCTGGACAAGCCAGAATGACGTTTTTGTGTCAAAGAGTGTGAACTTTTACAAAATTATCTCTATCTTGACAGTAACAAATTTGTTACTATGGAGATATGGTTAAGGCTTTTGGAGAAGAATTTTGCTTACAAAGGAAAAGGCTTGACTTATCACAGGAGGCTGTGGGAAAAAGCATCGGCGTTTCAAGAACGTACATCACTCTTATTGAAGGGGGGAAGCGGCTTCCAGGGAAAAAAAATCTTCTTAAGATTGCCAGCGCTTTAAAGATTCAAAAAGACACAGTCATCAACTGGTATTTAAAAGAATTACGGAACAAACTGAGCTAACGCACTTCTCTCATACTTCACCTTTTGACAAATGATATCTTAAAAG
>JAUSJK010000011.1 GCA_030647255.1 bacterium
ATCAACAGATAAAACATTAAAGAACCTTGAATCTATTGTGTCAATATTCTTATGTTTGTAACTTTCATTATAATAATCATTAAAATTATCAATGATGGTTACAATATCACCGTTATCAAGTAGTTTTTTAACTAAATTTGAGCCTATAAATCCTGCTCCACCAGTGACTAATATTTTCATACAATCTAATTTTTAGATAACGACTCCGTTTGCAGACATGCGATGGTGTTTACGACAGTGTTAAGTACAAGCTTATCTCTAGTTATTTTTCCATGTGTAAAATATACGTACGGATCTTTATTTTTAATTCCATATTTATCTTGTACCAATATACCAAGATCTGAATATTTGGAAGGGACTAGATCAGTCAACTCTTTTGGTATTTCCAAATCAGTTGCTATTGTTACGGCTCGTTTGTCTTTTTCATCTTCTATCATACATACACTTAATCCAAAATAATTGTAATCAGAGTGAAGAATCGCATCACCAGATTCAATTGACACATAATATTTAGCACGCTTTCCATTAGTAAGCTCTTTAAGATTTTCTAATCTGTTTTTGGCACCCAGATGAGTTTCTTCTATAGAAAAAGGCTGTTCATTTATTCCAGATACAGTTTTAAATCCTACAATACGATATCTCATATCAAATTCTCTAAATGCTAATGAAGTAGAATTTATCTTTATTTTGCTTTCAGAACTTAAAAAAACTTGCGGTAAATTATCGTAGTATTCTACTATTTTATCAATTTCTCCGTTAATAACTATTGGTTGCATTGCATTAATTTCTGCCCTAGATCTTGTATCTGGCGCAGGGTTTAATAGAAATATATCTCTGTTTTGTGTGAATGCAAATCCCATTTCCATCAGACTATTTGCACCTATATAATTAGACACATCGTCCTTATCGTAATTTAGAATTAAAATACCTTCACTTTGTTGAATATATCGATAATGTGAGCGAATATAATCATTACTTATTTTTCGACTAACAGCCTCTTCAGTCGTGCCTGCCTCTTTGTATCCATTTAAATCTTCAATTCCTCCAGGGACAAAAACTTCAAAACCTTTTTCAATAAGTTTTTTTCTCCAATCCTCCATTTTATTTGCAAATCGCATACTCCCACAGATTGTTATTCTCATAATGATGTATTTTAATACATTAATATTGTTAGTTACAGACTTAATAAAATATTTTGATTGTTTTATTGATATAATATACCTATGCGAATTAAAGTTTCAGAAGCTACAAACCAAGAAATAGAACCATTTGAAATTGAAGAATGGCCACATGCTGATATGGAGCATTATGGTAAAAAAGTTAAATATAATAATAAAAAATTTATATTTAAAGCTGACATTGATAATAAGGTTGTGGGTTGTATAAAAGGCAAGTTAGAATCAGGTGTTTTAAATATAGATTATTTAATGTTCCCATATTGAGGTCTTGTCTATCAAACGTTCCACCACTGCTGTTATCAGCAAGGATAACTGGTACTCTTCCCCCTCTTAGACTTTTAATGAGAGACAGTTGATGCTGGATGTCGGGTATATTAAATATTTCCTCTGGGAGTAAACCGGGGCCAAAAGGGTAAATATTTTCGGGTATTACGATATCTGGATCGAGAGTTATTATGTCTTTTTCTATAGTATCTTGGGGATAATCCTTTCTATGAGCCTGATCGACGATGTAGAGTCTTCCTCCATTAACTAATCGACGTGTAGTATCTAACCCCGGACGAACTTCGTTATTTGTTTTTGTCAGTATTGTTTCTTGATTTTCAGGCATAAATATATTTATAATTATCTTTTTAAAATAATATCGGATGCTTTAGAATGGTCTTTCTTATTTACTTTTAATTCGGCGCCCTTGAAACCGGCCTGAAAAGGAAAAGGATACATGCCTCCGGCATCGTCGGCCACTATCATAGACTTGATTCCATTTGATTCGAGCAGTCCCTTGGCAATCTCGGCTTCTAAGCGGGTGTTGAATGTTTTTATGGTAATCAATTCGTTCATAAAGTGATTATATTACATATAAAATATAGAATGTATTTAACAACGATTCTGGACAAGTTCTTCGGCTTCGCTCAGAACCAGCCAGAATGACGGAAATGTTACAAACAATATGAAATCTAAAAAAATAGCAATTGTGTATGACTGGATTGATTCGTGGGGAGGGGTGGAGAGAGTGCTTCTCACACTTCACGAGATTTATCCCGAGGCGGTGTTTTATACTTCTTATTATGATGAGAAAAAAGCCGGATGGGCGAAAGATATACCCATGAAGACTTCATTTATCCAGAAGCTGCCTTCCTTTATAAAACATAATAGAGTCCTTTCTCTTCCTTTCTATCCTTTTGCGTTTGAGACGTTCAATTTTTCTGAATTTGATACGGTGATATCTGTCAGTTCTTCATTTGCCAAAGGTATAGTGACCAAACCCACGACATTTCATTTGGCCTATGTTCTTACCCCCATGAGATATGTCTGGATTGATTCCAAACTATACCTTTCTCAAAATCCTCTTTTTCAGCTTGCTATTCCTTATATGAAGTACCTTAAGACGTGGGACACGGTTGCAGCCAGAAGGCCGGATAAACTTGTCAGTATATCCCGGACGGTTCAAGAAAGGTGCCAAAGATATTATGGACTCGAGAGCGACATCATCTATCCTCCTTTTGATATAGACTACTGGAAGAATTTGGCGAAAAAGAAACCCGCAGGATTACATGATATACAGGATTTTTATCTTGTCGTCTCACGACTCGAGCCATATAAAAAAGTCGATCTTGTCCTGGAAGTTTTTAAGAAATACCCGGATAAAAATTTGATACTAGTTGGAGAGGGAAGGCAGAAGGAAAAATTGATGAGTAATGTCGCTTCCAATACTCACTTTCTCAGTAAGGTATCAGATGAAGAGCTCTCATATCTCTATACTCACGCCAAAGCGCTTGTTATGCCACAAGAAGAAGATTTTGGGTATGTTGCGCTCGAAGCTCAAGCTTTAGGATGTCCGGTGATCGCGTACAAAAAAGGTGGAGCATGTGAGACAATAGAGCCGAGGAACGGTATATTTTTTGATCACCAGACAGTTAAGTCATTGAGCGAAGCGGTTGAAAGATTTCACACAATGTCATACAATGGGAAGAGTGTTTCGGTGGAAAGTAGCAAATGGCTGGAGAAGTTCTCAAAGCAAAGATTCGTAAAAGCATTCAAAAGTTTAGTAGTTCGTTAAATCGGTAATTAAAAATTGAATAATTTTTATGAAGGCGATCATATTTGCAGGGGGAGCGGGGACACGGTTATGGCCATTATCCAGGAAAAAATCTCCCAAACAGTTTGAAAAGATTGTCGGGGAAAAGTCTACATTACAGCTTGCAGTTGAGCGACTCATGCCCGACTTTAAACCAGAAGATATCTACATTTCTACAAATGCTTCTTACAGAGATCTCATCAAAGAGCAGTTACCTTTTATTCCGCTTGAGAACTTTCTGTTTGAACCGGAAAAGAAAGACGTGGGTCCCGCGATTGCTCTGGCTATGGGTAGGATACGCCGTGTGTCTCCTCACGAACCTATTACTATACTTTGGAGTGACCACTTGGTAAAGCAGGTGCACCTCTTTAAAAAAATTCTTCGTGAAGCGGGTGAGTATATCAAACAAAATCCAAACAAAATAGTTTTCATTGCTCATAAGCCTCGTTACCCCAGTATAAACTTAGGGTATATCCATCTTGGGGAAACAAAACATGAACAAAATGGCGTCAACTTTTTTCAGTTCGAGGGATTTAAGTATAAACCGGATGAAGAAACAGCAAAACATTTCTTTGCTTCGGGCAAGTATGCCTGGAATTTGGGTTATTTTGTCACCACAGCAGATTTTATCTACAAAGCATTCGAAAGGTTTGCTCCCAACATATATAAAAATACGGAAGATATATTATCCCATTATGGAACGGATCAATACGAAGATGTACTGAAAGAAAACTATCGCAAAGTCGAGAGCATAAGCTTTGATAATGCGATTCTCGAAAATCTGGATAAAAGTGACGCCCTAGTCATCGTCGAAGATATCGGGTGGAGTGACATAGGTGCATGGGAAGCTCTCAAAGAGGCACTCGAAGCACACCCTTATGAAAACGTTACCCGAGGGAAAGTCTATCTTGAACACGTGAGAGACTCATTGATTTATAACTACGAAAGTAAAAAGCTGATTGTGGGTATAGATCTTGACGAGCATATTATTGTGAACACTCACGATGTCATACTCGTTGCAAAAAAAGATTCGGTATCTAAAATAAAAAAGATGGTTGAGAGTTTTGAGGGAACAGAAAATGAGTCATTGACTTAATAGTATATGCTTTCATATTTTTTTGTAGGGCTTGGATATCAGAAATATCTGAAGCGGCTGATTGATGTAGTCAGTGCCATAAGTCTTTTTATTTTATTCTCTCCTATTTCGCTTCTTGGGAGCATCGCGATTAAAATTGACTCAACCGGGCCAGTACTGGCCGATGTGCCTGAACGAGTGGGACAACAAGGGAAAAGGTTCAAGATGTATAAGTTCCGCTCGATGATAGAAAATGCTCACTTTATGTTGCGGACGGATCCGAAATTTAAACAACTGTTTGAAGAGTATAAGAAAGGGAGTTATAAACTCAAAAAAGACCCGCGTATCACCCGCATCGGTAAATTTATACGAAAACACTCCATAGATGAGATTCCCCAGCTTCTTAATGTTGTCAAAGGTGAGATGAGCTTGGTTGGTCCCCGCGCATATTACCCCGATGAACTGGAAAATCAGCAGGTCGAATTTCCCCATACGAAAGTCCAAGTAAGAAAAGTACTTTCTGTCAAACCCGGTATCACTGGTCTATGGCAGGTCTCGGGAAGATCAGAGATAAATTTTGATAAAAGGATCGGCATAGATGCGGCCTACGTCGACCGCATATCCCTTCTTGAAGACCTCAAAATCATACTCCGTACTCCCATCGTCATGTTTACAGGCAAAGGGGCAGTATGATACAATTACAACTGTAATTTGAGTAGTGTCATCCTGGCTTGCCCAGGATCGTTGTCAATGAATTAACTACGATTCTGGAGTCTCCCGACTTTAAACCTCGGGATCCCCAGAATGACGTATAATCAACGATATAAAATAAGTTAAAAA
>JAUSJK010000025.1 GCA_030647255.1 bacterium
TGACGTTTCATGACGGCAGGTTTCAACTGGCTATAGGTGGCAAATATTTTGTCGATACTCTTTACGAAAGTGTGGGAGGTGGGGGCGCAAATGTGGCGATAGGTGGGGCGAGGAATGGGCTAAAAACGGCAGTGATAGGAAAAATAGGGAACAATTCGTTTAAAAAATTGATTATTGATGAACTGGAAGAGGAACATGTGTCGACATCTCTTTGTGATATCGAGGAAAACTATCTCAATCTTTCTTCCATTTTGCTGACGCCTCAGGGAGAACGCACTGTCATCAACTATCAGCCTCCTCATATGCATATTTTTAAAAGTAAGTCTGCCTATGAAAAGATATTGAAAACAAAAGCGGTTTACATAGGTAATCTACCCGATGTCGCTTTACACGAGAAAATAGATATAACCAGGTACGCCAAGAAAAATCACACGCATACATTTATGAATTTGGGGGTGAAAGACTGTAGGCGACCTTTAGCCCAGTTGGAAGATCTCGTCAACAATGTAGATGCACTTATCGTCAACGGGCATGAATTTGCCGATTTTTCAAAGCAAAACTATGAAAAAATAGATTTTAAAAACTCTGTTGTCGAAAAAAAAATAAGTTTTCTCAACAAGAAAATTCTGGTAGTAACTGAAGGTGCCAAAGGAAGCTACGCATATGTAAATGGAAAAATATTTCACGAAAAAGCAGTAAAACCCCACGTTATTGTTGATACGACTGGCGCTGGTGATGGCTACACAGCCGGTTTTATAGCCGGATATTTAAAAACTGAAGATATAAAACTATCTATGGAACAAGGATCTCAGTATGCGAGTAAAATTCTGGCAAAAATTGGAGCGAACTAATAATATTATTTGTTCCTCGTTACTAGTTATTTGAAACAATAAGAAAAATCGGCTAAGGTTTTTGAGGGTGAGGTAGAAGATTAAACTCACCTGCGAAATTTACTTCTTAGTTCACTAATTTCATTTCTGAAATTACTGTTATAATCATCTCATTATGAAAACACTGTGGAAGAAGGAAAATGAACATGATTTTTTTATAAAGTCGTTAAACTTTGCTGCTCCAGAACAACTATTTTATACTACCTCTGCCAAAAAATTCTATGCATATTGGCCAAAAAGTTACGGCGATGCTAAAACAACTCTTCAAAGTAGAAATTCTCTAATCGGTACTTATACTGAAAAATGGTCTACAGAGCTCTTTTCTGAAATAGCTGAACAATTAGGTGGCTACTCAGTTCAAGGGGCAATTTGTGAAGAAATCGGCCTGACTAATCAATCACCCGCTGATGTTGCTATTTGTAAAACAAAGGATCTTATTCAAAAACCGGAGAATATTTTAATGATCGGCGAGGTTAAAATGTCTATTGTTTGGAACTGGGAATATAAACAAGTTGATGGAAAGGCAGAGATTGTTTGCATCGGAGATTATAAAACTCATACAGGGCAACCAAGTATTCGTCGATCAGATTCAATGTTAAAGGCAATAGGAAAAAGTATAAACGTTCGAGTTTCCAGCGATAAGGCAGCAAAAATTCCAATTATTGTTATTGGTAATACTCCTATAAATCCCGGATACTATAAAAAAGTCGATCACTTAAAACAAAACGGTATTATCCAAGGCTTTTGGTCAGTCAATCCTTACCCTTTGGACAATAGTGGTGAAAATATTAAAAGGACTCCTGTTCATGGCTTCTATCGATTTGATTCTTATGATGAATTGAAAGAAAAATCTTTAGAACTTCTTAAAGAGGAAAGGGAATTTTTCTCGAGTATGCAAAGTAAAAAGAAATTAGGAGAAATCATTGAAATTGCAAATAACGAACAAACCTATGAGAGAAAGGCAGAGAAATTTTTACAACTTATAAAATATTCTGAAAGTTGATATGAATAATATTTCAAAACCAAACGGAAAAAGAAATGGATCTAAAACATCCTCTTTTGGAGTAGGAACAAGAATAAATCATGACTCTTCAAAGTTCTACAATAGCAAAATCTACGCTGGATCAAATAATACTTATTTTGCAGAGGAGATAGAAAACCCAATACAACAAGAAAATATTAATAAAGTTTTTTGTAAAAGTAGCGAACAAATGAGTGAATTACCTGATAATAGTGTTCATTTGATGGTAACTTCACCTCCATATAATGTTGGTAAAGTCTATGATAAAAATTTATCAATGAAGGAATACAGAGATTTACTAACTAAAATTTTCAAGGAAACTTATCGGGTGTTAGTCCCCGGTGGTAGGGCTTGTGTTAATGTCGCAAATCTTGGAAGGAAACCCTACCTGCCAATTCATTCATACGTTATTGAAGACATGCAAAAATTAGGATTTCTTATGCGAGGTGAAGTTATATGGAATAAAGCTTCAAGTGCAAGTCAATCTTTTGCTTGGGGCAGTTGGTTATCTGCGACGAATCCTACTTTAAGAGATGTTCATGAGTACATCCTTATTTTTTGTAAAGATGGCTTTGCTAGAAAAAAACCAGCAGTGAGAAAACCAACCATAAACAAAGAAGAATTTATGGAGTATACCAAAAGTATTTGGACGTTTTCGGCTGAACGAGCATCGAGGATCGGGCACCCTGCTCCTTTTCCTATAGAACTTCCTTATCGTTTAATTCAACTATATACTTTTGAAGATGAGGTGATTCTTGACCCATTCGCTGGTAGTGGCACTACTTGTCTTGCTGCTTTAAAAACAAAAAGACGGTATGTAGCTTATGATAATGATAAAAAATATTGTGAGTTGGCAGAAAAAAGAATTGCTGAATATCTACAAGGTCAAAATACTCTTTTTAATCAACAAGCCAATATTTCTCGTAAAACAGTAGTAACAATCGAGCAATCGAACAATTAAATCTTTACCTCTTCCAGTAAATCTCTCCCCGTCATGTCGATTGGTTTCGTAATCCCCATAAATTTAAGTATCGTGGGAGCGACATCGGCGAGCATCCCAGTCTGCAACCTGACATACTTGCCTTGAAATTCTTTATTGATAGCGATGAAAGGAACCGGATTTGAGGTATGTTCAGTCGAAATCTGTCCTGTTTGGGGATTTATCTTTTGTTCGACATTGCCGTGATCGGCCGTTAAAAAAAGAGTGTAATTATATTGCATGGCGACGTCGGCAAGTTTTCCTATGCACGAGTCAACCGTGCGTACTGCAGTGATTGATGCTTCAATATTGCCCGTATGTCCGACCATGTCCGTATTGGCAAAGTTTACCAGAATAAACGCATATTTCTGTTCCTGAATTTTTTTGATCAACATATTCGTCAGTTCATAGGCGGACATTTCTGGCTTCTGATCATATGTCGGTACTTTGGGCGATGGGATTATGAGTCTCTCCTCCATGCTGAAAGGGGCTTCTCTCTGACCGTTGAAATAATACGTGACAAATCGTTCCTTTTCCGATTCGCTGACACGAAGTTGAAAAAGACTATGTTCTGCGATGACTCTGCCGAAAGGCATTTCGACCACCAAAGGTGGAAACGCAGGATGGGCCGCAAGATCTTTTTCGTACTCCGTCATAGTAATAAAATAAAGATTGTTTATTTTTTCTCCCCTTGCAAAAGGGGGAGTGAGAATTTCTTCTCGAGGCATATGGGTTTTGTAGTACTTGACGGCATAAGGATCAAACGAAAGACTTACATTTGCCCTTGCTTCAAAATCATCAAGGACAAAGGCTTTGGTAAGCTGGCGCGGTCTGTCTATACGATAGTTAAAAAAAACTACAACATCACCCGCTTCAATCTGCGCAATAGGTGAACTATCGCTTGTAATAATGGTAGGATCGATAAACTCATCTGTTTTACCGCTGTTATAGCCAGCCAATATTGCCTCCACGGCCGATGGAGCTTTATTACCAATAGCTTGAGTAAGACATAGATACGCTTTTTCTGTTCTTTCCCAACGGCGGTCACGATCCATCGCGTAGTATCTGCCCATGACGGTGGCGAGTTTCCCGCGGCCGGCGCGGGAAATCTTTTCCTCAACTCGTTTGATAGTCTCGAGCGCCGACTTTGGTGGAGAATCTCTTCCATCGGTGATGGCGTGAATAAATACTTTATCTATTTTCTGTTCTTTCGCAAAGTATAAAAGGGCATAGAGGTGATCTAAACTTGAGTGAACTGTTCCCTCACCGACCAGTCCAAGGAGATGTAGTTTTCCATTTGTTTTGCGGAGATGTTCGATACCGCCTAAGAACGAAACGTTCTCATAAAATCCGCCATCGGCAATATTCATGTTGATACGGGGAAGGTCCTGGTAGACAACCCGTCCGGCGCCTAAGTTTATGTGTCCGACTTCCGTATTACCAACTTCTCCTGCGGGCAATCCGACGGACTCCCCCGATGCTTTTAATGTGGTGTTCGGAAACGCATACATATATGAATTGAGATTCATAGGATTGGCGAGGTAGATGGAATTTCCCGGACCGGGAGGAGCGATTCCATACCCATCAATGACGATAAGAATAACCGGTTTTGTGAACATAGATAAAAACAAATTTCTAAGTACTCTAATTGATCTAATGACGAAAGAATATCAGAGAATCAGAATAACAGATGAAGACGATCAGATGATCTGATAACCCGATATTCTTCATCTCGATACACTTGATCATCTGATATTCTGACTTATTTAGGTCAATTAGAAATTAGAATAATTTCTTATATCATTGTAGTAACTTCTTATTCAGGTAGCAATAGGCAAGACCGCAGGCGATGGCATCAACCTCGTCATCTTCTTTTTTCGAAGTATCTATAGGAAATGTTAAATTGATCATCTTTTCTACCGATTTTTTATCCGCATTTCCGTAGCCAGTGATGATTTGCTTTATTTGAAGAGGTGTCAGAAATTCGACTGGAAGACCGTGTTGTGCCCCTACGAGCAAAATAATACCTTGAGATTGGGCGACAGTAATGACTGTTTTGTGATTTTTAAATAAAAAAAGCCGCTCCAAAACAATATTGGACGGCTTATATTTTTGTATGACTTTTACAAACTGGAGGTAAATTTCAAGAAATCTCTTTTCTGTCAGTTTCTTCTTATCTGTTTTGATCAGACCAGAATTTACGAACTTGATACTATTTTCACGGTCTTTTTTGAATATCGCGTATCCCGTTTTTTCAATTCCCGGATCTATAGAAAGAACTATCATGTAGCAATGGTACACGTTACATGTTACACGTTACAAGAGGTATTTCATACACAACTAAAGAGATGGGAGATGGTCCGTTAGTACGCCTTGGCTAAACACATTGCTATGCTTACACCTAGCGCCTATCAACCCCGTATTCTGCGGGGGGACTCCGTAAGGATTTCTAATCTCGGGGGCTGCTTCGCACTTGAGATGCATTCAGTGCTTATCAGGTGGGAATTTAGCTACCCGGCGATGCTCTTTTGGAACAACCGGTAGACCAGGGATTCCCTCTTCCAGGTCCTCTCGTACTGTGGAAGACTCCCCTCAAAAATCCAATCGCCTGCATAGGATAGAGTCCGAACTGTCTCACGACGTTCTGAACCCAGCTCGCGTACCGCTTTAATGGGCGAACAGCCCAACCCTTGGAACCGACTTCAGCTCCAGGATGCGATGAGCCGACATCGCTGTCGATCTTTTGATTTCTCAAAAGTTTAGACTATACCTTCACCCTCTTTCTTTATTTTGTCCAAATAAATGAGTAGGGGTCAGCGTGTTAATCCTGACCTAAGTCAGAATTCTGTCTCGCTAAGCGAGACAAGTCGTTACGGGGTCATAACAGAAGGAAGTTTATATTTAAACTCCTTTAAAACAAATTGCTCAACAATAGTAGTAAATTTCTTCATACTTCGTGTTCTTATTCGGATTCTAAAATATTTTTTATCTTTATTAAGTGTCGATTCGATTTCAAACTGATTCTTTAGTAAAGAAATCAGTCTTTGTTGTTCATTTAAACTAAATTGTTGAGTGTTCAAGTAGACTGATGAACGGCTTTTAGAACCGTCATCCATAAACCATATGGCTAATACAATTGGATCTAGTTTGAGATTTTCTGGTAAAGTTTTTTTCTTGTGCAAGAAAAATTGATCATAGTAAGGTGTAAAAACACCTAAACTTCGAGTAGCAAATCTATATGCTTCCCGAGATCCATTTCCTTTTCTCCATTTTGGTGGAGTCAAGACGTATTCACTAAACTTACCATAAATCCAATCGACTAAAACCTTTTGCTTATAGCAATGGTTTATTTCTAAATGAGCATTTTTCTTCTTTCTCATTGTACCGTCTCCTAAAAGACAGCCAATGAGAATGGACTTTTGTTCTTCTGTCAGACTTCCCACGGTATTGTCCATTTGCTTTAAATATATCAAATGGAGTCCACCGTTATGAGCTGATTTACTAATAAATAACAGGAAATAGAATTACTTCTATTGCGCCCCGATGAATCAAGGTGCCGAACCACGCCGTCGATATGAACTCTCGGGCGTGACTAGCCTGTTATCCCCAAAGTAGCTTTTATCCGTTAAGCCCCGATGACTATCACAGTCATGCGGGGGATCATTAACGCCTGCTTTCGCATCTGCTCGGATTGTCATCCTCACAGTCAAGCTAGCTTATGCGTTTACACTTACATTCCGATTTCTATCCGGAATAAGCTAACCTTTGCGCTCCTCCGTTACTCTTGTGGAGGAAACCGCCCCAGTTAAACTGACCGTCTAACACTGTTTCCCCTTGCGGAGATGAGGTGAGAAAAAATCAAAGAGAGGTGTTGCATTGTCGTCCCGACTTGCGCCGGGGCTCCCTCCTACGCTCAACAGTTAATTTCATCTCACCAATGTCAAACTTCAGTAAAGCTTTTGGGGTCTTTTTGTCCATATGCAGGTAGGCCGCATCTTCACAGCCATTTCAATTTCGTCGGACAGTAGTTTAAGACAGTTATCAACTCGTTAGACCTTTCATGCGGGCCGGAACTTACCCGGCAAGGGGCTACGCTACCTTAGAACTCTCAGGGTTAGAGCTGTCGTTCACTGGAGCTTGCGCCGAAGCCTCATTCGATAATTGCTTATCGAGATCAACCCCAACGATTAACTTACCAGTACCGGACAGGTTTCAGCTCCTATACTTCCCCTTTTAGGGTTTGCAGGAACCTGTGTTTTTGCTAAACAGTCGGTTGATAAACTTTTGCTGTGATCCCGATTTTCATCGGGACAAAGCATATCGCAGAGCTTACGCTCAGATTTTTTGCCGAGTTCCTGAAACTACTCTTATCCGTATGCCTTGGTATTCTCTACCAACTCACCAGTGTCGGTTTCGGTACGAATATATATCGCACTCTTTGATCGACTTTTCCCGGAAACACGAAGTTCCCCAACTCTCTCAGCAAGCTGAGATTGCATTAATAACTCGCAATTGCCTTGCGGCAAAGACTTATTACTTAGACCCCCATATAGAAGGCTTGAGCTTCATATTTCGTCATCAATCAAATAATAACGCACGATATACAGTAGCCGAATATTAACGGCTTGTACATCCCTCGATACCAAATTGATATCGTGGTTAGATTCGACTAACCCTCAGCCGACTGACGTTGCTGAGGAAACCTTGAGTATTCGGCATTCCGAGTTCTCATCGGAAGAAACACTACTTATGTCAGCATTCTCACTCCTGATCAACTCCACCTCGCCTTACAGCAAAGCTTCACAGTAATCAGGACGCTCCCCTACCAGACTTCATCTCGCAAGCGAGACGAAGAATCTCTGTCTTCGGTAGACTTTTTAGCTCCGTTCATTTTCGGCGCCACACTTCCATCCCGATTTACATCGGGATTATTCAGGTGAGCTGTTACGCACTCTTTAAAGGATGGCTGCTTCTGAGCCAACCTCCCTGCTGTGTTGGAAATGTAACGGCCTTTACCACTTAAAAGTCATTTAGGAACCTTAGACGAAAGTCCGGGTTGTTTCCCTCTCGACCATATCGGCTTATCCCGATAGGTCTGACTCTATTCATACCATTTGGTGTATTAGGAGTTTAGTTGATCCAAATGACCAAAGGCCACTGGGACCATCTAGTAGCTCTACCCCACCAATGAACTGAACAGGCTATACCTAAATATATTTCGGGGAGAACCAGCTATCTCTGTGTTCGATAGGCATATTACCCCTAACCACAAGTCGTCCCATAGAATTTCACCTCTAACGGGTTCGGACCTTCCCCCACCTTTCGGCGGGGTTCATCCTGCTCATGGTTAGCTCACACAGTTTCGGGTCTGACCGACGGCGCAGATTCGCCCTATTAGGACTCGCTTTCGCTACGCCTCCCCCCAAAAATGGGGTTAGACAAGCGCTCGTCGGACAACTCGCTGACTCATTCTTCAATAGGCACGACATTATCAGGTACCATACGGCACCTGACTCTGTCTGTTTGTTAGCTAATGGTTTCAGGTACTATTTCACTCCCCTCAACGGGGATCTTTTCACCTTTCCCTCACGGTACTAGTTCACTATCGGTCAGTTTGAGTATTTAGTCTTGGATCGTGACCGACCCTGCTTCCCACAAGGTTTGCCGTGCCTCGTGGTACTTGGGAATTCCCTATCTTTCTTTTCTCATTTCGAATACAGGACTGTCACCTTCTGTGGTCTTCCTTTCCAGGATGTTTTTCTATCAAAAAAGAAAAAATATTGGGCTCCCGCATAGGGAGGTACCTTGCGGCACCTCCTTTAGACTGTTCCGGTTTCGCTCACCGCTACTTACGGAATCTCATGTGATTTCTTTTCCTCCGGGTACTTAGATGTTTCAGTTCCCCGGGTTCCCCCCAGATACCATACGGCATCTGGTCTCGTTGTTTACACAACGAGGGATTACTCCATTCGGAAACCAACGATTAATAACGTCTACATAAGGACTCACCGTTGTTTTCGTGCTTTAGCACACGTCCTTCTTCGGCTCAAACTACCTAGGCATCCACCATTAGCATTGTTTCTCCCATCTCTTTAGTTGGACTATCCCACTCGGAGTGGAATAATCTTTTAGATGTATTATTTTATACCTTTTTACTTTTTACCTACCAGTTTGTTAAAGTGCCAAATAAAACGTTGAAGATGAGACGATGCATTTATCCTCCCATCATTTCGGTTTATTTGAGTGGACCTAAGGGGAGTTGAACCCCTAACCTTCGGAATGCAAATCCGACGCTCTAGCCAATTGAGCTATAGGCCCATATTAAAAAGTGCGACGTTCTCCTGTCTCCAATTTCAGGCCTCCACACAAAAAATGAAAAGGTGCAAATAGACATTCTTATTCTTTTGTTTATTCCTGCTTTTGGTTGATGAAGCTGTTAGGAGAGCAGGTTGTGCTTCCAATCGTGCCTCATGAAATTTGATGTTTCATCAGTAAAGGTATGATATCAAACCTATCTGCAATCGTCAAGAGATATTTTTGGGTAACCTAAAGAAGGTGGTATAGTAAGGTAAAATTAAAAAGTCATTATTATCTAACAGCAAATTGAGTGCTAAACATATTACCCGGTTCTTTATCCCATTGGTATTCAATGGCAAGATTTTTTCTACGCATATTGGCAAAACCTCCATATCCTAGATATATCGATTTTCGAGAAGCTCTGAGTGAGTCGAGCATGACTATAGTCATATCGATGCTTGGTCCACCCATTGAGAAACTATCCACAGCGATTACCCATTGCAAAGGTGTATATTGCGGTTCGGCTATTTGTACAAATTTCTTATCTCCCATTGCGTATGGTGAAGCTCTATAGACGTGAAGTTCGGCGGGAACAGCCATTCTCTCTAATACCGTGTGTACACCAGCCGCCTCTATTATTCCTCTTGCGACATTTCCCCATATAGAGACGTTTAGTGTGTTTCTGCTTTGTTTAATATAATTTCCTAAAGAAAACAAAATGTCTTGCCTATCTTCTTGCGAATGTGAAATTATCCCTATCGGTTGTGTAAACATATAGGGATATTTTTCTAACTTATTACTATGCTCCAGTTCCTTACAAGACGTATCTCCATAGAAATAATCCTTTAAGTGTCCGTCAGATTTATTAAAAGTGTTTTCATTAATTTCCTCTAACATCTTTCTTCTAAATTCCTGTGGGTGATATGCTTTACCAATGTGAAGGAAGAGCTCTTCGATCTTCTTCTGCTCCAAGTCGATATTTAGCTGTCCAAATATGAGTGCTTCCGCATAATAGTGTGCTATATCCTTTAAGTGGGATAAACTTTCTTTCTTAAAGTTTTCATCGACATTGTCGCTAATTCTAAGAAGCTCATAGTATCTTCTTACAAAAGGAAGGAAGTAATAAAGTTGCATTCTTAAGTAAGTTTCCTGGTCACGTGTCAACTCCTGAGAATTCAGATGTTCTGAGTATAATCGTGGGTTTTCCATTATAGAATTATACTATAAGATCATTTTAAGATATTGATAAACCTAAAATACAGACTTCCTCTTGCAATTATTCCTTATTTTCCACTATATTGATACATATGCAGAAACAGAAGTATATTGTATGGTTTGAGGAGGTAAACAAGGGCGATATAGGACTCGTTGGAGGTAAGGGTGCCAATTTAGGTGAAATGACCAATGCTCATTTGCCTATACCCTACGGTTTTATTGTCACTTCTCATGCCTATTTCCTGTTTATTAAAGAGTCCAATCTGCAACCCAAAATCAATGAGCTTCTTAAAAATATCAACTGCGAAAATCCCCATGAATTGCATCAGGCATCTATTCATATTCAGGAACTTATTCTCCGAGCTCCTATTCCGGAGGAGTTTATGAACCAGATAATAGAGTATTATGCCGATTTACCTCTGAAAGAGGAGCAATACCTCAAAAGAAATATAACGGATTTGAAAAAAGGTCTTCATAAAATAAAATCTCTCTATGTCCAACCTCTTGTCGCCGTTCGCTCGTCAGCGACAGCCGAAGACCTGCCTGGCGCCTCGTTTGCCGGACAACAAGACACGTATCTCAATGTGAAAGGGGACCAACATCTTCTCCACAAAGTGCGAGAATGTTGGGCGTCTCTTTTTACGGAGAGGGCCATCTATTATCGGCACAATCAAGGATTTGACCATTTCAAAGTGGGGCTGGCCGCAGTTGTCCAACGCATGGCACAGTCGGATAAATCAGGCATTGCCTTTAGCATTGATCCGGTGACGAACGACAAAACAAAAATAGTCATAGAAGCGATCTATGGATTAGGTGAGTATATCGTACAGGGCAAAGTAACTCCTGATCACTATGAAGTCGATAAGCGCTCCTTTATCATTTTAAAAAAAGATATTAAATTTCAAAACCTTAAATATATAAAAGCAGGGATAGACAATAAAGAAGTCAGACTTTCACGAGAAGAAGGTTCTCAAAAAAAACTTTCGGATGAGGAGATTATCAAAGTAGCGCTCTTGGTAAAAGAAATAGAACACCACTATTATTTTCCTCAGGATATTGAATGGGCGATTGAAAAAGATAAAGTATTTATTGTTCAATCCCGTCCTATCACGACGATCAAAGGGGTTGACGCAAAAAATAGTTCACAGCAGGTCTCGACAAACACCTCGCTTCCTCTTGTGACGGGCGCTCCGGCGTCTCCGGGTATTGGAATCGGTCCCGTCAAAATTATTCACTCTCCGCATGAAATTGACAGAGTTAAAAAAGGCGATGTCCTCGTCGCTCCTCAAACAAATCCTGATTATGTTCCGGCGATGAAAAAAGCGATTGCCATTGTCACAGAGAAAGGTGGACGTACATCTCACGCGGCGATTGTTTCTCGAGAACTTGGCATACCAGCGGTCGTCGGTGCAGAAAACGCAACGTATATATTGAAAAACGAGATGATCGTATCCGTGAACGGTCAGTCGGGCGAAGTATTTAAGGGAAGCATTCTCAATAAAACAAAACTTCATGATCATGAGCCGCACGATATAGTTTCTCATCGTACATTGCACACGAAAACAAAAGTCTATGTCAATCTTGCCGAGCCGGAACAAGCCGAAAAAATTGCCAAGCGCGATTGCGATGGTATCGGACTTCTTCGGGCAGAGTTTATGATTGCCGAAATAGGTACTCATCCGAAAGAATTTATCAAACATCATCGACAACATGAGTTTATCAATCGATTGACCCACGATTTGGAAAAGTTTGTCAAACCTTTTTCTCCTCGCAACGTTGTCTATAGGGCGACGGATTTCAAAACAAACGAATATCGACATCTCAAAGGGGGCAAAGCCTACGAGCCGCAGGAAGAAAACCCTATGCTGGGTTTTAGAGGTGCCTCGCGATATATTGCTAACCCCGATATATTTGCTATGGAACTACAGGCGATAAAAAATATTTGGGAAAAAGGCTACAACAACCTGCATCTGATGATCCCTTTTGTTCGGGCACCTTGGGAACTTATTAAAATCAAGGAAATAGTCAATGAATTTGGTCTGATGGCTTTACCCGGATTTAAACTTTGGATTATGGTCGAGGTTCCCGCCTGTGCATTGGCTCTCGAGGAGTTTATCAAAATAGGTATAGATGGAGTTTCGATAGGGACAAACGATTTGACGATGATGCTTTTGGGAGTCGACCGCGACAATCAGGAAGTGGCCAATGTATACGATGAGCGCACTCCCGTTGTGATGTCTGTTCTTGAATATATCGTTAAGACGTGTGCGGAACATGGCGTCACCTGTTCCATTTGTGGACAGGCGGCCTCGGATTATCCCGACATGGTAGAAAAACTTGTTCACGCGGGTATTACAAGTGTGTCTATCAATCCCGATGCGATTGAACGTACCAGAGAGCTTATCCATATGATCGAGTCCAAAGTGTATAAACCAAATGGAAAATCAGAAATGAATTCTAGGTTGACTATGAGTGACTAATTCCATCTTCCTTTTAAATACTATGGCCAAAATTAAAAATATTCATGCATACGAGATTATTGATTCACGTGGATATCCTACTATTGAGGGTATGCTGACATTGGACACAGGACAACAGGTCACGACCTCCATTCCTGCGGGAACTTCAGTCGGCAAATATGAAGCGGTCGAATTGAGAGACGGAGATCCTAAAAGGTTTGAAGGACTCGGTGTATCAAGGTCTGTTATGTATATCAACGAACTTATTGCGCCTAAACTCGTCGGTGTTTCCCCCACCAAACAGCAAGAAGTTGATTACTGGCTCATTAAGGCCGACGGTACCCCTTCCAAATCTCACCTCGGAGCCAATACGCTCCTTACGGTTTCTCAGTTATTGGTGAAAGCTGCTGCTGTGGAGGCGGGTCTGCCCCTATTTAAGTATATAAATACACTCTACGAATCGATGTTTAAGTCCCATATTGATATCGATCGTGTTCCTTCTCCCATCTTTAACATTATCAACGGAGGTAAACATGCAAACAACAATCTTGAATTTCAGGAGTTTCAAATCATCCCCTCTTCCTCTTTTTCATTTTCCAAATCGTATGAGATGGGGATAGATCTTTTTCATGAACTAAAAAAAGTACTCGAATACCGCAACGCCAATATCTCAGTGGGTGAAGAGGGAGGACTCGCTCCGAACTTTTCGACGAATCTGGATGCGATCGAAGTCATACAGGAGACCATCGTACAAAAAAATTTAAAAACGGGAATGGATGTATTTCTAGGTATGGATATTGCCGCCTCTCATTTTTTTAAAGATGATAGATACATCATAAAGGATAGAGCTCATCCTTTGAAGAAAGATGAGTATTTGCAGTTTATTCTCAAATTTATTGCTGATTATTCGCTTCTTATAATCGAAGATCCATTGCAGGAAGACGACTGGGACTCTTGGAAAAAATTATCCGCAAGCGTTTCTGACAGAATATATCTGGTAGGTGACGATCTTCTATCGACAAACAGGGAAAAGCTCAAAAAAGCAATTAAAGAAAAAGCTTGCTCGACCATTCTTATTAAACCGAACCAGATTGGTACTATCACCGAGACGTTGGAGGTCGTCGACATTGCCCGCAAAAATAATTTCAATTATATCGTCTCTCATCGTTCGGGGGAGACGAATGATACGTTTATTGCCGATTTTGCTGTCGGTATCCAATCGGACTTCGTTAAGTTTGGTGCACCGTCAAGGGGTGAGCGTGTCGCCAAGTACAACCGCTTATGGCAGATAGAGAGAGAAGAACTAAAATAGGTAAAAGTTCACACTCTTTGACAAATTAAGATCAAGCGATATCAAGCGTCATTCTGGTAAGCGATGAGTTTTGGAGCGCATCCAGAATCAAAAACGAGATTCTGGACAAGCCAGAATGATGTTTTTGTGTCAAGAATCGTGAACTCTTACGAAAATTTGTATACTAGATACGAAATACTAAATACTATATACTTCTTTTCATGATTGGTAAGATCAAAGGTATAGTGTCTGAAATTGAGAACAATCTCGCCCTCATTGAGACTGCAAGTGGAGTGTTTTATCAGGTATTTCTTCCCGCCTCTCTTATTTCTAAAGCAACTGCCGGTTCTTTGATTGAAGTATATACGTATCTTCAAATTCGGGATGATGCACATGTCCTTTTTGGTTTTGAGACAAAAGAACAGCACCGTATGTTTATCCTTCTTCTCAGTGTTTCGGGAGTTGGTCCGAAAACCGCTTTTTCAGTTCTTTCCTATTCGAAAGTGGAAGGTATCGTAAACTCCGTCAAGGAAAATAATATCGCGTATCTTGAAAAAATTCCGGGACTTGGAAAAAAAACGGCCATGAAGATCATGCTCGAACTCTCCCAAAAACTCGATCAAACATTTAAGCTCGAAAAAATGTATATGTCAGAAGAAGACAAGATAGTCATCGACGCGCTTATCTCCCTCGGCTTTTCCAGTCAAGACGCCCGTAAACTTCTTCCGACTTTTCCCAAAGAACTGACGCTTGAACAAAAAATCACCTATGCCCTCCGCAAAATAAAACCAAAATGATATAATAAATACTATTGACAAATTAATTACTGGCATATATTATCTAGGTATGGAAATATACCATCCGGAAAATTATACAAAAAGCGCTAATTCTCGACTTCATGAAAGAGTAAATATACGTTCAACTACACTATCCCCCGCCGCAATAATTGAATCTGGAAATTCTCAAGGAATACCTATATTTTCTGAAGTTTTTAATAATCCTAATAAGTCAACTCCGAGGGCTGGTGCTGATTGGTATGCTGTATCAGTAGGACAATATCATGAGCCTAGTTCTCAAAATCAAGTGACTTTCAAAGGAGCAATTGTTGCGGATGTTTATACAGATCTTAATGATCCTACTACTCGTGTAACTCAAGTTATGATATTTCCAAGTGATTTTCAATCAATACTAGGAACTCCTGGGAATCTGAAATCTTTAAAGGATATAAGAGAAATTGCCTCTATTGTCCTAACTTTCGGAAACGATATTAACCTTATTAAATCACAAAGACTTCCGGAAGTTGGTATGTATGATGCTGTATCGCTTCCTGAATCAGGAGATGTGGATTTAAGAAAACATGCGGCTGCACCTGTAATAATTGATTTTGCACTTAAAGCTATAGAAAACGCACAACT
This sequence comes from bacterium, assembly GCA_030647255.1. Taxonomy (GTDB): domain Bacteria; phylum Patescibacteriota; class Microgenomatia; order UBA1406; family GWC2-37-13; genus JAUSJK01. Next base: position 15,568 of record JAUSJK010000025.1, read on the forward strand.
GAAGCAATATCCTTTTCCTGAAAATCCAACTCAAAATACTACATAATTTTTCTTCATAACCCCTCGAGTTTTAGAGATTTTTATGACAATCTGGCTAGAAATATTTGTGGACGTCAGCTTTTTTTTACGATCTTTTGCTACGATTATTCGAATAATCGTAGCAACTAATAAAAATTTATTTTAGCGACTACTTTTTTATTTCCACATATATTCCTTTTTACCTTATAATAGAGATATGAAAGCTGTGAGTACAAAAGATACAAAAAAGATTGATGTCAATCTGCGTCCTCAAAAACTCGCCGATTATATTGGACAGGAGCAGATTGTGAAAACTCTCAGTCTTTTTCTCGAAGCAGTTTTGAAACGCGGCGCTTCTTCCGAACACCTTCTTTTTTATGGTCCACCCGGTATCGGGAAAACAACACTGGCATTTATCATCGCCAATGAACTCCACGGCGAATTAAAAATCACGTCGGGCGCCACCATCACTAAAACGGGAGACCTCGCCGCCATTTTAACGAACCTCAAGGATAACGATGTGTTATTTATTGATGAAATTCACCGATTACCAAAGCCTGTTGAAGAGATTTTATACCCGGTGATGGAAGAATACGCGCTCGATATTATTATCGGCAAAGGTCCGGCCGCTCGTACTGTCCGTTTACCTGTACCGAAAATTACTATAGTGGCCGCAACGACAAAACTGGCTCTTCTTTCAGCACCTCTTAGAGATCGATTTGGTTTGGTTCTTCGTCTTGATTACTATAATGAGAAAGAAATGGAAAAAATTGTTGAGAGGTCGAGTGAGATCCTGAGTCTTCCTATTACGAAAGATGCAACCAAATCTATTGCCCGGCGGTCCCGCAGAACTCCCCGTATCGCCAATCGTATTTTAAAACGAGCCCGAGATGTGCTTGAGGTTCATAAACATACGATAATTGATGAGAAACTTCTCAACAATCTTTTTTCACTTTTGGAAATAGATGACAGGGGACTGACAGATATAGACATACAGTATCTGCGATTATTAGCCGAGAAGTTTCAAAATACACCCGTAGGTGTCGAAACGATTGCGTCATCCCTGTCCGAAGACAGACAGACGGTCGAAGAATTTATAGAGCCTTATCTAATGCAGATCGGGTTTATCAAAAAAACGCCTCGTGGCCGTGTGCTTACCGCACAAGCATTTTCTCATCTTAAACTCCCCTATTCCTCAAAAAATGAAGTGGATCAGCAGAGGCTCGTGTAAAAAGTGGAGCCCACTGTCAGATTTGAACTGACGACCTGCTGAGCCGAGACGGGGATTTGGACCCCGGACCTACTGTTTACAAAACAGTTGCTCTACCACTGAGCTATCTCGGCATATAATTACAGCTGCCCCGCCTGTAACGCCTTGCGACTAGCATGGCGGGCAGGTCTACCGCTGAGCTAAGTGGGCACACAGATATCTTTCATTGTATTTTACTATTTTATTATGTTTTTTTCTACGAAGGAGTAAATGAAGTCGGCCGTCAATAATTCTCCCCCGGATTTGTAATCAGCACATCGTGAGGGTGACTCTCGGTAAGTGAGGCTTGTGTTATCTGAATAAACTTAGTTTTTGTTTGCAATTCTGGTATTGTTTTTGTACCAACATAGTACATACCTGATTTTATTCCTCCTATAGCCTGATCACAAATCTCCTGAATGGTACCTTTTATCGGAATAAGACTTTCTACTCCTTCGGCCACAAGCACTCTGTCTTTGTAACTTTTTCCGTGGAACTCGTCTTCTGATTTAATCTTTTCTCCCTTTTTCATAGCTCCAACGGACCCCATACCACGATACTCTTTGAATTTATATGATGCCACGTCTTTGCGAAGAATACTTTTAAATCGTGCCGGAACCTGTTCCGATTTGAGATCGACTATCTTGCCGGGTGCTTCAAGTGCGGCAGCAAAGAATCCCCCCATCATGACTGTTGATGATCCAGCTGCGAATGCTTTGACCATATCGCCCGAATATTTGATTCCCCCATCGGCAATTATGGGAACTCCATGTTCCTTTCCCGCTCTTACGGCTTCCATGATGGCGGTCAACTGCGGTACGCCCATTCCTGAAATGATGCGGGTCGTGCAGATGGCACCGGCTCCCATACCCACTCTCAAGCCGTCAGCACCAGCCTTGATGAGCGCTATTGCGCCGTCGTATGTAGCGATGTTTCCTGCAATAATCTCTGTTCGGGGGTGTTTTTTTTTGAGAAATTGCACGGCATCTATCATCAGGCTTGTAAATCCGTGGGCAGAATCGATACAGATGACATCAACATTGGCTTTGACGAGAGCTTCTACCCGCTCTTCATATCCCTTGTTGACGCCAATAGCGGCTCCCACAATATATTTTTGAGCTTTCACTTTCTTAATTTCAGACACTTGATCATTGATCGTAAGATTGCGATGAATAATGCCGATACCCCCGACTTTAGCTAGTGCAATAGCAAGTTCACTTTCTGTCACGGTATCCATTGGGGCAGAAACAAAAGGTACGCGCAGCTTTATTTTTTTTGTTAATTGAGTTTCAAGATTGATATCTTTACGATTAAAATCAGAATAATTAGGAAGTAACAAAATATCATCAAACGTTAATCCCAGTGAGAGTGAATTATTCGACTTCATATAAAACAGGTATTAAAATAACAGTAATCTTACACTACCTGACTGTAAAATCTTGTGCCGAGGAGAGGACTTGAACCTCCACACCTTTTGGGTACTGCCCCCTCAAGACAGCGCGTCTGCCAGTTCCGCCACCTCGGCTTCTTCTATGTGTGAATTATATCAAATGAGAAGCAAAAGTTTTGCGTAATCTGAGGAGAGAATGATATAATAGGCAGTATGTCCTCGTAGCTCAAATGGATAGAGCAACTCCCTTCTAAGGAGTAGGTTGTGCGTTCGATTCGCGCCGGGGACACATGGTTAAGAAAATACTCGCAGCTTTAGGTGTAGAAGTGCTGATTACAATTGTTCTTCTTCAGTTTCCTGCCCTTGTATCGAAATCGGGAATATTCTTCACGATTTCAAATTGGATTTTAGCATTTGACAATCAAAGAATGGCTCTATATCTTGTAATTACCTTCATAATCAGTTATCTTCTAGTCACCGTACTACAACATATATTCTCTAAAAGAAAGGAATAAATCTCCATAATACACCTCGGGGGTGTACTGGAAAGTCAGGACAATCTAGGTGGTGTTTGAGGATTGTGTGAGCATAGCGGAGTCAGGCTATACTTGTCCCCATATCTCAGACCACACCCTAAGGTAATATTTGGATATGGGAAATA
>JAUSJK010000026.1 GCA_030647255.1 bacterium
AACGTGGGATTAAATTTCTCTATCATCTTTATTTTATCTTGTCTATTCATATCTTTTACTTGTTTTTCTCTTACGATAGCAAGTTCTATTATTTCTATACATTCGTAGTATACAAGTGTATGAAGTTTATATTTTGATGTAAATCCTTTTACAATATCATTTTTATGTTCGCATACTCTTTTGATAAGATTACTCGTAGTACCTACATACAGAGTTGGTCTTGAGTTAGCCATGATGTAGACATAGCCACCTTTGTGCATATTTTAATTATAACAACGATTCTGGACCCTCCTTCGTTAAAACTACGGAAGGGCAGGCAGGCCAGAATAACAACTAATTTAGGAAGAATTTAATTTTGAGAAAAAGGTTTAAATAATCCTCCAGCCAACGAAAATATTTGTCCTCCCATCTGAACAAGTTCTTTTGGTCTTTCTTCTATGAGTCCACTCGCAACTAAACTTGCGTGTTGGTCTCCCTCTATAAAAGATCCATCTTTTGAGGACGCGGCAATTTTTTGTCCATTTTGATAAATTGTTATTTTTTTATCTTTACTTTCCACTATATGAAGCGCTGATGGTGTCTTATCTTGCGAATCATCTTGTTTGGCCGTATTTGATTCCATCTCTCCTTTTACCTCATGCCGCTTTGCGCCAAAAGGTAGATAGACTTTATGAGTAAGACTTTCTGGAGGTACTGGAATAATTCTTGAACAATCCCAGCCAGGACCATTGCCAACTGCAATAATAGTCGTCTCTGCATTTGATTTACCTAAGTTACAAATGCTTATATTCATTGAGGGAGTAAGTTTTTCTCCTACACCTATTTGAGCAGTCCTCCCATCTCTCGTACGGCTGATAAGAAATAATTCAGGAAATGGATCTGTATAGTCTGCTTTCATATAATGAGCAAAGGCGCCATCTGTCTGAGGATAAAGACCACGGTCATAGCTTACTCCATTACTTCGACGAGTCTCAACTGAAAATTTTTCCTTCCCTTCCCCTTGTATTTCAATTACTTTTATGGAGGCGGGTCCGGGATTATTATTATCCAAATACGCCAGTGAAAATACACCCCCCGAATTTTGAGCGACAACTGCTTTCTGACTATTTGGTAGCCAGTTGGCCTGTAGAAGATTAAAAGCTGTCATCCACTGAGCCGGACACCCAATATCAAGATATATGGGACACGAAAGTGGGTAATCACCCATGGGGGTAGTCCAGTCGGAGTATGGAATGTGGACATCTTGTATATTTCCATTGGAGTCAATTATAGCGAGGTTAGCATGACCAAGTCCCCATGTATGTCCAAACTCGTGTACGACTACAGCAACCTTTTTTTCCGTCATCACGTTTTTAGGAAAATACACAAAACGAAACTCTGTTTCTCCATCATGAGATGATGGTAAGGTGATTCCTCCTCCCAATGCAGCACCTCCGTAAAAGCTAGATAGTATGGCAAGTATATCTGCATGTGAAAAATTTACAGAAGGATCGTATTTTTCAGTACAATCAGCAATAAATTTCACATAATCAAAAGTCCCATCTTGCTTATAATATTCCCATCTATTTTTCGTAAGTTCTGCCCATGCTGAAGACACATAACGAGAATTCACTCGGGCATTTCCATTTGAGATAGTTGAAAAATAGGAAGATATCTTTCCATATGACTCTCCTATAAACATGGATCGGGCTGTAGATAAAGTCTCCTCATCTCCCGGACTGTCAGGTGTAGAGCATGCTAGAATAACAGTCTCTTTAGTACTTTGTTCTATCGGCTCTGTGGCCTTGAGTGAGAAAGAACCTTCCTTGACCAGATTTGATGATCCATTTTCTAGATTATCTTCATAGTAGGTTGCTTTTCCCATCTCGACTTGAGGGATAGGAGAATCGATATGAAGTCCTGGGATATTGGGAGTTGGGCTGCCGGGGTCAGCATATGTCGGAGTAGTATCCTGAAGAGTGGCGAGACCACACACCATCGCAACAGCTAGTGGTCCTACTACTTTCAGCCAATTTTTCTGTACCTTCTCCTTTATGTGTTGTAATTCCTTATGCATATTATAGGTTATTATATCATATACATATTAACTATGTATATATTGTGCTGTTTGAGGCTAAGTACACCTCGGGGGTGTATTAGATTGTCAGGAAGGGCTAAAATGGATAGACACTATAGTTAGAGGGTTTTGTCGACGGAGTAGAATTTGACGCGGTCACCGCGGAACATAAGATCAATTTCGCCTGTCGGACCATTGCGGTGCTTGGCGATATACAGCTTGACCATGCGTTTACTTTGATCCAATAAATCTTCACTATCATCTTCGTGATATATAAACATCACCACGTCCGCATCTTGTTCTATAGCGCCGCTTTCTCTAAGATCCGCTAGTTGAGGTTTCTTTGAGCCTCTCTGTTCAACCGCACGGGATAATTGCGAAAGAGCAAGTACAGGTATACGCAGTTCGCGGGCAAGATTTTTGAGCCCTTGGGAGATAAATGAAACTTCATTGACACGCGAGTCAAATCTTTTTCCCGAATCGGCCAGTTGCAGATAGTCGACGACCAGAAGCTTCAGATTGACTTCCGACTTTAGTTTACGCGCTTTTGTCCTCATCTCAAGTATAGAAAGACCCGGCGTATCGTCTATAAAAATGGGTGCCTCTGACAACTCCCCCATCGCCTGCGTCAAGCTTTTATAATCATCATCCGAAAGTTTACCTGTTTTCAATCTCCACGCATCAATGTCTGCTTGTCCGACGAGGAGTCTATCGACGAGTTCTTCCTTACTCATCTCGAGCGAGAAAAACCCAACGGGTATCTTTTCCTTCGTTGCTATGTGAAGAGCCATATTGAGTGCCAAGGTTGTTTTACCTATACCCGGACGGGCAGCGAGAATCAAGAGGTTCGAGTCCTGCATTCCCGCCAGTTTATTATCGAGATCCTTAAATCCTGTCGTCAATCCCCTCAAGTGGCTTCCCCTTTTAACAAATTCGTCAAGTCTTTCAAAACTTTCGGTCAAAATACTTTTCAGTTCGATAAAATCACGGTGCAGATTTTCCTGGGAAAGAGCAAAGATTTCCGTCTCCGCCTCATCCAAAAGCTGGCGCACATCACCTTTTTCATTAAACGATTTTTCCACCATGCGGGAAGAAAGTTCGATGAGCTGGCGTTTTGTAAAATGGTCTTTGACAATGTGTCCGTAGTGTTCGACATAGGCCGAAGTCGGAACAGTATTGATGAGTTCGGATATATACTCCACGCCCCCGACTTGCTTGAGCGTCCCCGCTTCTTTGAGCTCATTTTTAAGAGTCACCACATCTATGGGCTGTTGTTTTTCGAATAACGTGATCATGGAACCATAGATACGTTGATGTTCGGGAATATAAAAGTGATTTTGTTTCAAAAATTCGGCTACTATGGTGATAGCGGAAGGGTCAATCAGTATGGCACCCAAGACAGATTTTTCCGCCGTCAGATCGTGTGGAGGAACTTTTAGAGCATTCGTGGCTGAAGACATTGTTTATAAATTACACTGATAAAATTCGATCTCTCATACGTCATTCTGGGGAGCGAAGTCAGGTGCAGTCTTGTACCTGGCGAAGTGACTCCAGAATCGTTGTCAATGTGATTCTAAAATGTTACAAGTTGCGAGTTACGTGTTATGAGAAAAAAATTAACTACGATTCTGGACAAGCCCTTCGGCTTCGCTCAGGACTAGCCAGAATGACGAACAAGTTGTTAGATTTCAAACGTAACTACTTTCATCTCTTCCATTAAATCTTCTTTCTTTACTGTCAATTTTGGGATTGGGAGAATTTCCGGATTGCCCATTTTTTCCATAAACTCGGACAAAGGAGAAAGTGTTCCGAATTTGTCCTGATTGAGTTTGGGATGGTTGTAGTGCATGGGAATGATAATGGAAGGTTCAAGTTTTTTGACGATGTCAACAGCCTGCGCCGCATTGATAGTATAAATGCCTCCGACAGGAATACAGACAATATCAACTCCTCCGATATCTTCAACCATGGCGTCCGTCAGACTATGTCCCAAATCCCCACAGTGAAGAAGAGATATATCCTCTGCTTCAAACTTATACATGATATTTTCTCCCCGTTCCTCCCCTTTTTTGCCATCATGAAAACTCGGAAAACCAAAAATACGGACACTCAATTTTTCAAATTCTCCGGGCCAGTCGATAATCAACGGAGTCCCGCTCACTGCCTGAACAAAGTCATGATCGGGGTGGTGATGAGAGATAGTGACAATATCAGCCTCAGTTTTGGGGAATTTCAGACCGACCATTTCCGGATTGTACGGATCGGTGACGACAGAAGCAGTTTTGGTTTTAATATGAAACGCAGCGTGTCCTAAGTATCGTATATCCATAGTATAGGGAGGATAGCAAAAATCTAATTAAAATACAATAGAAAATTTCTGAGTTCTCACTTTTCGTCATTCTGGGGAGGAATAGTTCGACAGGCTCACTATGACGACTCCAGAATCAGTATTTAATGAACAACGATCCTGGCGCCGCCCAGAGGGCTCTGCCCGGCGGGATGCGTCCTGAGCAACGCCGAAGGACTTACCTGCCTGCCGGCAGGCAGGCCAGGATGACGAGGAAAGCTTTTAACTTTTCATTTTTAACTTTTAACTAGACTGAGCCCGGAGTGGGAATTGAACCCACACTCTAGCCCTTACCAAGGGCTTGTTTTACCACTAAACTATCCGGGCATTTAGTTCTCATCTATTGTACAATAAAAATGTACTTTATGGCTATAAAACCCATTGATCAACCCAAAAAAACCGTTTCCATGCAGCGGCTTGCTTTTATTGGAGTACTTATTTTGTCCGGATTTCTCATCACTAAAATTCCCCGTAAAGAACAGAAAAACACACAGGTGTTGGGAGAAAAAATCCAAACAAGCATCCAAAAACAAAAAGACGAAATCATTTCGGAGACAAAAAGCAGTTCGAAAGGTATCATCTCCTACGCTACCAGTCAGTTGGAAGGCGGGATGAATATAATAGTCGGTGAAGTTTCCAAAACTACAGGGAATATTGCTTCAAAGTCGGCCGAAGCCGCAACGGATCTCGTGTTTCAAAACACAGTCGGCGCAATAGTCAAACAAATCGACAAACTCCCCGACCGCCAACAGGAGCAGATTAAAAAAGAGGTGTGTAAATAGTTTTAAGAAAGAAATTACTTCAATGAAAGTTCTGCATTCTTTGTCTTTTGTCTTTCTTCCAGGATATTATTATAAACATCTGTAATAATTTGTCTTAATGTACGTGTGCTTCTTCTATCATATCCCCCTCTTCCTGTGGCGGCAATCATAAAACATGCGCCTACTACTGACTCTACTATAGAATATACATCTTTTCCGTCAATTGTATCTTCGGCAAACATGACCTTTTCAAGTTTATTTCTTATAATAGCCGGGGTAAGATTACCTTGCAATTCTTGAAGTTGAAGAATGCTAATAACACCGTCGCTACTTAAATTTTCTGCACTTAAAAGAAGTTCCGCTATTCTATTCAACCCCTTTTCTACTGTTCTCTCCGCACTTTCCCCCTCGGCAAGCCTCATAACTATTCTATCATTAGATTCATCTGCTTGTATTCCAAATACGAGCCCTCTCTGATCTTTATCCATCCACATAACATTTATTCCTTCAAGCGCATTCGATAATCTTTCGACCTCTTCTGTATTTAAAAGAGCTAACCATTGAGCAGACTCAGGCAAGTGTTGCGATGCTCCTGATTTAAGAACTACTTCTAGTTTACGGATAACTCTGGGCAGAATTCCACTCAGTTCTCTATCTCTTTTTTTACGAGACATTTCACGCAAATTTCCTTCGGTTTGTTGAATGAAGTCTCTTACCACCTCCTCTGGAAAAGTTATACCCGCTTCATGCAATCTATCAGGAAAAGAGGCCAATGCATAGGCTAAAATTGTTCCTTCATCTGCGGTGACGACGACATTAGGAGATTTTTCCGCGTTGGGAGGAGCTTTTTCTACTATTGATTTTCGTGCTGGAAGAGGTTCTGTAGATAATAGTGCTAACTCCTCCGCTGTCCAATCATCAGGAGTTCTTCTTGCTCTTCCTGGTCTCTCTCTTATATTCTCAACATCAGATAAATCTTTAATAATAGTTATCGCTCCCATACTGCCTGCTCCATTATCATAAGGGATATGTTCTAATCCTCCTTTTTGTACACTATCGAATATCCTATCCCAAAGTGCGCTCTTTTGAAGATAAAATACTACAAGTTGTTGAATATCAGAATCTTGTATACGTTCCAACTCTCCTGCTTTTAAGTTGTCAATCCAACCTAAAGCTTCTTCATATAGATCATAATGTATTTTTTCAACCTGTTCTAGAGATTTTCCTTGTATATTGATAAATGCTCTATCGATAATGCTTTTATGTAGATCTGTTGCTAATGTAGGAGTTTTTCCTTCCGTAAGCATAGCCTGCACTTCCGGATGTAATGTATCAAAGTTTACGCCACCCCATAAACTTAAGCGCTGCGCCAAGATAGCCATCGCATGGATATTAAATTGTTTTTCTGTTTCAGATGCCGATGAATCCACTTCTCCCCATATAATTTGCAGTTGAGAATCGGCAGAATAAATAGTACGTTCGTCTCTCATTTTTTGGAAACGTAAGAGAACTTTTTTATTCAATCCATACGCCTTACTAATCTCTATTTTCAAAGGATTTGTAGCATATCCTAGTAAAGAATTAGTTTTTTCGGGCGACTTCCCTTTAGGTAGTAAGCTCTGGAGAATATTGCGATTGTCTACGCCTTCAGAACGACTCATCATTATCTTAAACAGAGTTCGTGCAGAGTTGTCTGAAATATAATAAGTCTCCTTATTCATCTGTACCGGTATCATATCAATATGGGGATTCTCTGCTTGGAAAAGCGTGAGAGGATTGAAATCTGGATCAAACGTAATAGTAAACCTACCTTCTCCCAATCTTCGTATACCTTTGTTTGAGAGTGTTTTAGCTTCTTCGACCGTGATACCTTTATATTGTATCCCCTTAAACTCCAGAAGTGGTGCTGCTTCTTCACTACTTTGAAGTCCTTTTTTCCCTAAATCTTGTTTTACTTGTAAGTCGTTCTTAATGAGTTGAGTCGCTATCTCGAATTGTTCCCCACTCATTTGTAGACCAATATTATCAGGTAGTTGATAGCTACGATCTGTTCTTTGACCTTTTAAATGTTTTCCTAATTCCAATCCATTTTCTTTTAGTTTTCCTTTAAGTAAATGGAAAGTATCATAAAGCTGTTGATTTTTATAGTCCCCTCGAACTGAGTTTTTATATGCAAAGCGAGCAAGGTCTTCTTTATGTAACTCTTCTTGAGATATGTCAGCAATAGCTAATCTCAGCAGAACCTTCACTTCTTTTGGTGAGAGATCTATTTGTGTGCCATCTGTAGTTATTAGATTTACCTGGGGAGAGTAGAAGGGATTTGTCAAAAGTTCAGTTATATCGACTCCTTCGAGTGATATTTGCAACGGTCTTTCTTTTCCTGTGTGTATAATTTTCTCTCCTAGATTTTCTGCAACTTCTCTGGTTTGAAAGCCTTTTTTCACTATTTGTCTCTGCTCTTCTGTCAGCACCATTCCTAAATTCTCAGGAAAAATATATCTGTAGTGATCGTCTATCGTAATCTTACGTAAAGAATGATCTGACAAACGAATACCTGCTTCACTTTGTAATCTTTGATTTAATGGATAAAATACACCTTTTATTACGTCTGTTCCAGGTTTATGCTTACTTGGATCACGAGATATCTGTAAAGCCAATACTTCTCCTTCGATAGGAGAAAGATTCTCAAGTGCCGCTACTCCTAACCTTAGAAGTGATCGGGCCTCGGCTGCACCTATGCGCACGAGTTTTCCATTTGGTGCAGTAATATAGATTTCCGGTGCACGAGTTGCATCTAGGTCAAAGATTCTTTTCAAAATTTTATTATCAAGAGTTCGCAAATCCAATTGAAGAGGTCTACCTTGTCCTATTTGCACTATTTTTATATCTACTTTTTCTAAATTTTCAGGTAGTGGCTTTTGTGGTATGATTTCTGTAGCAAGTTGATGTACTACTTCTTCAGGTTGTAAAGCTGCTCGTGCGTCTCGTGCGCTGCGTTTGTCTTCAATGAACTTATCAAGAGGTTGTATGGTTTCTTTCAGAATACGTACTTGTTCTTCAGTGAGTTGGGTATCTTCTTTAAGAGCTTCTAGTATGAGATCTACTGTTTGTGTGGGTTTGTGAGTATCATATTCTTCTTTAGAGAGATCTCCTTGCTGTTTCATAAGAAAAAGAGTGGCTCGACTGATTCCTACAAGTCCATAAGCGTAGTGAGCCAGTTC
>JAUSJK010000027.1 GCA_030647255.1 bacterium
GTCTTTGACAAATATTTTGAGATACTCACTTTTTTTTCCAAATAGTTTTGTTCCTACAACTTCAGCTTCGCTGTAAAATATAGGTTGAGGATTACCCATGCCAAAAGGCTGCAGTTCTTCTATTTTCTCGGCAAGTGTCAAAGTTGCTTTGAACATTGGCATTTTCATATCTGCCTGTAAGGTCTTTATGAGATCTTTTTGGCTGATCATCCTCTCCGCTTTTTTGACGGCCTTTTCCGTGAATTCTTCAACTTGTTCCTTATAGATGGTAAATCCGGCCGCTTGAGCATGTCCACCTGCGTCGATGAGGTATTTTTTCAAACTCCTCAAAAAATCGGTCATGTGAAATGAGACGATTGATCGAGCCGACCCTTTCAAAAATCCGTCGCTTTTCGTCATGACGATCACGGGCCGATAGTGTTCTTCGAGTATCTTGGACGCAATCAGTCCGATAATACCCTCATGCCATTCATCATGACGCAAGATAATAAGTTTGGGAAGGTTGTCTTTTTTCTTCATCTTTTCTACCATCTGTCTTGCCTCGGCAACAGATGTTTTGACCATATCTTGTCTCTCTCGATTAGTTGCACCTACTTTTGAGGCGAGTTCTTTCGCTTTTGTTCCATTCGTTGTACATAGAAGTCGCAATGCATCAATGGCATGTTCGAGTCTACCAACAGCGTTAATACGGGGAGCGATGATGAAGCCGATCTCATAAGGAGTGATTTTTTTATCTTTGATCCCTGCTTCTTCGATAATACATTTGAGTCCGTGACGACGGGCATGAGGAAATGCCTCGAGCCCATACTTGACAATACTTCTCGATGGCCCAAGGAGGGGAACGAGGTCAGCGACTGTGCCGATAGACGCGAGCGCCAGGTAGTCATTGGAAAAGTTATGTTTCAAGAGCTCCTTTTTTTCACTCGTCGTATCTTTTTGAAAAAACTCGTAGATCATTTTGGCAAAAAAATATCCTACTCCTGAACCTGATAGTTCAGGAATATGAAAGATGACTTCGGCATCGGGGATTTTTTCTGGTTTTAAATGATGGTCAGTAATAATGATGGGGATATGGAGAGAAGTGGCATACACTATTTTTTCTCGGGCAGATATGCCATGGTCGACACTGATGATAAGAGCCGGATCAAACTGTTTTTTAACAGCATTTATACCTTTCTCGGAAAATCCATAGCCTTCCAGTTTACGGTGAGGAACATAAGGCATCACATGAAAGCCCAAGAGATGTAGTGTCTCCCAGACGATTGATCCTCCCGTGATACCGTCAGCGTCATAATCGGTATATACGACGATTGTTCGCCCTTCTTTTTTTATTTTTTCAAGAAGTAAGAGAGTTTTTTTTACTTCTTTTTTAAAGCCCATTTCTTCGATATTGATTTTGAGAGGATGAACAGGGGTCATAAATTCTTCATCCTTTATACCTCTTTTTTTAAGAATCATCTCGACAATCTCAGCGGGAGTAAGTTTATTATCACTTTTAAGTTCGGAAAGAAATGTGATATCCATATATTTTGTGTCATCCTGAACCTGCCTGCCGGCAGGCAGGTTTATTTCAGGATCCCATTATTTCTTATGCTGTCTCCAGATTCTGTCTCGAATTCATTCCCGCCAGTGCTCGACTGGCGGCGAATATCGCCAGATCTCCGCGCGTGTCAGGAACCCTTTCTTCTCGACACCTGCTCCTCACTTCTAAATTAGCAAGAGTTATTCTACCAGTTTTTCCTTTGGAGTTTCGGCTGAGATGAGGCGGGTGGAGGAAAGTTTTTGTCCCAGAGATAGTACATTATGCGTAACATGTGACGATTGATTATAGGCATTGGTAATATGTTTATTGAGGATTGAAAATGACTCTTCCGTTTTTTCATAGTCTTTTTTTATCGATTGAAGTAGCTGCAGTATTTCTTTGGCTTGTGTCTGAATCCGCTGACCTTCAAATGACATGAGGATGGCTTTCATATAGGCATAGAAGCTCATCGGTGAGACAGGTAAAACAGAGAGTCTGCCTGCATAATCGAAAAGGTCGGAGTTATTGATTATCTCGTAATATACCGACTCAGAGGGGATATACATGATCGCATAATCAACGGTACCTTCGTCCGTACGAATATATTTTTTGGAGATATCTTGTATGTGTTTTTTAATATCTCTTTCAAATTCTTTGTTTATTTTTTCTTTGGCAACAGACTCGTGTTCATTCATGAGCTTACGGAAATTTTCCATAGGGAATTTCGAGTCGATAGGGATGATACCCTGGGCTGTTTTTATAGCGGCGTCTACTTTTTCGCCTGTAGAAAATGCGTACTGGAGCATAAATGAGTTTTGGGGAAAATGTTGAGCGAGAAGATCTCTCAGCACTTGTTCTCCGATATTTCCTCTGAGTTTGGGTGATTGGATAAATTCCTGCAGATCTCTCATGGAACGGCCTATTTCCGAAAATTCGCCGATATTTTTTTGGACCTGGGCAATAACATACGCAGACTTATCAAGCCGGTCGTTAAAAAGCTCCATATTTTTACTCAGTTTTAGGTCGACATTTTGAGTCGATATATCAACTCTTCTTCCTATATCTTTGAGCCACTCGACCAGATCGTCGGATGTTTTGGTTTTTTCTTCAATTTTATTGAGCCAGATCCTGATGAGGATAAGGCAGACGATGATGGCGATGGTAATAATGATGGAGTTGATATCCATTACGTTATCATTATATCAGGCCTTTTCCTTTGAAGATTTTGGGTTTAAGCCAGTCTTGAGGAGCAGCGGTAGTTGAGCTACCTTCAAAATCATCCGGTTCATCTTCGATATCTTCTATCGGCGTCATCTTTTCAAATTCCTTGAGACTACCATTCGACTGAAATTGGCGGGGGGAAAACGGTTGAGGTTGAGGAGCGACCGGTCGGGGCATACCCATACCAGGTTGTCTGGACTGAATTTTCTTAAGCGCTCCCATACGGAGTAAATCAGCCGCCGTCTGGAATGTCTGTGCGGTGACAGAATATGAGGTGAAGTTGTTTGTAGCCGCCATAATACCTCCGTAGAGATTGGTGGCGATATCGCGATCAAGTTCGATAGATAGATCCGTCAAGATCTGATACACGAGTTCGGATGTAGAAGAACTTGTTTTATTGACTACATTGACCGTCCCAAAAAAATCATTGACCAGATGTCTGTCTATATTAATTATTGTTTTGCCTTGGATTTGAGCTTGGTTTTCAGTATAGATTTGTCCCAAACTGTTCAAATTCGGTGTATCTATCGTAAAAATAAAGTCAATGGTTCCTCCTGTGTATGAGTAGGATACCTGGGACGAGTCCAACTTGGGGAACCCCGCTCGGGGGCTAACGATGAGGTTAAAATGGGTGCCTTGGATATTATAGT
>JAUSJK010000032.1 GCA_030647255.1 bacterium
TGTGGATGTGACTGCCACCTGTCCCACACAGAGTGACCTTTCCAACATCGCCGCATCCAATGTGATCTGTGTGGGAGGATACAGTAATACCATCGATATTTCAGGAGGACAAAAAGTCGTACCCAAAAGTAGTACTCCATACACATTTACGAGTAGTAGTGCGTGTACTTGGCTTTTCCCCGATACGGGTGAGACTTCGACAAGTACCCAGACGAGCAGATCGTTTCCCAGAGGTGGCGCATATGGCATCGTATGTATGAAACCCGGGACTGATCAAACCAAATTCTGTGTCATGTATGTGGGAGCATACTGTGGCGGTGCTCCTCCCCCTCCGCCTCCTCCTCCGGCCACGAATACGCCTACATTCACACCCACTCCTACCCCCACTCAAGCACAATGGTTTAAACTCAAAGACACCTCATTCTATCGAGCGGGAGCTCTTGATAATCGTATTCCTCAGACACCGATCGAATTCGATTCAGACGATGATGCGTCGCGCAACTTTGTGGTGGGAGAAGCGGGCACTGTCATCGCCAGTGGAGGCATCAGTCTCAATAGTGCCGACCCATCGACAAAGAAATGGCAAGCGGCCACAGGTCAAGTCAATATATTGGACCCCACCAGATTCATCGACTATGTCAAGTCACGAAAGCCCTATCAAAGCATCACTGATTTTACTAGTTTAAGTACGGCAAAAATCAATATCATTTCAAAAAGTATCAAGATTAATAACACTGACTCCTCGAATTATGCCGCGGGTATTTTGAGGGCGAGTGATATCCCTGACGGAGCTATTCTCATCGTGAATGGTACGGGAGTGGAGGTAAAGATAGACGAAGATTTTAATAAAACCGCGACGAAGTCGATTCTTCTCATTGTAAACGGTCATCTTAAAATTGCATCAGGAGTAACTGAGATACGAGGTGTATTTATTACCACAAAAGTACACTTCTCGTATGACACGGCTACAGGATTGGATGTGGAATCGGGGACAGAACTCAAGATTGTGGGAAATATCATATCATCAGGCGTAGGAGATCCTCAAAACAGAAAGAGAAGCGATACTATTTTCAAACCATCCATATTTGTCGTGGCTGATCCTAAGATGTATATTGACCTTATAAGAGATATCGGCACAAGTACATATGAGTGGAAACAATTGGAGTGAACAATGTATTTAATCACACAAGGATATCAAGGGAATCAGAGAATCAGATGAAGACTACCTGCCTGCCGGCAGGCAGGTCGGATAATCCGATGTTCTCAGATACAGGCCAATTAGAAATTAGAGATTTTGATATGAAATCACAAAAAGGTCAGGTACTCCTCATCATCGTCATGCTTCTTGCTACAGCGATTACGGTCGTCTTGTCAATCACGTTTAAAGCGACAACAGACATACAGTTGTCTAAACTGGAAGAAGAAAATCAGAAAGCATTGGCGGCAGCAGAAGCGGGTATAGAGGAGGCGTTACAAAAGAATGTAGGAGAGACAGTAGCATTGGGAGGTTTACCTGGTCTTTCCGGATTTGTGGGAGACGCAACTGTCACAACAGCGGTAAGCAACACATTTGTGTCTCCTCTTCTTCAAATAGACCAACAGTATACGTTGTATCTTTCAGATTACCCAAACTTCACGAACCCTCTCAGTGGAGATACTTCTATTTGGTATGGTTCAGAAGGGACAACCTGTGACAGTATGGCGATTGAGGTGACGTATATCTATCTCGACACGACTTCAGGAACGTACAAAATGAAGAGATACTTAGCCGATTCTGGCTCAAAGCTCGGGTCAGGTGGGACGGATAAACTCAGTGTAACTTCAATCAACAGTGCGCTTGATACCACAACTTTTCAATGCAAAACACAAAATCTTACCGTTCCGACTGTTGGTTCCGAATCACCGACGGTTCTTATCGTACGGACACTATTTGCGGCCACAAGACTTGGATTTAAGAGAGAAGATGTAGGGAATCTCAAACCTCAGGGAAAGTACGTGACGTCCGAAGCCATGAACACGAATACGAGAGTAACGAAGAAGATTCAACTCTTCCAATCATATCCGCAACTGCCTATGGAGTTTTTTATAACGAGTTTTTGATCATTATTTTATGATCAGTTCAAATTGCACATGTTATAATGATTACTCAATATGCTAATAAAACCAAGAGCGGGACAAGCGGCTCGAATTAAAGTCGTCGGAATCGGCGGAGGTGGAGGCAACGCTATTTCTTCCATGATCTTTGAAGGCGGTATCCCTGGCGTTGAGTTCATCGCCGTCAATACGGATGCCCAAGCACTTCTCCACAATAAAGCGGAAGTAAAAATTCAGATCGGAGACAATTTAACACGAGGTTTAGGTTCAGGAGGTGATCCGGAAGTAGGTAGACAGGCAGCCGAAGAGTCAAGGGAAAAATTGAAAGAAGAATTATCCGGTGCAGACATGATCTTTATCACCTGCGGCATGGGCGGAGGCACAGGTACAGGTGCATCCCCCATCATCGCTGAAGTGGCCAAAGAAACAGGAGCGCTTACAATATGCGTTGTCACCAAACCATTTGAGTTTGAAGGAGCCAAAAGAAAAGTCGCTGCCAATGAAGGTAGTCAACGGCTCAAAGAAAAAGTTGATACGATGATTATTGTCCCAAACCAGAAAATTTTGCAGATTATCGATAAAAATACTTCCATTCTTGAAGCATTTAAAAAAATCGACTCTGTTCTTCATCAAGGAGTAAAAGGAATCGCTGAACTGATTACTCTTCCAGGGCTCATCAATGTCGATTTTGCTGATGTAAGGACGGTCATGAACAATGCCGGTACGGCTCTTATGGGAATCGGATCAGGAACTGGAGAAAAGCGGGCATTGTCCGCTATCAAACAGGCTATTTCTTCTCCCCTTCTTGATGTGTCTATCGATGGGGCGCGCGGTGTTCTTTTCAACGTTGTCGGTGGACCGGATCTGACTATGGCTGAGATAGATGAGGCGGCGACGATCATTGCCAAAACAGCCGATCCCGATGCGGATATTATCTTTGGCGCGGTGATAGATGAAAAAATGCACGATGAGGTACGTATCACACTTATTGCGACACGTTTTGATGACAGAAAACTGAAACTGTTTAATTTTCAAAAAGATCCGATGAGGGATGAGTCCGTAACCCCACCTTCGGCAGATAGCACCAAGCCTGTCTCCCGACTGAAAGAAGAACTGGAAGCAAAAGAAAAGGAAGACATTGAGCTGGGAGATGAAGATGCGATTGATAAAGAATACGATTTCGACATACCTGCGTTTTTAAGAAGGAAGATTAAATAATAACCCTACCATATTTATTTCAAAGACTGGTTTATTTCCATTATTTTGTAGCCGTTACAATATTGTAACGCCATAAATCTAAGTGTTCTAGGTGAATATTCTTATATGATTCAAATGCTGAAGTAGCGTTTATAAAATATTTTTGAAGTTTGAATAATTTGATTATTTGATAAGGAAAGTATGCCCATGTGTAAAATTTATACATCATAGGAACGACTCTATCTGTAATATTTTCAACTTTGACATCCTTAAAACCAGCTTTTTTTAATAATTGTGGAAATTTACCATGCTCGAAAAACGGCAAACTATGCATAGCGCTACCTTTAATAATCAGTTCTGCAATACGCTTTTGTTCTGATGTCATATCTATTAATGGACTCATTGAATATTCAAACATAACAAGTTTTCCTCCCGGTTTTAATACTCGACAGAACTCCTGTAAACCTTTTCTATAGTCAGGTGAATGGACAAAGGTTTCCATAGTATATACTCCATCAAAATGACTATTGGGGAAAGATAACTTTGTATAGTCCATGACGTAGAAGTTTACAAGTTCTTCTACTTTTATTTTTTGCGCATTTCTTTTGGAATTTTTGATTGACCAGTCTAAAAGATCAATACCAGTTATACGTAACCCGTATTTCTTGGCTAAATATGATGCAACTATACCCTCTCCGCATCCAGCGTCAAGAACATATGATTCTTTTTTAAGATGAAGATTCAAAACAAGTTCATCTTCCATAAGCCTTTGGGCGGAAGGAATTGAAAGATTTTCCTTACCTTCTGGATAATACCCAAAATGTTTTGTCCCTTTAAGGAGAAGTGAGTATCCCAGTCGGGATTCTAAGTTATTGAAATAGTTGATTACTTTTCTCTGTGGTGTTTGCATATCTGAACTTATCCATTCATTTTACAATAATTAATTGTATTATAAATACCGAGAAGACTGTCTGTAAAAATTCACACTCTCTGACAAATTAAGATCAAACGATATTAAGCGTCATTCTGGCCTGCCTGCCGGCAGGCAGGTAAGCGATGAGTTTTGGAGCGCATCCAGAATCAAAAACGAGATTCTGGACAAGCCAGAATGACGTTTTTGTGTCAATAACCGTGAAATCTTACAACAGTTGACTAATCTTATATAATCTAATATAATCTTATATAGTCGGGTACAATTCTATACCCGACTTAGTCAGTAATATTTAAGATTTAAAACTATGACAGATTTAACCCATTCGACTCGCTTCGCTCGCTCAGGGCGAGCCCGCTTTGACCAAAGGCTGGAATCACTTCCGACCAATATTCTTACTCTTATAGCCTCAATTGATGAGTTGAAAGGCCGATGGACGGCTAGTGCTAATTTACACCCGCAAATACTCGGCCGGCTTAAACAGTCTGTGCTTATTACCTCAACAGGCGCTTCTACCCGTATTGAAGGAGCAAAATTGAGTGATTCTGATGTAGAAGACTTAATGAGAGGTATTTCTATGCAAAAGTTCAAGGACAGAGATATCCAGGAGGTAAAAGGTTATTTTGAACTGTTAAAAAGCGTTTTTGACTCCTGGCAGTCGATCAAGCTAAATGAAGGGACCATAAAACATTTTCATCAGGAGATTCTTAAATATGTTGAAAAAGACTCTTTTCATAGAGGTCAATATAAAGTAACTGAAAACAAGGTGCAGATGGTCGATGCTAAAGGTAATATTGTTGGCACAATATTTGATACGACACCGGTTTTTTTAACTCCAATCGAAATGCAGGAATTAGTCGAATGGACCATAAAAGCTAATAAAGAACAAAAATATCATCCATTGCTGATAATCGCTAATTTTGTGGTTGAATTTTTAAAGATCCATCCTTTTAGGGACGGAAATGGTCGTATATCTCGAATATTAACCAATTTGCTTATGCTTCAAGCAGGGTATCTTTATATGCCATACGTTTCTCATGAGAAATTAGTCGAAGAAAAAAAACAAGAATATTATGTTGCTTTAAGAAAGACACAGATTACTTTTAAATCAGAAAAGCCGAATATTGTACCGTGGTTGACTTTTTTCTTAAATATTATTTTAAATCAATCAAAACAAGCGGTTGATCTGCTTAATACTGACAATGTGGAAAAAACTTTATCAGGTAAGCAACTGGCCGTTTTAGAATATTTACAAGAAGTTAAGGAAGCAACACCGGGGGAAATTGCCAAGAAAACAAAAGTAGTGCGTCCTACGGTAAATCAAGTGTTGAAAAAACTACTTAATCTCAAGAAAGTAGAGAGACTCGGTATGGGCAGGAGCACGAGATATAGAATAGTCTAGAAAAGGAGGTCCTTCATAGATTGTTTTTTTGGCTGTTTTTTTATACAATACTTCCTATGTTTACACTTCCGGAGAAGGATCATAATTTTATCGAGATGGAGAAAAAGTGGCTAGATACATGGTACACGAAAGGTTTAGTACAAAAATATCTCAATAAAAACGATTCTGCAAAAGATACTTTTTCCTTTCTTGACGGTCCGATCACCGCTAATAACCCCATGGGTGTGCATCATGCCTGGGGACGGACGTACAAAGACCTCTGGCAAAAATTTCATAATCTCTTAGGGCACAAACAACGTTTTCAAAATGGATTTGACTGCCAGGGACTCTGGGTAGAAGTCGAGGTAGAAAAAGATCTGAAACTCAGGTCAAAAAAAGATATTGAAAATCTCATTCCAGGAAAAAAGAAGGAGTCGATTGCCAAATTCGTCGATCTTTGTAAGCAACGTGTGTTTAAATACTCCGCTATTCAGACGGAACAGTCCAAACGGTTAGGATACCTCATGGACTGGGATCATTCTTACTTCACGATGAGCGATGAGAACAACTATATGATCTGGCTTTTTTTGAAAACGTGTTTTGATAATGGCTGGATCTATAAAGGTCATGATTCAGTGCCATGGTGTCCCCGCTGTGAAACGGCCATTTCCCAACATGAGATGCTGACGGAAGATTATAAAGAAGTCGTCCATGAATCGATTTACTTTGAACTTCCCATAAAAGGAAGGAAGAATGAATATCTTCTTGTCTGGACAACGACCCCATGGACACTTCCCGCGAATATCGCCGTTACCGTCGATCCCGATCTTGAGTACTCACTTGTCGAAGGAGAAACAGGCGACACATTTTGGATCGCCAAAAATTTAGTCGAAAAAGTATTTAAAAAAAACTACAAAAGTATTGTTAAGACAGTGAAAGGAAGCGAATTAGTCGGCTTAAAATATACGGGTCCATTCGACAATCTTCCAGCTGTAGCAAGAGTAGCAAAAGAAAATCCTACAAACTTTCACACCGTTATTCCCACAGACAAAAATATCCTGCCCATCTCTATCGAAGAAGGTACGGGGCTCGTCCATACAGCCGTCAGTGCCGGAACGGAAGACTTTAAACTGGGAAAAAAACTTGGCCTCCCTATGATCCCTGTCATCGCAGATGAAGCGAGTTACATAAAAGGACTGGGACAGTTCACAGGTAAAAATGCAAAGAAAAATCCTCGATTAATTCTTGATTATCTCATTGAAAAAGATAAGGCAGGAGAAAATTGGGTATTTGAGATTCACAACTATAAGCACCGCTATCCAGCCTGTTGGAGATGCAAGACGGAGCTCGTCTGGAAAGTGGCGGATGAATGGTATATTGCCATGGACAAACCAGTAAGTTCAAAGTTAAAAGTGAAAAGTGAAAAGTTAAAAATAAATAAAACATTGAGGGAAAGAATGGTTGAAACGGCGAAGAAAATACAGTGGATGCCCGAGTTTGGTTTAGATCGGGAGCTCGACTGGCTTAAAAATATGCACGACTGGCTTATCAGCAAGAAAAACAGATTCTGGGGTTTGGCCCTGCCTATCTATGAATGTACCAAGTGCGGACACTACGAAGTCATCGGTTCTAAAGAAGAACTGGAAAAAAGAGCAGTTAAAGGTTGGAAAGAATTTGAGGGTCACTCCCCTCATAAGCCATACATCGACGAGGTAATAATTAAATGTGCCAAATGTGGCGAAGATGTTCGCCGTATTGACGATGTCGGAAACCCTTGGCTTGACGCAGGCATTGTTCCTTTCTCCACCATCGCAGAAAATAATCAAGGTGAGCCGTTGTATACAAAAAACAGAAAAGAATGGGAGAAATGGTTTCCCGTTGACTTTATCACGGAGTCATTCCCGGGACAGTTTAAAAACTGGTTTTATGCACTCATCGCTATGTCAACAGTGTTGGAAGACACGAATCCTTTTAAAACGGTGCTTGGATTTGGTACTCTCGTCGGAGAAGATGGAAAACCCATGCATAAAAGCTGGGGAAATTCTGTCGAATTTAACGAGGGAGCAGATAAAATAGGCGTTGACGTGATGAGATGGATGTACTCGAGACAAAATCCTGCGGACAATTTACCTTTTGGATATAAAAAAGCGGATGAGATCCGTCGACAGTTCTATCTTATTCTCTGGAACACATATAAATATTTTATTGAATATGCAAATCAAGATAAGTTCAAAGTGCAAAGTTCAAAGTTAAAAATTGAAAATAAATCTTTATTAGATAAAT
>JAUSJK010000051.1 GCA_030647255.1 bacterium
GAAATCCTTGCGTAACGTCAAACAGTCAATCTTGAACATGTAACACGCAACATGTAACATTCGCAGATATACCTTGCTTGTATTGTTCGTCATCCTGGCTCGTCCAGGATCGTTGTCAACGAGTTAGCTCCGATTCTGGAGTCGTCATAGTGAGCTTGTCGAACTATTCCTCCCCAGAATGACGAAGTGTTTTTTTATACTAAATACCAAATACAAAATACTAGATACTTATTACTTCTCACCTCGCTCCTTGACTGGCTTCTTCGGGAAGAGGAAGCTTGGGAGAAAGAATTGGTAGCGGAGGCGTAGGTATGCCCAACTGTTTCGATGTCTCGGCACTCGGGCTTGCCGAAGCGCCTTCCTGAGGTAATAATTTTTTAAACTCTTCCATTTCATTTCTCGCTTTCTGAATGTCGGCTTGATCCGTTTTGCTATTGAGAAGACTGAGCACGCCCTGCATTTCATTCACCGCCCGTTGGTAATCTTTTTTTTGAAACGCTGACCAGGCTAAATTATAGTGAGCATTGGGCCAATCTGGTTTTATCAGAATCGCCTGTTCAAATACTTTTATGGCCTCATCAAAATTTTGTAAGGCATAGTACACTCCCCCCAGATTGAGTCTATAGACTGGATTTTGTGGATCTAAAATAATAGCTCTTTGAAAGGCGGAGATTGTCCACACATCGGCTCCTTGAGCGATATTGAGAATATTCCTGTAAATATTGGCCATATTTTCCCAGTTACCTGCTTTTTGAGAGTTGAGAGAAACGCCCGCTTTTGCTTCGGCGATAGCTGTTTGTATAGCCGAGGCGATCGTTTGTCTGTCTTGTTCGGAAAGTTGAGCTGGAGCTTGAGTACCACTGCCCTGAGAAAGTGCTTTTGACGCTACATTGTTGGCTATCAAAAGATTTGTCTGAGAAAAACTCAGTCTGAATCTCTCGATGTATGGATTCATCAAGACAGCTTGCCGTTGATTATCATAGAGTTCCTTGACGTTGTTATGGACATAGCCATCCATCGACTTTTTGAAGTAATACTCGGCCACATATCCTTTGATTAAGAAAAATCCACCTGCCAGAACGACCAATAATGAAATCAAGGCTGTACCCAAATAGACAGGGATCAGTTCTGACAAATCTATACTATGAGGTTTGTGTTCAGACGTATGTGCATATGCAACCCCTGCTACAAATGTAAAAAACAAAAACATGAGAGGTAAGGAGATGGGAACAAATACTATCGCTAAAAGCAGATACATACATAAAATCAAAGGAGTATACATCTTGTTCTTCGCATGAAGACGAAGCTCGCTTAACACCGCTGTGACAAGAAGTACAAACGCAACAACCAAAATGATACCTCCTTCGGCGAGCATCTGGAGAAGCGTCGAACGGGAAACAGTGAATGACTGGATCTGCCACAAACTACTTTGATTATAGGCATTGTCTTTTACAGTAGAAAATAAGGAAGCAAAATTGTCTACTCCGGTTCCCACAAATGCCGTCACGGGATTTTTAAGTACCTCTATCGCCGCATACCATGATATCCGATAAGGAGGCAGGATTATCGACTGATTCATCATCCCTTGCACCACAGTATACAATGTTAAAACAAATCCTATAGCGACAGGTAAAAATAGCATGAGTGGCGCAACAGGAATACGAGATGAGTGCTGTTTTCTTTCTTCCAGAAATTCAAACAGAAATACGAGTGTAAAAAATCCTAAAAATACGGAGAGATCAATAAGTGAACCCATCGGCGTAAATCCGGGACTTTTGAGAAAAGCCAAGTACTCGGGTAGACTCAGAGACTTAAAAGGCTGAAAGAAAAAAATGATCGCCATGAGGCCCATCATTGTTGCCGATATTGAAGCCGCCTTATGGATTGTTTCAAATGGCGACTTTAGTCGGGAAAGATAATAGTAAAGAATCCCCAAGGCGATAACGGAAACCAGACCCAGATTCGGAGACAATAGTGCCTGGACTTTGTTGGGCGAAGATATAATGATAGACAGAGCTACCGCGACGATTATGGACGCTACCGCGTTGTCAAAAGGTTTTTTCTCCCAGGTTATTTTTCTCGTGAAAAAAAGTTCAGCAATAGACACAAGTATCAGAAGCAATGCGGCTAAAGAGATGAGATAGAATTTATTTGTTACATAAAATTCCTGGGTAATGGGCAGAAAAAAAAGAGGAAACAAAAAGACTGTTCCACATAAAATGATTGCTTTTACTTTGTCAAATGGAGAAGTCTGATGATTCATAATGGGTACAGAACAGTGTAAGTATTTAGAGTTAAAATGTCAAGAACGAAATGAAATTATATCTCACAATCCCGTGTTCCCGCTCGATATTCCGTAATTATAGCCATTTGTCGGGCCGCAACCCGAACTGCAACCAACTTCTGCAATCGATGTATCATCTTTATTGGATAATTCCGTGTATATACGGTACCAAGTCGGATTGAGAGGGTCGCTTACCAGATAGCGATATTCTTTTGCCCTTGACTGAGGATCGCAAGGAAGTTTGCCCGCATAAGGAACAAATCCCGGCGAAGCAGGATGATCGCCGCAGATATGACAGTTTGAACTGCCCGAGAGACTATCGTAACATACTTCCGAAGGTAACGGATACCTATTGTTATCGTTATAAAAATCTTCGAGGATGTGCTTAAGACTGGCCAGATCAGTTTTTCTTCGAGCATCCTTTCCTTTCGCTATCTGAACATTGAAGTTTGTCGTGAGAGGATACGTTGCCAAAACAATCCCCAGGATCGCAATGACGACAAGAAGCTCCATGATGGTAAATGATTTTTTTCCTAAAAGTTTTTGCATACTTGACATCATCACAACTATATACAATACTTAATTGTAATGAAAAAAGATAAAAATATTGAGGGTTTTTTCCTTTTGGCTTTAGTTTTAGCTGTATATATCTTTACCGTTCATCCTTTCACCAAGTCATATTCATTTCATATACTAGTATTTTTTCTGATTTTTTTTATAGGCAGCGTTATTTTTTGGAAAAAAAATACCTCCCGCATCGTATTTTCGGGAATAGGATTTGTCATCTTCGCCATCGGGATAACGGGCTGGTTTTTTTCTCCTTTTTTCAGCTGGCTCTACATCATCGCGATCGCTCTCACGTTTCTTTATAGCAGACGAGTATCTATCTTCTTTGTCGCTATGCTTATCGGTCTTCTACTCCCAAACGTTGGCTCAATAGACGTAGGGCTTGACATACTTACACTTCTGTCTCTTGTATTTATCGTTCCTCTCTCTTTCTTCCTTCATAAAGAGTACCTTCATCTCAAAGAAAAAGAAAATAAAATACTTATTTTGAAAGAAGAACAGAAAAAATTCCGCACACTCGTCCACGAAGTACTTTCAAATAAAATAACTAAGTTTGCAGTAGATCTACGAGAACCCCTGAACGATATTAAGCAACTAGCTCAATATTCTTTGGGTGCTGCCCCAGATAAAAATCATAATTCCAACATAAAAAAGATTGCTGATCTATCCGAAAAAGGACTTACCTACTTAAAAAAATTTGAGGAACAGGTCACAGGGATAAAACTGCTCGAAAACCCAAAGAAGGAATAGGATATTCAAGCTTGAACTTTGACCGTCATCCTGGTAAGTCCTTCGGCATTGCTCAGGACGCATCCAGGATCGTAGTTGGTTCATTAACAACGATTCTGGAGTCTCCCGACGACAAACCTCGGGATCCCCAGAATGACGATGTGTCTTTTTATACTAAATACGAAATACAAAATACTCATTTCAAGAAGTTCATCGGATTGAAAAGTGTTCCGCCTGAGCGAATTTCAAAATGAAGATGTGTTCCTGTCGATCTACCCGAGGATCCCATATTCCCTATCTTGACTCCCTGATTCACCGCCTGACCTGGAGACACATCAATCGCAGATAGATGACCATAAAGACTCTGATACCCATTGCCATGATCGATAATGATATGACAGCCGTATCCGTAACTGATACATCCGGCATAAGTAACACTACCTGTGTCTGACGCGAGAACAGCGGGGTTTGAAGGATTAGCTATGTCCACAGCCATGTGATACCAGACAGGATACTGAGTGACGATGCCCGAAGTCGGCCAGATAAATGTCGATGAACCTTTGACACCTGCCTGAATCTGAGCAAAGAACTGCAACGTTACTTTTGGCTTTTCTTCTTCGATCACTCCGT
This sequence comes from bacterium, assembly GCA_030647255.1. Taxonomy (GTDB): domain Bacteria; phylum Patescibacteriota; class Microgenomatia; order UBA1406; family GWC2-37-13; genus JAUSJK01. The sequence continues at coordinate 4,211 of JAUSJK010000051.1, forward strand.
TTGGTATATATAAATATTGACCGGGTATCAAAGCAAACGTATCGGGATCAGCAAAATCGTTGAAGATAAAGTTGACTATATTCTGAGGGTCTGTTTTATACTTTTTGGCGATAGAATAAATATTATCTCCTGAAGCGACTTTGTGTACAACACCCGTGATGGGAGGAATTTTAAGCACCTGACCAGGCTTAATCGTGTCTGACTTTAAATTATTTGCCCATTTGATCGTGTCCACAGAGATATCGAATTTCTTGGCGATAGACTCAAGAGCGTCACCCCCTGCCACGGTATAATTTTCGACTTTGTCTCGAGGTTTGATGGAGAAGACGGTAGAAAGAGAGTTTTCGTAGGGGTTGTAGGAGACAATTGTAGCCTGTTGACGACCGATTGTCTGTTCGATCGTGCCTATGAACGGACTATTCTCCGCAATCACAGGTCCGCCGATGACAGCTGCAGCCGTGAGTACAAAAAAGGACGTGTTAAGAAACGAGGTAGAGTACTTACCACGCTTTACGATCAGAAAAGCGACGATGATATCCTTTGCTCCCTCAAACCCGCGTCCGAATTTGAATATGCGGGAGGTAAGGTACGATCTGGCGAATGCCAGAAACTCCAGGAGATCCTGCATAATGAGTGATCTTATTATACCATCGCCTCGATGATTCTTTCTATAGCGACTTCAAATGCAGCCTGCTTGAGAGAAATCTTCTTGGCTATGGATTTTTCCCACATAGATTTAAAAGCTTTTTCCATGATATCTTTGAGTTCACCGTTTACTTTATCCTCTGTCCATTTTTCACCTTTTTTTCCCTGGAGCCATTCGAGGTATGACACCGATACTCCGCCTGAGTTGGAGAGAACATCAGGCACGATGATCACGCCCTTTTTCGTCAAATATTCGTAGGCTTCCTCTGTGATCGGACCATTGGCCATTTCGATGATAATTGTGGCTTTGATTCTGGCCATATTGTCTTTGTTGATGACATTTTCCAGAGCCGAAGGAACCAGGATGTCGACAGGCAATTCGAGAAGTTCCTCGTTTGTGATAAGTTGTCCTCCCCGAGTGTCGCACACTCCCCCGGCACAGTAACAACCCGCAAGAGTCCCACGTTCTTTCTTACACTGAATGACTAAGGACACATCGAGAGGAGTTAGACCTTGGACCGTAGACCCTAGAGCCTGGACTGTAGACCCTAGAGCCTGGACCGTAGACCCTAGAGCCTGGACCGTAGACCGTAGACTTTTTTCTAAGGTCTTTGGTCTATCATCCATGGTCTTAATAATTCCTCCCTTCGAATCGGATACTGAGACGACCTGAAATCCTTCTTCCTGGGCAATCTTCGCAAAATAGTAACCCACGTTCCCAAATCCCTGAATAGCTACGGTCATAGACCCTGGACTATATGTAGACCCTAGACTATAGACCTTAGATTCTAGACCTTCGTCTCTACTCTCTTGTCTACGGTCTACGGTCTGCGGTCTTTGAACAATGAGCTCTGGTCTATGGTCTCTTGTCTCATGTCTATGGTCTAATTTTGAAAGCAAAGCTTTCAAAACCATTACTCCTCCTCTACCTGTCGCTTCTGTTCTCCCTAGACTACCTCCGTTATCAACCGGCTTACCCGTAAATGTTGCATATAACTTAGACCTTGGACCTTGGACCGTAGACCCCAGACTATTTTCTTTGGTCTTTGGTCTATCATCTAAGGTCTGAGTTTTAATATACTCGTCAAGCATCCAGGACATAATTGTTGGATTGGTGTTCACATCAGGAGCAGGAACATCCACATCCGGCCCAATGACAGGAGCGATCGCTCTCACAAAGGCACGGGACAAATTCTCGAGTTCTTTTTGGGAAAGTTTCTTCGGATCGACGATCACTCCACCTTTACCTCCTCCAAAAGGAATACCCGCCACGGCACACTTGATACTCATAAGGGTGGCGAGAGCTTGAACTTCGTCGTACGAAACTTGCGGGTGAAACCGAAGCCCTCCCTTGTAGGGCCCTCGAGCGCTATTATGTTGGATTCTGTAGCCTTTGAACATCTTTATAGATCCGTCATCCATTGCCACAGGAAAATTGACCTCTACAATACGTTCGGGACTTATAAGTCTTTCGATACTATAGTCAGAAAGCCCCAAAGACTTAGCGGTTTTTTTTATAATTGTCTGAGCCGAAGCCAACATTGTATTCATAGTATTTATTAAATTTGTAATTTTAATTAGTACGATTTGCACGTCATTCTGGGGAGGAGCAGTTCGGCAAGCTCACTGTGACGACTCCCGCCGGGCAGAGCCCTCTGGGCGGCGCCAGAATCGTTGTGAAAATAATTAACTACGATCCTGGACAAGCCAGGATGACGAATTTAACTATAATTTTAACTACTAACCTCCAGCCAGCGTTCAACTTCAAGCGCAGCAGCGACTCCCATGCCGACCGCTGTAGCCGCTTGTCGATACATATGGTCTACATTATCCCCTGCGGCAAACACACCAGGGACAGAAGTCATGCTTCTGTAATTTCCAAATCCCAATTTCCAATTTTCAATCAAATCCCAATTTCCAATTTTCAAATTTTCTTTGGAATTTGGATTTTGATTATTGATCATTTTTTTGACAGCCTCTTCATAGGCTCTTTCCAGTGTGATAACATAGCCTTTAGCATCTAACTCAACCTGTTGGGTAAATAATCCCGTATCCGGCTTGTGCCCAATGGCTATAAATAGACCATCGATATCTAGATTATAGACCTTAGACTCTAGACCTTTGTCTATAGTCTCTAGTCTATGGTCTACGGTCTGTGGTCTACGGTCTGTGGTCTCTTGTCTCTGGTCTACGGTCTGTGGCCTCTGGTCTATGGTCTTCAGCTTGACTCCTTCCACTTTATTTTCCCCCACTACTTCTTCTATCGCCGCATTCCATATCACTTCAATTTGAGGATGGGAAAGAACCCGATCCTGCATGATCTTGGAAGCTCTAAATGTATTTTTCCTGTGGATAATATATACTTTCTTGGCAAACTTTACTAAGGTAAGAGCCTCTTCCATAGCAGTATCTCCTCCTCCGACTACACCAACTGTTTTATTCTTAAAGAAAAATCCGTCACACGTCGCACACGCCGAGACACCTTTTCCTCTCAAACGAGTTTCTGAATCCAGTCCAAGCCACAAAGCTTTCGCTCCAGTCGCGATAATTACAGATCTGGCTAAATGGGTCGTTGTCGCGGTGCTTACCTTGAATGGTTTTTGAGAGAAGTCAACCTTGACTACGTTTTGATCAATTATTCTTACACCGAATTTTTTCGCATGGCCCCTCCATTTTTCGACGAGCTCGGGTCCCAAAATAGATTCATACCCGGGATAATTTTCAACATCACTCGTCAACATAAGTTGTCCTCCGTAAGGAGACCCGCCAAATACGAGCGGGTTTAAATTGGCGCGGGCATTGTATATACTTGCCGCGAGTCCGGCAGGTCCTCCACCGATAATAACAACATTTTCTACTTTTTCCCCATTTTCCATATGTATTTAAAAGGATAAATTGATATAGAATGAACTAATTAGTTTATAAAGGGATAGTGTTTTTCAAGACAAATTTCTAAGTACTCTAATTGATCTAATAGCTTTAAGGATATCAAGAAGATCGGAGAAACAGATGAAGAAGATCGGAATATCTGATGACCTGATATCCTTTCTCTTGATCTTCTTGATACTCTGATAATCTTTTAACTTCTTACAACTCCTATAGATTGATCGCTCTCTCCAACATCTCCGAAACCGCCTTTGTTTTGCTTTTGGGAACGTATTTACAGATATCCGAGACGACTATCTCTTTTGAGAGACCGTCTATCGCTTTTTTAACAGCCGAAATCTGCTGAAGAATGTCAGAACAGCCTCTTTTGTTCTCGGACATCTTCTCAATTCCCTTCAGTTGACCGATAATCCTATTTATCCTACCAGATAGATCCATGTTGTGTGATGAACTTTTAACCTTTCCTTGTCCCTCGAAGTCCCGATGGACATCGGGACGAAGTGGGAACTTTGAACTGTAAACTGGATGTTTTATACTCCTACCCAGTACCAGTATACTACCTATAATTTAGGCTCGTGTCAAGAGGAAAAGAGACATGTCGTCATCCTGGCTAGTCCTGAGCGAAGTCGAAGGGCTTGTCCAGAATCGTAGTTAACGCATTGACAACGATCCTGGATGCGTCCTGAGCGAAGTCGAAGGACTTACCTGCCTGCCGGCAGGCAGGTACTCTTAATCTGATTTTCTGATCACCTTGATATTCTCTTTCATTCCACCCTCTTCCCCATCTGATTGATGAGGTAGGAAAGCTTGAGAATATCCTCAGGAGTATGTTCTCCCGCAATTCTCCGGGCAAGAATGAGGTAATCTTCTGAAGATATAACCTTATCATTATTGAAATCAACGCCATTTAACGAGACCTTGAACTCTTTTTCAACGGTTACTGTAGTCGGAGGAGATCCGAGCATGAGTGAAAGAGTGATGGGGGTATTAACCTCCTCACCTGGACTCGCGGTAAATGGTTCATTTTGAGCGTAGTAATCAAATCCGGACATTTTACCAGCTACGACAATCTCGCCTTTTTTATAGTCTCCATGGGGAAGATGGACCGTTACTCCCCAATCTGCCACATTCATTTCTGTGTCTATTTTCTGCTTTATATTCCCCCACTCGTTTGGCACAGTTATAATAACGCCGGTCAATTTTTCGCCGGCACCACAATGGATCGCACCAGCTGCACAGGTCAGATGAAGAGTAATTTTCGTGTCTGGATTTTTCTTTGGCTGAAGTTCAAAAAAAGGAGAATCGCCGGTATTAGCGAAGCATGTAGTTTGGTTCAGGGTTGACTTATAGAATGTATATGTGCCTATATTTGAAACAATTTGTCCAAAATTATCTAATAAATAACCCTGCAAATTATATGTATCCTGCAATGGGGGCAAAAGATTTGAATATCCATAATTTCTATCTATATAGTCACCCCCTTGAGAATCGGTTGACCCAATAGCATCTGTTTTTATTACCAGAGGAGATATAAGCTTATAAGTTGCCGTTGTAAATGGCACAGAGCGGGAAAGAAAACGAATACGCACTTTACCAGTTACCGTATATGACGGACATACAAAAGGCGTAGGAGTTGGCGAGATAGAAATTGGTGTATCTGAAGGAAGAGGCGTTGGGGTAAAGTTAGGAGGAATAGGTGTCGCGACCACCGTTTGCCTACAGACCCACCCTACTTCTCTCTCTGCCTGACAAATAACACTTAGACCTTGACATTGAGCTTTACAATCTGACTCGGAAGTGAAAACTTTGTTAATTGCTGGGGTTGGAGTGGACTGTGTTCGGCTGGGATACGTACACATATAACATTCATCCCGTATCTTACTACATACTCCCTGTTGTCCAAACACACAATCTGTTTCACACTCCGCTCCGTGTGTATATTGACAATATGCGGTTGCAGTTGTAGGCGTAGGTATGGGCTGAGTTGTGCCAACTGTTTCAAGAAAATCGGACCACACAAGTCCTTCTTTTCCCACAAGCGACGCATCCGTATTCGCGGGAATCTGAATTACTTTGACAAAATCTCGATTGCCTTTATCCGAACCGGATACATTCGCACAGGCAGTTTGGATCTGAGGGCCCTCGACAGATGTGACCACTGTTCCCACAGGCAGTACGGAGTCCGTCGTCTGGCACGTATCTTTATTTCTTAAATTCGCACCCAAGATATCTTGACCTGACGCATCTTTTTCCTTAATTCTCATCTGTCCTCTCCCGGGAGCTGAAGAAGGAGGTGATGACGGTTTCGGCGTCGATTGCGGTGGAGGTGGAGGTACCGCGGTAGGATTAGCTGTTGTAGGCTGAACTGTGGTCACCTTGGGAGAAGGAGCTGCTTGCCCTGAGCACTCCTTTGAACACGAGGCATTGACCGCGCTCGTATAGTCACTTTGATTTCTCTCTTTCCAGTTGGCGACTATTTTCTGTTGACCATCGCAGGACTGCGCCTGAGTGATGCCCCAATCTTTACAATACTGCCTCAATACAGTCGGTTGAGTGGAAAGAATACATTTGGAGCAGGTATCCGTGCAGTTTTCTGTATTCGCGGACGTAAGTTTATCACAGGCTGAAAGATTTTCTTTTTTCTTCACAATCCAGCCATAACTATAGTTTGCTCCACAAGTGATCTTAAATTGTCTGAGAATATTCGACTTTTCTCCACAGTTACTAGGATTTCCGTCGTTAGGCTTATTATTGGGAGAACAGTACGATTTGACTATTTCAAGACTGTCCGGAAGTTTTATCGTAACATCAGCAAGGCATTTGTCAGTCTTACATGACTCAAGTGCTTTATCAATCACGGACTGTTCGACTTTATAGACACCCTCTTTGTCAAGATCTTTCTCGATAGTTCCCTTCCGAAGTTCAGCTCCGTTTTTATCGTTTTTGATAATAAAGTCCTCGGATATATGTTCACCTTTGACAAAAGGACCATTTTCGTTTTCATAATGGAGTTCCATCGTGGCAAAATACGTACAGGTAGATTGAGCGCTCGAACGGGTTGTTTCTTTATTATTGTTGACAATTTTTGAAACAATGATTCCTGAGAGTGTAACAATACCGATCGTGAGTAATGCAATCACGGAGACAATT
>JAUSJK010000090.1 GCA_030647255.1 bacterium
CATTCTTTGAACCATTTCAGGGATTCGGCAGGGTGTGTGTCTGGATGCTCTCCAAAATCAATATCGTGAAGTAAGCCAGTCAAATACCAAAGATCAGTATTTTCATTATATAGTTTTGCGTATCCCTCCATAGCGATAGCCACCATCTCTGAATGATAACGCTGGTATTCGTCTTTTACATGTTTTTCCAGAAGTGAACGGGCTTCCTCGCGCTCTGGGAGATTCATGGAATTGATAATATCAAATTTTTTGTTTGTCCGGCACTTGTCCGCCCTAATGGATGTTAGAACCTGTTTCGTTGACTTTCCAATGGCCTATTAAGTTCTTCTTCGATAGAAGTGATATTCATAAACGAGTTTTTTGTCTGCATATTATCATCGTCTATTTGCAAGACAGTACGATAGGAATCTATACCACGTCCGGCTCCTGCTCCATAAGATTTATATGAGACTAAATCAAAGATTTCAACATTACGACCATTCAGAGTTCCAGATAATAGGTTAAATTTTGTATCTCCTGGATAGAAGAATTTAAAGTTTTTTGAAAAGCCCAACTTATACTTGCTTGCCAGTCGCTTCAGTCTTGCGCTTCTGATATGTCGCCATACATGGTAAAAGATGGTCCAAAAAAGAATGAAGAGAGTTAAAAACAGCATCACTTTGAAATTCTCGCTCATTTGAAATATTTTTTAATTTATACTTGCCTTGGCGCTGAACTACATCTCTTACGAGACACGATTTTAAGTCATGCACATATAACAATTCTGTCACATGCTAATAGGTTCATCATAGCAGATTTTCTTTACGCTTGTCCGCCCTACTGTATGATATCAGAACTCATTTTACAAACATTCCGCCTTCATTTCAGGGTATATCAAAAAAATAAAATGCTGGAGTCTGGTGACTCCAGCATTGCTAGATTGAGTTCCTGAGTGGAATTTAACCGTCGATGAACATAGATGCTGTGGCCGAAGCCCTGCCTGCCATGGACATCAGGCGGCAGGTAACTATGAGGGATGCGATTTCTCCCGCAATCACTCTGCACGCGATTTCCGTGACAAGCTCACCACCTTTCTCGAGATCGAGTGGCTCTGATGTTATGTCGGCGAGCGCGGTCTGATTGACTTTTCTTGCACTCTCGCGTGTGTGGGCGAGAGAAGCGATTCTCCCGCGAGTGGACGGCTTCATATCGCCGAGCTTGGTTCGGATCTTTTCTCCGAGCTCACTATACACTAGTCGAGCCACATGAATTTCAAGGCCAGTCACATGCCCGGAGATTCGCAGTTGTTGGATCAACGTGCGACAGAGGTTTGTGAGGTATTCACTATCTGGTTTCTTTCTCATATTTATCTCCTTTTTAGAGATTTCCCGTTAGCTTGATTGCATCACATCCGAATTGTTCGGATAGTGTGATAAGAGGCCGAGAGGGCTTCTTTAGCGGCCCAGCAAGTTTTACCTTGCTGATACTGCTGATTATACACTTAAAGTTAATTTATGTCAAATTACTTCCGGAATTTTAGTTTACGGAATATCAATACTAACATCGTACAATTGTCCGCTCTACTATACGACATCAGAACCAGTTTGGGCAATTCAAAAACACTTTTTATATAAAACAAAAGGTTGGAGACGCGTGAGCGATCCAACCTTGTAGCAAATGATGTTGTCACCTCGGAATTTTTTCGTTCCGGTTCATGATAATTTGAAGGATTATCATGATGAGACATCCAATCAGCAGCGGGATTCCGAAAGAAAGACAGAGTCCACCAAACGGCTCAAACTTTCCTGTACTATAGAATACATAAACAATGTATCCCGCCGCTATGATTGCAGTGATGAAACAAAGCATCTGCACGAGCAATGCTATTTTGATGAGGAGCGATTTCATGAGAGTAGAGTATGACAATGTGGAACACACAGTCATATTCCTACTCTCACATTCTTAGCTATTATATATCTTTTATGTCTAAGAGTCAAGTATTTATACCGCAAAGAGCTCAACTATGGCTCTATTGATGGATTATTTTCCAGAGGTTCGATTTACTGTAGAGCTCCAAAGAAAATATCCTTGCGACGCAAGGATATTTTCAAATTGTCCGCCCTGTTGGACGAAGTCAGAACCTCTATTATGGGTATTTCTGGCTACTCTCCATGGGCGGTCGTTAGATCGTGGTAGATCTAAGATAGGGTGATGCTAGCAGATTTTTTCCTGTTCCGCACTTTTTAATTTGTAATGTTCTGTAATTATATGGACGACTTCTTCGGGAGATAGTTTTGAGTTATCAATGACAAGGTTCTTTTTGACAGGAGCTGATGTAGTAAAGTCCTCTTTATCGAGAAGATCTCTCATCTTGGGGACTTTGGTGAGTTTTTTATACTCCTTTCTGGACTCATTTATAACTCTATTCAAAAGCGTCTCTTTGTCTGCTTGTAGATGGACGAAAAGAACTCTGGCGCCCATTTTCTCCAGACGTTGCTCTAGTGTCTTCAAATACTCTGGATCCGATAGGCCCGTCGGAGAAACATAATTGTGTCCATAACAATGAGTGGTGACCAATCCCTGACCAGATTTAACAGCAGCTTCATGGATCTCATAGCGAAGTTTTTCTATCAGGGAGTTTGCTTCCAGAGTTCCTCTTTCAAATATACTCCATACTAGATCACTGACTAGATGGTTGTGGGTAAGTTTATACCCTAGAGTTCTAGACAACTCTTTTCCTACGGTCAATTTTCCGACAGCCACGGCGCCATACAAGACGATGACATTTTTCATAGAATCAAGTCTATCATTTTTATTGTTGACTTATAAACTAGCCTGCTCTAAACTGTAGGTACAAATGGCCTTCGGGCTCGGTTCGTCGCAAGACGGATCAGACAAACTCAAAAACGCGTTTAGAGCATAGCTTTGATCGCGTTTTTGATTTCCACGAAGGAACTCTCGTCCGCTACTCCTAGTTTGTCTATAAATCTTTTCGTATCAATCAGACGGATTTGAGAGATGATTACCATACGAGGAATGTCATCATTGACGATTGAGCATGACAAGTAATATTTATTGTCTTTCTTTATTTTTGTAGTTAGTGGAACGGCAAGTACTACGTATTTATTAAATTTTTTCAATATCAAAACCGGTCTCCGAAATTCCTCCCCCTTACCATCTTGTTCAAAGCCGATATTAACTCCGAGTGCTGTCCACCAAACTTCTTTCTCTCGAAAAAATATATTATCGATGTCTTGTC
>JAUSJK010000012.1 GCA_030647255.1 bacterium
TACCTGACGGTACGCATTGATAAATACGGACATAGGGTTAAATTTAAATATCCAGCGATACTTCTCAGGAAAAAGTTCCGTCGCATAGATAACCGGTGTCACATAAAACCATAAGGTAAGTGCCAAATTGATAAGATATTGAAAATCACGATAAAATAGATTCAAAGCTGATAACAAAAGAGAGAGCCCAAATGCAAAAAGAAACTGTACAAAAAAAATAGGGATAAAAAGAAGCATATAAGGGGTAAATGGGATCCCAAAAAATAGCATGACGAAGACAAATACGATAGCCGATAGGGCAAAATCAAATGTTTTGGATAAAAGGGTCGATAATATAAGAACCTCTCTGGGGAAATAGATTTTTTTGATAAGAGGTGCGTCTTCAATGAGGACGCTCATCGAGTTAGTAAGCGATCCGACAAAAAAAGTCCATGGTAAAAGACCCGCATATAAGAATAGGGGGTAGGGGATACCAAGATCTTTTATCTTGATAATATTGGAAAATATAAAGCTCATGATGATCATCTGAAAGAAAGGATTCAAAACAACCCAAAAAAAGCCTAAGAAAGACTGTTTATAGCGTATTCTTATTTCGCGAAGCGTTAAATGTTTGATTAATTCCCAGCTTTTAAATAGTTCCATACGTTTTTATTCCTCCTTCTATCCCTCCATCATACTTCACTTCACCTTTATGCAATACGATGACTCTGTCACAAAAACTTTCTATTTCTTTCATGTCATGCGAAACAAAGACAATGGTGGCGCCGCTTTTTTTAAACTCTTTCATGCGGAGAAAACATTTTTTCTGGAAGTCACTGTCGCCTACGGCAAAGATCTCATCGATAAGCAATATGCGAGGATTAGTAAATACCGCAACAGAGAAAGCCAATCGCATATACATGCCGGAGGAATAATGCTTTATGGGAATATCAATAAATTGGCGTATCTCGGCAAATTCGACTATCTCGTCAAATTTTGCTTTCACTTCAGATTCCTTTAAACCAAGAATAACACCATTTAAATATACATTTTCTTTTCCCGTTAATTCTGGATGAAATCCAGCTCCCAGCTCAATCAATGGTGCAACAGTGCCATTCATTTCAAGTTCGCCAGATGTTGGCTGAGAAACTCGAGCAATAAGTTTGAGCAACGTTGATTTTCCAGCGCCATTTTTCCCGATGATACCAACCGTTTCTCCCTCTTTTATAGTAAAGGTAAGATTTTTAAGAGCGTGTACTTTTTCCAATGTTTTCTCTTTTCTAAAGAACGCTTGGATAAATTCCTTGATTGTGCGCTGATGCTGGAAGTAGAAATATTTGTTGACCTGATGAAACTTTATCGCATCATTGGGAGTCATATTAGGTTTATTGTAACAGATTGATTTTTTCTATCCAGCCCCATCTCTTATTGTTTTCTATTTTCTTCTCGAGTACCTTCATCAACTCTGGGGAAAGATTACCATTTCTACGTAATCTGTTTCGAATACCTTGCCAAGTACCAAGACAGCCTCCACGCAGATCGATCTTTTCCATCACTGACACGGTGAGAGGAGGAAAAGAAGGTATATTTTCCCTATATCCAACTGCTTTAAAACACAGAAGTCCACGAAGACATTTTTCACATCTCCCGCAGTTTCTATCTTCGGGATGAGCCGGCTGTTTCCAGCAGGTCCATATATGAGAAAGAGCCAGAGCGCGATGAGGTGATTTCACAATCGCCTCGGCTTTTTCCACTTTTATCATCGGGTATCCAGCGGTCTTTATACTCACTCCTTCTGTCGACCATAAAGGATCGAGTCTTAGTGCAGTTCCCCAAGGATCATCTAGAAGATATTCGTCACAGGAACTTATGTAAAGTGTCGAAAGAACATGAGAAAAAAACATGCCTGAGCCGGCAATCGCGGCACCGTGATAATAATTCCAGCTCATGATTTGATCCGTCAGATCACGCAGATTTGTTTCCACAATAAGGAGTGTCGCGTGTGTTGCTTTAGCAATTTTGTTCAGGGAAGAGATAAGCCAAGTATAAAATGAACTGCCAGAACGATATAACTCACACCCTTTAATAAAGATGAGGTAGGTAAGATTATCATTTGCGTCCCGAGCGGATGCGTCAAGAAGGGAGTGGAAAGAATCAATGCCCATACTAAAAAAAAGACCCGCCGCGTCTGGTCCTTTTTTTCTTTTCTGCGTCGATACGACCTTCAAATGTGCTTCACTTTTTCTCTGGTTGATGAATGGTTTAATCTTGTGGATATCTCGGTAAAGTTGTGTTGAAACTATGCCTTTAAAATCGAGATCTTCATTGAGTGCATAGGCGAGAGGAACAGCAAGAATAAAAAAGGCATCAAAAACAGCGCTTTTCGTGGGAATCTGTGTAGGTAATGTAAACCAGACCGTCTTATTTAGGTCAGGATTAACAAATGTAAAACGTGCGGAAACACGGGTATATTTCTCCTTTTTTGTGATCTTGAATTGGTCTACTTTCATATTATATAGGCTATATTATATCATATCGATAGACCTATATTATAGTATATATAATATAATATAATATAATATAATATGGTATAATTATAGGCTATATGAAAGTTTTACTCATTGGTGACATAGGAGGGTTCCCTCAAGGCTATGCGCATATCAAACCGCCAGTCAATTACACCCATATAGGGGACGAGGCAATGATGCTCGCAACGTACCACTGGTACACGCACTCGTTTCCTCAGTTTGCGTTAACCACCTTATCCTGGAAGCATATATATAGACTACCTTCACTTCGTACTCAGTATCATTTTGTCTGGCCGACAGAAAAATTGATTAATCGACTCTATTTTTTTCCATTTCTGATAAAACTTATCCTCTGGAAACATCTACAAATCAATCATTTTTCGTCAAAGGAATATAAGTTTGTGAAATTGATTGACTTACAGGATGTAATTCATTTCACGGGTGGTGGCAATCTTACCAGCCTCTATCCAAGCTGGCTTTATTACTCACTTTTTGTTATCTCAGCTGGAAGAATTCTTGGGAAAAAAGTTGTTCTAGCCAGTCAAACAGTTGGACCATTTAAACCTATCGACGCTCTTACTTTTTGGTTGATAGTAAGAGCCGCTCACTACGTAGGACTAAGAAAACCACTTAACTTACAAAAATCTTTATTCTCCCGATGGTTTCCAAATATGAAGCCTATGCTAGATAGCGCTTACAGCTACACTCCTACAAAACGAGGTCAATCCTCTCCGATTTTCCGTATAGGAATAAGCATTCATTCTTGGAAAAATTTTAACGACGACTACATAGTCCGATTAGCTACTTCAATTATGAAGTCCATCTCTGTAACCGAACACTGTGAAGTGATATATATTCCTCATATACTATCGAGCAATAAAGACATGGACGATTATCGACTTTACGTAAAAATGAAGCAAAAGTTGCCAAAAAACTTTCCCTTTCATTATGGATCTGTCTCCAAGAATAGGGAAAAATCAGTCGCAGAGGTAAAATCTCTGACCTCATCGTGTGATCTAGTTCTGACAACCAGATATCACGGTGTCATCTTTGCATTATCGACAGATGTTCCCGTCATTGCTCTGTCATATGATTCGTATTACACTGCCAAACACAGAGGCGCACTTTCATTCATCTATGGTAAAAACTTATCACACTATCTTATACGACTGAAAAAAAATACTCCATATGATGACATCATGCCCAAAATAACATGCGTCTTAAAAAATATTAGAAAAGAGAAGGAAATACTTAGAAGATATAACCAAAATAGTTCAACTCCATCACTCAAAAATCTAACGATAGAGGTACAACCGAACGTTATATCATCCCGGTTCATGCAACCGGCTATTCGTACAATATGAAAAAACTATCAACCTCCATCATTATCCCAACATATAAAAGACTGTCTCTAGCTCTGGCTCTCGCCACAAAGATCTCTTCTTATAATCCATCGTGCGAGATTATCATCGTCGACCAGAATGACAAAAAAAAACAATCGTTAGAGATTATCAGGGGGAAAATAAAAATCGTCACCGTAAATAGAATAAGTCTCTCTTATGCACGCAACATAGGCACATACTATGCTCAGGGAAATATTGTCGTATTCCTTGACGATGACGTGGAAGTAGTGAAAAAGACGATTATAAAACATCTTATCGCT
>JAUSJK010000019.1 GCA_030647255.1 bacterium
AGAATTTCTATAAGAGTAAAACCCTTCTGCTTATGTGATGACATTGTATGACAAAGTAACATGGTATAACAAATAGTATACATTCCTTGCATTGAAATTATGTTATCAAATGTTACCTTGTTACTTTGTTATATCATGCCGTATGCTCTCACTTCAACTGCTTCTCGATGAATATAAGTAAACCGTCTATAGTCAGCTGAGGATTGAGATTGTTATTTTTGAGAAGTCCTTTGAGAAGCATTCCTTTCTTAATGATAGAAACGGCTTGGGTATCCCGCTTGAGTTTTTTTCCATAATAGACGATTATTTCGTCAATAAGCACGAGAGCATCTTCGCGGGTGATTTTTTGAATAGTTTCATAAGCTAAAAATCCCAGATCTCCTTTTTGAATACTGGTGAGAAGCTCTGTAGTTTCAGGACGAATCAGATATGGTTCCCGATGATCGTCAAGGGACACAGTGATACACCTGGAAAGAATTGTCGGCAAAACTGTTCCTTTATTTTCACACACTAAAATAAAGTGGTTGTTATCATTCTTTTCCTCAAGAGTTTTTAAAAACGCATTTTGTGCTTCGAGATTCGCATTGTCAAACGAATACAGTACAACAAGCCTTTTACCCTGGGGAATATAAACGAGCTCTTTTTTCAGCTCACGGATCTGCTCAATCGTGATCTCTGTCTTTAAAGGACTGACCGTGAAGAGATTGTAGTCAGGAATACCAAGCTTTTTCTTCTGCTCGGTGATATACATTTCTGTCTTTTTTTTATTTTGGGAAACAAGAAGTACGGGCAACATTGTTTGCATTTTAACAAAATTCTAACTATATTGATATCATGACTCTTTCTCCTAAACAATTCCTGGAAAAACTCATCAAAGAAGGTGCGATCGACCAGCCGACTGCAGACAAGTATGAGATTGAATCTTTACAAAAAAATAAGCCGATAGATATATATCTTCTTGAAGAAACTGATGTAAAAAAGGAGCTTGTTCTGCAAATAAAAGCAGAACTTCTGAACGTTCCTTTTATAGATATTGCGACAGCCGCCATAGACCCGCAAGCTCTCAGCATGATACCCGAGTCGATCGCCCGCCGGAATATGGTCGTGCCTTATTATTACAACCAAAAAGATGAGGAGATATTTATCGCAACTGCAGACCCATTCAATTTGAACCTGGCTGATTTCCTGGAAAAGAAAACGGGTAAACGAATCATTCTTTCTCTTGCGTATCTAGATGATATTATGAAGTCGCTCAGTATCTCTTATACTCAGGGACTTTCGCCTGAGGTAAAAGAAGCTCTTGAAGAGGTCGCCACTCAAGATGCCCGCCAGACTCAGCAAATTTCGGGTGCATCAGTTCGAGAAGCGCCTATTGCAAAAATCGTCAATACTATCCTTGAGTTTGCGGTCAAAAGCCGAGCTTCAGATATTCATATAGAGCCTCAAGAAGGCAAAACCAGAGTACGCTACCGTATCGACGGCGTTCTTCAGGAAAAACTTTCACTTCCCAAAAGTATTCACGAATCTCTCGTCTCGCGTATTAAGATTTTGTGCGAAATGAAAATAGACGAAAAACGTATTCCCCAGGACGGCCGATTCAACTTTAAGATGTCCGTCGAAGAAGTTGATTTGCGCGTCTCGACGCTTCCCACTGTCAATGGAGAAAAAATAGTTATGCGACTTTTAAAAAAAACAGGCGGCTTACCAACATTGAGCGATCTCGGTCTGCGCGGTACTCAATTTAAAGATCTGGAGGAGGCAATATCCAAGCCATACGGTATTATACTCGTGACGGGACCAACAGGTTCAGGAAAAACAACTACTCTGTACTCCATTTTGACCCGTCTTAATAAACCGTCAGTCAACATAATGACGCTTGAAGACCCCGTCGAGTACCAGATCGTCGGTATAAACCAGGTACAGATAAATACTCAGGCAGGTCTCACGTTTGCGACAGGACTGAGATCATTTTTACGACAAGACCCCAATATTATCCTGGTCGGAGAGATCCGCGACAAAGAGACAACGCAACTAGCCATACAAGCCGCGCTGACAGGACACTTGGTTTTCTCAACTCTTCACACAAACGATGCGGCAACAGCCATACCAAGACTGATCGATTTGGGTGGAGAACCTTTTCTTATCGCCTCTGTTCTTAACGCATCTATGGCTCAACGTATCTTAAGAAAAATATGTAACTCCTGTAAAGAATTATACGAACCGGCTCCTGCAGTCGTCGCCAACATCAAAGAGGTATTGGGAGACTTGTTACCGAAACAATACCGCGAAGGAAATCCGATGCAACTTGCCAAAGGGGCAGGCTGTGCTGAGTGCAATAATACGGGGTATCTTGGACGGGTAGCTGTTTTTGAAGTATTGAAAATATCTTCTACGATAAATAAAATGATTTTACAAGAACTTTCTGCAAGAGAAATAGAAGGACAAGCGAGAAAAGAGGGGCTCATCATCATGAAACAGGACGGGTATCTCAAAGTACTGGAGGGAGTCACGACAATCGAAGAAGTACTAAGAGTAGCGGAAGTTTAATATCTATCTTATGCTTTCCATACAACAACTATTACAGCTGACGGTTGAAAAAAATGCCTCTGATCTTCACGTGATACCCGACTATTATCCGACGATCAGGATAAACAACGAGCTTTTTCCTCTGCGTACTCTGGACATGGTCACACCTCAATCGGTGCAGGCAATTCTTTTTACTATCCTCAGTCCAGAGATGAAAGAAAACCTGATTACAAATAAAGACATCGATTTTGGATATGAATTGGATAAAGTGCGCTTTCGAGCAAACTATTATTTTTCCAAAGGTGCCCTTGCTGCCACTTTCCGGGTTATTCCTTCATCTATCAAACCGATAGAAGAGCTCAATCTCCCGCCTATTTTTCATGATTTTACCCTGTACAAGCAAGGACTAATCCTCATGACAGGTCCCACGGGCGAAGGAAAGTCGACAACGCTCGCATCTATGATTAACGAGATCAATATGAAAGACTCCAAGCATATTATCACGATTGAAGACCCGATCGAGTTTATTTACCCAAACAGTAAATCGATCATCTCTCAGCGGGAACTCCACCAAGATACACACTCCTGGACTATTGCTCTTCGCTCCGTGTTACGCGAAGATCCGGATGTGGTTCTCATCGGGGAGATGAGAGATTTTGACACAATTCAAGCAGCTCTTACCATCGCCGAAACAGGGCACTTAGTATTTTCAACTCTCCATACAAGTTCGACACCCGAAGCGATCAACAGAATCATCGACGTGTTTCCCGCCCATCAGCAAAATCAGATCAGAAGCCAGCTTTCTTCAGTCTTAAAAGCTGTCGTGGCCCAACGTCTTCTTCCCAATTTAGACCAGACAGGGCGACTGCCGGCCGTTGAGATATTGATGAACACCCCTTCAGTAGCCGCGACCATTCGAGACGGAAAAATATTTTTACTCGATAATGTGCTTGAAACGGGAGAGGATGAAAACATGATTCTATTTGAGAAGTATATTGCCAAACTCTACCGTCAGGGACTTATCAGCCGGGATACCGCTTTCTCCTATGCTATACGACCCAACGAAATTAAAAAATTTGTCACATAATCTGCATGCTTTTTACCTACCGCGCTCTCAAAAAAGATAAATTGATGACGGGAAAGCTCGACGTGGCCAACGAAGCCGAAGCTCTAGCATACCTCAAGTCAAATAACTACTTTCCCATAGAGCTTCGCAAAGCGGAAGGTTCACTAGGAGCTTTTTCATCCTATTTCAATAAGGTCACCTTCACTGACATCGTCGATTTTACCCGTCAGCTGGCGATCATGTTAAACGCTGGCCTTACACTTGTCGACTGTTTCGACATTTTAAAAAAACAACTTACAAAAGCCAGCATGGTCAAGATGGTGACAGATATTGACAGACAGATACGAGGAGGCAAAAGTTTTTCATCAGCCATCCAAAAGTATCCCGAGCATTTCCCGAGTTTATATATTTCACTTGTCAAATCGGGAGAAATATCGGGAAAATTGAGCGATATTTTACTGAAATTGGCCGAAAACCTGGAGAAGCAACGGGAATTTAAAGGCAAAATACGAGGGGCACTTGTCTATCCGCTTATTGTCATGATCGGTATGGTGCTCGTGATGTTTGTCATGATCACATTTGTAGTGCCGAAACTGCTCGATCTCTATAAAGATTTTGATATTGAATTGCCACTTACGACCAGAATTTTGATCGTGGTTTCATCATTTTCAGCCAAATTCTGGCCGTTGATAGGAATAGGTACCGTAGGGCTCGTTACGCTTTCACAGAGATACCTAGCGACCAAAAGCGGTAAATATGTCAAAGACAAGCTCATGATGAAAATGCCGATTATAAACAACGTCATACGTATGTCGGCGCTCGTCGACGCCACCCGAACACTCTCTATTCTTATCGCTTCGGGCGTATCAATACTTGACGCTTTAGACATCATCGTGGAAACTTCAGAAAATATCGTATTTCAAAATGCATTTGCCAGTATCTATAAACAGGTAGAAAAGGGTGTCTCTCTCGGTCAATCGATGTCGAATGAGGGTATTTTCCCGCCCATTCTTGTCCAGATGACGACAGTTGGAGAACAGACGGGACACCTTGACGAAACGCTCGGCAGAATCTCGACATACTTTCAGATGGAATCTGAACTCGCGGTGAAGGCAATGACCACACTTATCGAACCTCTTATCCTTGTATTCCTCGGTATCGGGGTAGGCTTCCTTGTCATGTCCGTAATTACTCCAATCTACAACCTAACCTCATCGTTTAAGTAATAGAAAAATGTATATTTTTAAAATGCCCTTGACAAATAATAAATACTTATTCTATAGTGATACTTATATGAAAAAGTTTTACAAAAAAGGTTTCACTCTTATCGAGCTTCTGATCGTCATCGCTCTTCTTGGAGCACTCGCCGTCGGACTTCTCGCCGCACTTGATCCATTCGAACAACTGAAAAAAGGTACAGACACAGGTGCACGCAATCTCGCATCAGAGGTTCAAGGTTCCATGATTCGATTTTACGCTCTTAAAAGCTACATGCCCTGGTGTAACGATCTCAATTGTGGAGGAGTAACAGATCCAAGTGGAGCTGCTTTGTCGTCTTTAAATGCAATGATAACAAATATTGTTTCAACAGGTGAGTTGAAGACGAATTTTTCGAGTCTAGCTGGGGCAAATTTAGGTAAAGTATACGTAACTGGAAGTAGTCTAAATGCCATAGTAAGGGTATGTTATCTACCAACTTCTAAAGCAATGAAATGTGAGACAAATACTCAATATGATAAATATGGGGTTGTAAATACTGCATGCCCAGGAGCAGTGGACTGTGGCACAACAAACTCATGTTATTGGTGTGTGCAATAAGCTTAACAACTGATATACTTAGTAGTTCATGAACAAGAATACACTAGAAAAGATACTGCTTTTTATAATCTCTCTTATAATCGGATCTATATATATCTACTATCAGTCAGTCAGTATATACGGTGGTGACGGGGGAGAACTGGTGACCGCAATGGTCACTAACGGCATTCCGCATCCTCCCGGTTTTCCTCTTTATACTTTTTTAGGTAGTCTCCTAGTAAAATACATTCCTTTTTTTTCTCCCGCCTGGAAAGCATCACTACTTTCATCTATTCCTTCTCTTATTACTAAAGTAGTCTTTTTCTTATTATTAAAAAAACTTACTAAAAGCTCATTTTTTTCCTTTATAGGCACACTGCTTTACGCGTTTCTTTATCCCATATGGCTCTTTTCAGAAGTGCCGGAGGTAATCAGTGTTCTAAATCTGGGAATAATATCTTGTCTCTATCTCATCATAAGTTATTATCAAAAAAAAGATATTCGAAAATTATATATATTTGCGCTCATATTTTCTCTTACTCTGTTTCATAATTATATTATTCTTCTTATAACACCTGGTATATTCTACTTACTAGTTAAAAAAAAAGATCTTAAGCTACTTATAAGAAAAAACGTCCTCTTTACCTTCTTTTTCCTCATAGGGAGTATTCCATATGCCTATTTTTTTATTATATCTCGAAACTATCCGCCATTGGATTACGAACATCCTGTTAATTTGATGAGTTTAATTAAGCTTATCACACGGGGATCCTATGGAACATTTAATCTTTCAGGTAGTTCTTTTTTTAATCCTATTTCTGGATTAAATAATATACTGCAGTTCTTCATTTTCACTCTAAGGGATATAAAAATAGTCGGCGCAGTATTAGTAGTATTAGGATTCTTCGAATTAAAAAGGAGGAATAAAGTATTATTTACCTTTTTCCTTATATCTATATTCTTTTCCATCTTTTTCTTTTTTTATGCAAGTTTTCCCTTAGTTTTGGAGTTCCACCTCGGTACTTTTGAAAAGTTTCTTGTCATACCATATATATTTATAGTTATAGGTATTACATTTGGGCTTATATATGTATCGAGCTATTTTCCAGCATTAATAAAAAATATATATCTAAAATTAACCATATATAGGATTATATTAATATTTTCTATATTATATGTCGCCATCATTTTTATCA
This sequence comes from bacterium, assembly GCA_030647255.1. Lineage (GTDB taxonomy): Bacteria > Patescibacteriota > Microgenomatia > UBA1406 > GWC2-37-13 > JAUSJK01. The sequence continues at coordinate 6,586 of JAUSJK010000019.1, forward strand.
ACGGATATCAAAAGATTTCTATACTTAAGAATGATATAACAGCAGAAAATTTAGGAAGAGATCTACTTGAAAGTGTTCCTAAAAATGGAATCATTTCTTTGGATAGTGATACTGCACTTTACAACAGCTTATATGTTCACTATGTTCTCGGAGTAAGGCCCGATATAAAAATAATACGATATGATTTCTTACAGCAACAGGAGTATAGAGATTTTGTCCATAAAGCTTATCCTGATATTCTTCTTCCCAAAGTATATTTGGATCAAGCTCAATACCTCAAAAATTTCTTTGAGATCAATGGAAGTACACACTCTATTATGTATCCCCAGCCGATACCTTCAGTTCCTGAGACATGGCTGCCTCATGGGCTTTTGTGGAAATACTATCCTAAAAATACTAAACTTCCATCGCAAAATGAACTTATTAGTCAAAATTTGACACTTTGGCAAAAGTTTCATTCTCCTTATATGGGATCTCTGAGAGTAAGAAGAAATTTTTTACTTGCAGATGTATTGCGTGTCTATGGAAGAGGTCATGAAAGTCTTGGATTAACTTTTCTTGAAGCAAAGAAATATGACTACGCCGAAAGTGAATTTAAGCAATTGATTGATTATGTACCGTATAATCCCGATGCCTATATTGCACTTGCACGAGTTCTTATAAAACAAAATAAGTGTAAAGAGGCAGAGAAAGATTTAAATATTTCTCTCAACATTGATAAGAATCATTTAGATACATATAAATACATGATTGATCTGTATGGAAATTGTTATAATAATTCGGAAAAGGCTGAGGAGTATTCGCAATTATATCTTCAAAAGAAGAAGGAACAATCGACTAAGGCTTCTTCTTAAAATAGATAAGTAAAAGTAAAAAAATCACCACGTATGAGATCGAACTGACAAAAATGCTTAACAACAGCCATCGTGGCTCATATTTAAACTCTATCGTACGTGTTCCTTTTGGAATAGAAAGACCCCTTTGATTTATATTTATAGTTAAAACTCGAGCGGGCTTACCGTCTATATAAGCTTTCCATCCGGGATAATTTGACTGAGTAGATGCTAAAACTCCACTATAGGGTGCATTCACCACTATAGCTTTCGCTCCATTCTGTTTTTTTACATAAGAATATGTTATTTTATCTTTTGCATTATTGCCAGTACCGCTGATGAGAAAATAATCGTTTTCTGATACCTCTATAATCTTCTGGGTGTTGTTCGGTACGTTATTACTTACATTTGAAGGATCATATATACTTATAAGATCAGGAATGTAGTGTTTTTCATAAGGATCACTCATTTCATAAACATGTACCTTATAAGTTATGTTTTGAAACTTAGTCGTATCCGTAAAAACTTTTTTCACATACTTGCTATCTGAGAATTCAAAAGGACTAATAAGAAGTTTTATTCCTCTTGAACGTAAATAATATATACTTTCAGCTGATAAATACGTCTTTTGATTCATAATTTTATTGAGTAGAATACGAGAAGAACTATTGGCTCCCAATTCATTAGTAAACCAGGTTAAACCATCTTTATATATTTTTTTCTCTAATAATTTATTCGACTCGTAATATGTTTGTGGAAAATAATCTGAACCTGAGAAATAATTTTTAGAATATATGCCCCGTGTAGTAGAAATGTTTCCTATTTGATACTGCAATAAAAATTTGTATATATCCATATCTTTCCAACCCCATTCATCCATCGTTATTTTCCATACCAATTCCCCCCCTACTTGATAGATATAATAATCTCCATCCATCACGCCTTTATAATGCGAAGTGATAAAAGAACCAACCTTGTCATGTGCGAGCCCTTCTGTCCTAATCGTAGGAAAATAATGAATGTATGTAAATATCGTCTCCATTATAACGATTGAACACAGGCCTATTAGTAGAACTTTTGCCAGATTTTTTCCGTAACGTTTTAAGATAAACTCAATAAGTTGATTAAATATTAAAACAAAACACCAGATAAAGAAAAAAGAAAAGAAAATAGTAAATCTCGATGGAGTTCTAAAAAAATTAAATCCCGGTAATAAATAGAGAATATATAGAGGAGAATTTTTACCCATAGCCAAAATAAGGCCGCAGAATGAAAGAAAAAAAGTTAGTTTTACTTGAAGATTATATTTACCTTTTAAATAAAAAAGCGAGAATAGAGTAAAAATAAATATCCCTGCGCCTATATAAAGATTACCATCCCACATTAGATTTTGATAATGGTTGTATATGGCCTTATCAAATCCGTTCTTTAAACTTCCTATTCCATCAAGTTTCCACAGTGTTTTAAGAAAGCTTATATCTAGTGATGCTGCTAACGAATCTGTGCCCACACCATGAGCTCTATTAGAAAATCGACTATATTCTAATTGCGGAACAATTTGAATAAAAGACAGACAGATCGATAAAAAAGTAATAACTACCATTATTTTAATTGTCTGTGTAGATGAGTTAAAGATTTTTATTCTTTCGCTCACCTTTCTTTTATCAGAAAAAAGTAGATGTAAAAGACAATAGAGAGATAAAAAAACAATCGTCATAAAGGGAGTCATGATATAACCCGCAAATATTTGTTGGGATATACATATTGCCGTTAGTAATATGTATTTGATTTTCTTCGATTGAAAATATTTTAAGTAAAAATAAAATATCAACGGTATCAAAGAATATGTCTGGAGAAGATTCATATGAACCATCTGGAGGTAAAATGGAGCCGAAAACACAAAACCAATAGCACCCATTGAACTGATTATTTTATTCTTAGTTTTTTCATAAAATAATAGATGACAGCCAATCATTGCTAATAAAAAACACACTATGTAGGAAAAATTATAAGCAAGCACATAGGGAAGAAAACGAAATAAGACGATATTTGGTAAGTAGAAAGCACCTATTTGAGATTCTCCTATAAAAGGAAATCCTCCTGCTACTGTTTCTTCCCACCAAGGAAATAAGTTATTATGAAGTTGGTTAGCTAGGATATGTTTAAATGAATAATTTAGGTGGATTTGGTCAGATAGAAATACATCTGGAGCAAAAAATGTCGCTCTTCCGCTGATAAAATCTAAGCCGAAATGAGTTATCACTATAATAATAAGAATAAATATCACCCATAAATGTTTTTTCATATAATCTTGATAAAAATAAATTACCGAAGGGTAAGAAGGCCTTTACCAATATAAATCCACAATGATATAGAAATTAAGCCGGCAACAATAACTGCTTTTGTTTTGAATCTCATCAAAATAAAGAAAATGACTATAAACATCTCTGAAAAAGCTCTCATAAATCCATAATCTTCTCTCCATACATTAAGCGACAAGGAAACTAACAATAAACTGTAGAGTATTAATATAGTTATGAGATATAAATTAATTTTTCTTCTCAGTATATAAATAAAAGAGAGAAGAGATATGGAAAAAAGAAATAACAATTCAAGAAAGTAGGTATTCTGTAAATATATAGATTGCTGAGGCATTATTTTTATTGATAGCCATATACCTCGAAAAGGTATATCCATATTTGATTGTACCCCAAATGTTGTGTTTTCCTTCCAATTATAAATCAGCCACCCATGCCAAATGAAATAAGTTACTACTGGCAGAATGCCTACAACGATTTTCTTTATACTTCTTTCCCATATGCCCACCATACATATTGATAGAGGAAGGATCATTGCTGTTTCCTTTGTCAACACAGCCAGCGAAAATAAAAGACTAGCCAATTTAAATTTCTTGCTGTCAAAGTAAAAAAGACCTGCTAAAAAAAATCCTGAGGAAATAATTTCCGCTAAATCACGAGAAAGTGTGAATAAAAAGCCTGCGTATAAAGAAAACACTAAGCCCCATAGAGCATGTTTTTTTCTCCGCTGAGCATAAAGACACCCGTATAAGGCTAAAATGCATAGGAAGATTATGTTAACAATCACCATTGCATAAGGAATTACTAATGGATTTCCTAATGAGATAAGGGAGGCCATGAGAGGATATAGCAACCTCTGTTGTCTATAGAAGGGCGTATCTAACAATATTCCGTATTCTTTTTGCTTTTGAGTAAATGGATTTAGTGCTAAACGATAGAAAAATTGTCCATCATAACCCGACGAGTCGGAAAGTATGTCGATCCGACTGATTAGTTCTTTCTTATTTGTAAATTGACTACCTGCAGTAATCAAAGAAGTAATATCCTTATTTTTGTATTGAAGTAAGAAAACTAAGAAAAAAATATATAATATGAGAGTTATACATACAGGTATAAAAGGCTTGTTTAGTTTATCTGATAATCTAGCGATAAGAGTCATTTTTATGATTTATTATTTTGATGCTAAAGTATAAACTATCCACATATATTATTACAACAAAAAAACTCGATAACTAGTAATATATAAATATGAAGGTAAAAAAGGGTTTTACACTCCTCGAACTGATCTTAGTCATTGCCATCATGGGTGTACTGGCGGCTATGGTATCGGGAAATTTCATCACGTCTCTTAAAAAAGGACGGGATTCTCGAAGAAAAGGAGATCTTGAACAAGTACAAAAGGCGGTCGAGATGTATTATGAAGATAAGAAAATGTATCCTCTCACAACAGAACTGAGTTTCTCAGGCCCTGTTGGAACAGGCTCATCCCTATATGACCCCGTATCGGGAAAAATATATATGCAAAAAATACCGAACGATCCTCTTTATGTTGAAGGTGTCGTATTTGGAATAGCAGTACTGCCAGGTGGCGCCGCATACGTCTACTGTGTCGACTCGGCTACTGCCCCCACCAAATATCAACTATATACTCTTTTAGAAAACACGATGGACACCTCTAATATCACGCCTATTAAGTTGGATACCTGTACTGCAGTCAAATGTAACGTACAAGCAGATAAAGATTGCAACTATGGTATCTCCAGCTCCAATACAATACCGTAGACTATTTTATAAACTCTCTAACTCTTTTTTTGCTTCGGCGTCTTGGGGATTTATTTTTTCCAGAATGAACGTGAATGCGTCTTTTGCTTCTTGAATTCGGCCAAACTTCTTCATCAGCTGTCCTTTAAGAGAGTAGCTGTCCCGATAATCGGGCTTGAGGTATATCGCCTCATTGATACTTTCAATAGATTTCTCCATATATTCCGTCTTTTTTACCTTATCTTTTGACTCATCCTCCAGTAAAGAATAGAAAATGGCTAAACTGTAGGGAATCTTAGGGTCAGTGGGGGAAAGCTTCTTTGCCTCGTCAAGAGAACGAATCGCCTCCTGTATTTCTTCGGGCTTCAGAGTCATTTGATAAAAAAGATAATAATCTTTGGCTCTTGTTTTCCAGTAAAGGACGTTTGAAGGGGAAGCTTTGAGACTCTTCAGGTTGTAATATTCCGAAAGTTGCCGCAGTTTATCGGCCGTATCTTTTTCCTTCTGATAATCGGCGGCATATGCAATATTGGCAAGTGCATAGGAAAGTTTGTCTTCGTATACATGCTCATGTCGCCATTTGAGAGCGATATCAAGTGATTGAGCCGCTTTTTGAAACTCACCTGAGCGGGTATAGACTTCCGAGATAGAGTACTGCAGATCCCCTTGAAAGTAACATAGAATTGAGAATAATATGTATAAAGCTGAGGCAGAGATAAATGCTATCGGTACATTTTTTTGCAGTGGTGACGTGGTACTTTTATTATCGTTTACTCTTACCGTATAACCGGCATAGATCCATATCCAGACTGGAATACCGTAGAAAAATAAGTTGATCGTTGAAGTCGAAAACCCGAAAAAATTGGTTATGAGAATAGTACTGTATCCCGACACCAAAGAAATGATAAGTAGCTTTTCGTCGGTAGTTTCATCGGGGCTCTTTTTCTTCAGGGTAACAAAAGCGAATCCAAGAACGGATCCAATCAATAAAAGATACGATCCTATTCCTAAGAAACCCGTTGTCGCAAAGAAATTGAGATATTCATTGTGAGCTTTGTTATAGAGAAAGTCCCACTCTGTCGTCAGATTGTGTGCTCGGGGGCGAACCATATAGTAAGCGTAGGCGAATGTCTCAACGCCTGTCCCAAACACGGGGTTTCTCATACCCAGTTTTATCCCTCCATCCCAGACGATTTTACGGATATCAAATGATTCGGTCACCCCTTGTGTAAAATCTTCAGGAGATGGTGGGTTTGGTTTTTTTTCTACCTGTTTGGGAGAAGTAGTGGCAGTTTTAAATTGAAAGGAGAGAATGCGGTCGACACTCCCAATACCCGTTTTAAAAATGACAGTACTGAATAAAAGTAAAATGGCCGTCAGATAGATCACATTTGATCTCAAAAGCTCAACTGCTTTTTTTCTTTCAAAAAAAAGAAATAGGACAATAAAAATTCCCAAAGCTACATAGACAGAGATGAGTGCTGATCGGGAACGGGTAAATAGAATACAGACATACGTAAGAACAATATATATGCCTGAAAAAATCGAGTTCAACCAAGAAGATTCTTCTTCATTTTTTTTATGAATAATAAATTTTTTTACCAAAAAATAGAGCCCAATACAAAAATGGATCGCCAGGTATGCTCCAAGCCAGTTTGGCTGTCCGAGAGTAGAAAACATTCTCTCTGCAGGACGAAACTGATCTGTCCAGCACGAGTTACCCAGTTGGTGTGTAAATACAAAACATGACATGTCGTACCCGACCCGTCCCGGCAGACCCCAAAGCATCACCCCGACAGAGGTAAGCATGCTCAGACTAAGAAGCTTCTTGATCATTTTTATGTCAAGTACGTGAAGGCCAACATAAGCCAAGATATAGAACGCAATCAGAGATACTAGTCCTCCATTAAACCGACCGTAATAGCCGAAAAGAGACGTGTGAATGTCTATAGATTTCACCGTAGATGCAAGCTGAGTAAGAAAAAAAAGGATAAAAGGAATATAAATTTTGGAGAATTGAAATAATGGTTTACCCTCTTTTATCCTCCCAATAGCCCATATAGCCGCGATACACGTCGCCAGAGTATAGATAGTGACCATTTTATTGAATTCAAAGAGCTCTGATGTTCCGGAAAACATAATGAACGGGGTCAAAACAAAAAGGGTATAATAGAGAAGTCTAATAAACCGAACGAATTTAGGATCAGTTTTTAGTAATGTGTTATTTGTATTCATTTTGATATCTCATATTTAATTTTTGATATTTTTACCGTATGTTACATTTTATCGAAAAACTTAAAAAAATCCACATACCCTTTATTTCTTCTCTTAATGTCTATTTTGATTTAGGAACATCAAACACCCGTATTGCGATCAAAAATAAGGGAGTAATCTTAAGGGAGCCAAGTTATCTGGGATATAACTCTAAAATCAAAGAGTATATCTTTTTCGGCACTGAAGCCAAGATAATCCTCGGTAAAACCCCCGACTTTATCACCATCGTCAAACCGGTAGTGAATGGAATCCTTTCTGATTTTGATGCTGAAGTAGCCCTCATCGAATATTTTACCAAAAAATCGATCTATCCGTATATGAGTCAGTATCATTTTATTAAACCGGTTATACGAGCGTTTACATCCGTACCAAGTATCTCAACCGAAATTGAGAGAAAAGCAGTCGAAGAGGCATTGGAAAAAGCCGGATGTTCACAAGTATATGTACTTGAAAAGCCCATTGCTACCGCCGCCGGGTGTGGATTTGACATTTTTTCTCATACCCCCAATCTGGTAGCAGATCTCGGAGGAGGACTCATCGAGTTGAGCATCGTCAGCGGTGGGGGAATTATCACCCAAAAAACACTCCGCTTCGGAGGAGAGCACATGAATAAACTTATTGCCAATTACACATACCTTAAACACGGGGTTGTATTGGGAGAAAAAACATGTGAAGAATTAAAAATAAACCTTTTACGTTTTAATAAAGATGAGGAGACAATGACTGTTCGGGGAAAATCTCTCGAAACAGGATTGCCTAAGTCGATACACATGAAGACATCCGATATAAAAGAGGCCCTTTTGACTACCTTCAACCAGATCGTCGATGCTCTCAAAGAACTGATTGAACTTTCGCCTCCCGAAATAGCCGACGACGTATTTGAAAATGGACTGACGATAAGCGGAGCTTTATGCGAAGCGCCCGGAATAGATACGTTTTTTTCACAGGAACTCAAGATTCCCGTGACTATAACAGAACATTATGCCGACACAACAATCTATGGACTGATGAATATAGACAAAAATCCCGAGCACCTGTTTAAATTGTTTGGGTATAAGTAGTATTTAGTATCTAGTATTTCGTATTTAGTATAAAAAAACTGTAAACTATTTCGTCATTCTGGGGAGGAATAGTTCGACAAGCTCACTATGACGACTCCAGAATCGTAGTTACTACATTGACAACGATCCTGGATGCGTCCTGAGTTTGCCGAAGGACTTACCAGGATGACGTAGATAACGTCGAATGCCTTTGACTTTTAACTTAGCTTCATATACAATATTTAAACTTCTTTGAATTTTGAAGCGTTTTTTGCACTTTAACAAATAGGGATTATAGTTTAAGAAATCGGGTTAGGAATGTAAAAACTCCTAATTTTTTTTAAGAGTTTGATCCTGGCTCAGGATGAACGCTAGCGGCGTGCCTGAGATATGCAAGTCGAGCGACCTTGACGCAAGTCAAGGAGCGGCGGACGGCTGAGTAATACATAGGAATCTCCCTCTTACTGGGGAATAGCCCCGCGAAAGCGGGAGTAATACCCCATAGTTCCCGATGCAAATCGGGATAAAGGAAGTAACTTTTCGGTAAGAGATGAGCCTATGGTCTATCAGGTAGTTGGTAGGGTAATGGCCTACCAAGCCTATGACGGATAGCTGGCCTGAGAGGGTGGTCAGCCAGAGGGGGACTGAGACACGGCCCCCACTCCTACGGGAGGCAGCAATCAGGAATAGTCGGCAATGGACGAAAGTCTGACCGCGCGACGCCGCGTGTAGGATTAAGCTCTAACGAGTGTAAACTACTGTGGTAAAGGAAGAAGTCCCGATGTTACATCGGGATTGACGGTACTTTATTAGAAAGGGGCCGCTAACTGCGTGCCAGAAGCGTCGGTAATACGTGGGCCTCAAGCGTTATCCGGTATCACTGGGCGTAAAGGGTCGTGTAGGTGGCTTGATGAGTTATCTTTTAAATTTTCCCGCTCAACGGGGAACATGGAGATAATACTATCAAGCTAGAGTTTTCTTTAGGGAGATTGGAACTGAGGGAGGAGTAGTGAAATGCGTTGATACCCTCGGGAACACTAGTGGCGAAGGCGAATCTCTAAAAGTTGACTGACACTGAGACACGAAAGCTAGGGGAGCGAAGCAGATTAGAGACCTGCGTAGTCCTAGACATAAACGAATGTCTGCTAGCTGCATCCTTGATTTTTAATCTAGGGTGTGGCGAAGGTAACCCGTTAAGCAGACCGCCTGGGGAGTACGACCGCAAGGTTAAAACTCAAAGGAATTGGCGGGGAGGCACACAACCAGTTGAACATGTGGTTTAATTCGAAACGCAACGAGGAACCTCACCAGGGTTTGACATCCTAGTGAAATTCCGATGAAAG
>JAUSJK010000021.1 GCA_030647255.1 bacterium
CTTACCTGTTCTATGCGGAATTTTTCCATTTTTCTTTGCAGTTCGGGAAACTCTGTGAGTCTATAGCGGTCAAGGAAATAGGTGACGGCGCGTTTTGTTTTGTCTATGAGCGGGTAGTCAAAAAAACTGGCCACTTTGAGATACGTGTACCCATGTTGTTGGAGTCCATAAAGTTGTCCCGGCCCTCGTAGTTTCATGTCGTATTCGGAGAGTTCCATCCCATTGATGTGCTTGGCAAAAAAAATGAGTCTTTCTGTAGTGGTTTGTTCTGTGGCATCCGTAAAAAGTAAACAGTATGATTGGACACTTCCCCTCCCAACTCTACCTCGGAGCTGATGAAGCTGAGCCATACCAAAACGCTGCGCTCCTTCGATGATCATAATAGAGGCATTAGGTATATCGATACCGACTTCTACGACGGATGTTGATACTAAAATATCGATTGTTTTATTTTTAAACTGCTTCATGATCTCTTCTTTTTCTTTGGGTTTCATTTTTCCGTGAAGAAGCCCAAGCGTATAGTCTTTGAATACGTCTGTCTTAAGGTGGTCATACTCTTTTTCGGCTGCTTTGACTGATTTGAGTGTTTCGTGTTCGGACTCTTCGATCAGGGGACAGATGATAAAAACCTGTGTATGTTCAGTACGTATTTTTTTCTTAATCCAGATATATGCATCATATCTTTTTTTTTGAGGGACGACATATGTTTTGATGGGAGTCCGTCCTTTGGGCATCTCGTCGATTACGGAGAGATCCAGTTCTCCATATATGGTAAGAGCCACAGTTCTGGGTATGGGTGTAGCGGTCATGGTGAGAAGGTGCGGATTGACTCCTTTTTCTTTGAGAGCTGACCGTTGAGCAACACCAAATCGGTGCTGTTCGTCAATGACGACAAGTCCGACACTGTCTAATTTCATTTTTTCACTGATAAGCGCCTGTGTCCCAACAACAATATCAAATTCATCAAATAATGACGTATTTTTTTTCTTGGGAGACACCATTTTGATAGAACCTGTCTGCAACCCTACCTTAACTTTTGTTTTTTCAAACATTTGTGAAAGCGTCTGAAAATGCTGCTGGGCGAGTATCTCTGTCGGCGCCATGATGATGCTTTTATAGCCATTGAGAAAAGAAGCGTAGGCTCCAATTGCAGCAACGACCGTTTTTCCTGAACCCACATCGCCTTGGAGAAACCTATTCATCGGGTGATTTTTTTTGAGATCTTCAAGAGTTTCATCAATAGATCTTTTTTGTGCTTGTGTCAATTCAAAAGGGAGACCGGCGATACATGTTGCAATTTTTTTCATCCTGGTTTCATCCAGCGTGAATGGCAAACCGACTTTTTCTTTTTTCCACTCTCTTTTGATGAGTGTGGACGAAAGTTGAATGGTGAACATTTCCTCAAACGCAAATCTGGCGCGGGCAAGGTCAGCATCATGTGGTGTAGCGGGAAAATGAATCGCCATATAAGCCTTGTGGATATCCATCAGACTGTTGAAGGCGAATATATCTGAAGGAAAAGGTTCTGTAACGCCGGCAAGTATCCCATTTTCCGAAAGTGTGGTAAGCATATTCCATATTTTGTCTCTAAGAGTTCTTGAGGTCAGATTCTTTTTTCCCGAATAGATAGGTACGATTCTTCCAGTATGGATAGGAGTTTTACCCGGAACGATTATTTCATATTCTTTCGGTTCGATAGAAAATGTATGCAGAAAACGTGTAATCGGTCCGGAAACGGATATTTCAAGCCCCTTCCGTAGTGCTCGGGAGAGGAATGGCTGGTTATACCAGACGGCTTCTATCTTTCCTCCGGTGTCACTAATGATGGCTTTCTGAATTGTAATACGTCGGGTATACACATTTTTGAAGTCCTCGATGACTCCTCGGATTGTCACCGTTTCCCCGTCTTGTAGTTGACTGATAGGCGAAATAATTGAGTAGTTCTCGTAGCGTGTGGGAAAGTAATTGAGAAGATCAAAAAGAGTGTGTATCTCAAGAGCCTTTAGGCGTTTAATTGTGATGCTGTGAGTATGAGGAAGTGTCTCTATAGAAGAAAAAATATCCATATTCTTTTTTATTTTTCTAATCCTTCTATTCTATCTACCTCTTCTCTCACTTCTCTTTTTTCTTTCTCATCTCAAAAACAAAGGCGCGAGACTTGAAAGTATCAGGAGTACGGAAGATATAATCACGATAACTTTCCAGATGTTTTCAGGTTTGAATGTCTTTTTAAGCTTCAACATGATGTAATACCACTTCGCCAAACCATTAATACTAGATAGCTTCGTTGGGTATTATACCTAATGTAGCTGTCAGTTCGATTAGTTAGGTAATGACAGCGAAATGGTATAAATATTATATACTAAATTTTTTTGTATACTTTACGGTATGCAAATGTATAGAAGACTGAATTTGAGAAGAAAACAGGTTCGCCAGAAACTGCTTCTCTACGGTCTTTTTGCCTTGGCCGGCTGTTTAGTTTTTGGATTTATACTTTCATTTGCCGTGTTTGCCTGGTACGCCCGCGATCTTCCATCTCCTGGCAAACTTTCTCAAGGAAGCGAAAACTCGACTGTTTTTTATGACAAGGATGGGAAAATTTTATACGAGATGTATAAAGATAAAAATAGGCTTCCTGTGGCGAGTGCCGATATTACCGACTATGTCAAAAAAGCTACTGTTGCGGTCGAAGATAAAAATTTTTATTCTCACAAAGGTATTTCAGAAACAGGTATCATACGAGCCTTTTTAAGTACGGCTCTTGGTCGAGGGGTTCAAGGTGGTTCGACGATTACCCAACAACTTATCAAAAATGTACTTCTTGATGCCAGCCGGACTCCTTCACGAAAAATCAAAGAGGCGATACTCGCCATGGAGACGGAACGCCGCTATACGAAAGATCAGATACTCGAAATGTATCTAAACGAAGCCCCTTACGGTGGCTCATTTTATGGTATAGGTACGGCGGCCCGCAGCTATTTTGGCAAGGAGCCAAAGGATCTGACCCTCGTTGAGTCGGCTATACTTGCCGGACTCCCTCAAAATCCCACGATCTATTCTCCTTTCATAGGTAAGAATAATCTTTGGAAAGGAAGAGCAAAAGAGGTACTCAGGCGTATGAGAGAAGACGGGTACATTACGAAAACGCAAGAAGCGGACGCAGTCAAAAATGTGGATAAAGTAGCATTTACGGAACCGAAGTCTCCTATTGGCGCACCCCATTTTGTGTTTTATATCAAAGATCAAATAGAAAAAGAGTTCGGTTCCAAACTCATAGAACAGGGTGTAAAAATAAAAACGACGTTGTCAGTTGATGCGCAAAAAACGGCCGAAACAGTAGTCAAAGAAGAGATAGGCAAACTGAAAGACTATAGTGTAGGTAATGGTGCAGCGGTGGTTCTTGACTCTCAAACGGGTGAAGTTTTGGCGATGGTCGGGTCATATGACTACAACGACGACAAATATGGCAAATTCAATGCTGCTTTGGGTTTGAGGCAGCCTGGATCGGCCATGAAACCTATCACCTACGCAGTTGCCTTTGAAAAAGGCTATACTCCGGCAACTGTACTTATGGATGTGAAGACTGTATTTCCTCAACAAGGCCAAGCGGATTATGTTCCGGTAAACTACGATGGTAAATTCCGCGGACCCGTACAGATCCGTTTTGCATTGGGAAACTCTTACAATGTTCCGGCTGTCAAAATGGTGGCGATGGTCGGTGTACGAGATTTCTTGCAGAAGGCCTCGGATATGGGGCTTGATACATTTGCCCCTACAGATGAAAATTTGCGCCGGTTTGGGCTTTCTATTACGTTGGGAGGTGGAGAGATGACGCTTCTTAACTTGACTCAAGCGTTTACTGTCTTTGCCAATGGTGGAACACGCCGGGATATCTCCGCAGTCACGGAGATCTCTGATTACAAAGGAAAAGTATTGTATAAAAAAACCAGACCAAATGAAAAAAAAGTACTCTCTCCCGAAGTTTCATTTCTCATCTCTCATATCCTTTCAGATAATAACGCTCGTATTGATGAGTTCGGGCCCAACTCATATCTGGTAATTCCCGGGAAAACTGTCGCTGTCAAAACAGGGACGACGGACGATAAGCGGGACAACTGGGCAATGGGGTATACCAAGTCCATTGCAGTTGGTGTGTGGGTGGGAAACAACGACAACTCCCCTATGAACCAGAAGATTGCCTCGGGTGCGACAGGTGCCTCCCCTATCTGGCACCGCATCATGCAGGAACTTCTCAAAAAATATCCCGATGGTATTATTGACAAACCGGACAAAGTAAAAGCTATCCAGATAGACCCCATTCTCGGAGGTCTGCCAAAAGATGGGAGTCAGACACGATCAGAATATTTTATCGAAGGTACGGAGCCCAAAGATACATCTCCCTATTATAAAAAACTACGCATTTCCAAAGCAAACGGAAAAATTGCCAACGATGTAGAAGTCCGCCAGGGACAGTATGATGAGAAGGATTTCATTATGTTTACGGAAAATGACCCTGTCTCAATTGATGGAAAAAACAGATGGCAGGAGGCGATTGACGCCTGGGCTCGCGAGCAGACGGATAACAAATATCATTATCCAACGGAAACATCTGATGCATCATCAGACATTGTCGCCGCCTCAATCAAATCTCCGGGAGATAAGGAAACGGTGACGAATAATAATGTTGAAATAAAGGCCAAAATCGCCTCTCTTTCACCTATTAAAAAAGTTGAGATATATGTCAATGGAAATAAAGTCAAAGATATCGACGGAGATAATAAAGAAATTAACGAAACGATACACCTGGACGATGGAGCGTATGAGATACGATTGGTCGCCCGGAATGAAAAAGACAAACAGGGCGACTCGATAATCAAGATTGGAGTCAACAAGCCCTGGGATTCATCCCCGACAGGCCCAACACCCATAGTCACCACTCTTTAATGAAGAATTCGAAGAAAGTGTATGAAATATTGTAGGGAACGGTTTCTAACCGTTCCTTTTTTAAAATCATTCCGTCATTCTGGGGAATCTCGCAAAGCGAGATGACTCCAGAATCGTAGTTATCACATTAACAACGATCCTGGATGCGTCTCGAAGTAACATAGAGACTTACCAGGATGACTTTAAATATGAAGGTGCGATGTATAGCACCACTACATTTTTAATTATTTGCTGACTTTTTCTAACCTATCTTTTTCTTTATTTCCTCTAATTCCTTTTTTGCATCCTCTTCTGTAATATTTCTTTCCGTTGAGGAAAAGTAGAAGCGTAGTGAAATATTATTTTTATACATACTTACCACTTCTACACCTTGCAAAAATTTTGATTCAGTCATCGCTCTCTTTTTAATATCTTCATATGTCATTTTCTCATTCTGTTCGATCGTCAGATCGAGTTTTATCACCGCGTATGGATTGGGAGGAGTATAGGAATTGATCAATCGGTAGTTAAGAGCCAGAGACATGAAGTCTATCTCGGCTAGATAGACATTCTTCTTTATACTCATTTTGTCTTTTACTTCAAGTGCGAGCTCTCCTAGCTGGCCGAGAGCTGTCTCCTGGATTTTGAGCACTGATTTACTCGAAGGAGAGATATAAGAGTATTCATCTGATCCATGTGATTTGTTAACAGAGTACTTTTCTATATGTAATTCTTTCATTAGTGCTTCAATGATCCCTTTTAGATCAAAGAAATCTGTATCGATGGCCAGACTTAGTTTATATGTTTCCTCAGGTAAATCTCCTTTTCTTATTTTATACACTTTAGCAATCTCAAAAAACTTGAGTTCATCTCCTTTCCCTTGATTATCTTGCATATTTTTGACGAGGGATGGGAGAAGAGATGAACGCAGGTACTCTATCTCCTCTGATATGGTATTAGATATGCGCAAGTGTTCATCAAAAGGAAGATTAAATGATTCGAGCAACTTTTTGGATACAAGAGAATAGTTCATCACCTCATGAAGACCAATATGTTTCAAATACTGCTTTACTTTTGACTGTACCTGAAAAAACAACTCCACTTCCTTGGGTTGAGGTACATAGACTGTTGGCTGGATAGTATTCGGGAGTTTATGATAGCCATAGACGCGGGCGATCTCTTCTATGATATCTTGAGGTATCTCTATATCTTGACTTCTCCATGTGGGTATAGTGACTTTAATCATATTTTCTGATGCTTCAACTTCAAATCCCAGATGAGATAGGATGTTCTTGCAATCTTGGGTCGTCACATTCACTCCCATGATTTTCTTAACCTGATCAAGAGAGACTCCAATCTCTTTAGGAGTATGTGGATGAGGATACATGTCAGTGACTTGTGATCCAACTGTTCCTCCGGCATATTTTTGTAAAAGTTCGATGCCCATAACCAAAGTCGGTTCTACCCTTTCCTCATCGAGCCCTTTTTCAAAATAGGTTGCAGCGACTGAACGTTGTCCTGTAGTCATCGATGTTCGGCGAATTTTTCTTTTGTTGTAGGTCTGTACAAATAGAAGAACATTTTTCGTATCTTTTTGAACAGAAGAGTTGAATCCTCCCATGATGCCGCAAAGATCGATGAGCTTCCCGTCTCCGTCTTCGATGACTATGTCTTCACCTGGCAATTTTATTTTTTTCCCGTCAAGAGTCACAAGCTCCTCTCCTTTTTTTGACTCTCTCATAATCATAGTGTGGCGGGCTATTTTGTCATAGTCAAACACATGGGTCGGTTGTCCGAGAGAAAGCATCAGGTAATTGGAGATGTCGACGACATTATTAATAGATTGCACATCGCACATAGACAGTCTGTTCTTAATCTGTTCCGGTGAAGGTTGTATCTTGACGTTTTCTATGACTACTGATGTAAATCGTGAACAGAGACCGGGCTGAAGTATTTGCACTTTTAATGGTTTTTCACCTGTCGGAACAATTGAAGAAAAAGTATATTGAGTCAGAGGATTGAATTTGAGTGTGGCTTTTTTTCCAAAACGGGGCAGTATCGCCTGAGCTTCTTGTGCTATTCCAAACACCGAAGCTGAGTCGACACGGTTTGAGGTTATCTCGATGTCAAAAACAAAATCGTCTCCTACCTTCTCTATTCTTTCGACAGATGGTCCGCACAATGAAAGATATTTTTGAATCTCATACGGATCAGTATCCGTCTCTAAATATTCAAGAAGCCAATTGTAAGTTATTTTGATATTCATAGGTCAAAACTGCTCCAAAAATCGTATATCTCCTCCATACACTATCCTCAGATCATCGAGCTTCAGTCCTTCTTTCATCATGATTACCCTTTCCACACCTATTCCAAATGCCCAGCCTGTATATTTTTCCGGATCTATGCCGCCGGCCCTTAGTACATTCGGATGCATCATGCCCGCGCCACCTAACTCAAGCCACCCTGATTTACATACTTTGCATTTTTCTTTTTTGACTTTTCCTGTGCCTTTGCATACATCACACGTGATATCGACTTCAAACGAAGGTTCAGTAAACTGAAAATGATACGGTCTTAAGCGAGTCTCTCTGTCTTTTCCGAAAAATTCTTTTGCAAAATAGTCTATCGTTCCTTTGAGTTGCGTTATATTGATGTCACGATCTATACAGACGCCTTCAAACTGGTGAAACATAGGTGTGTGCGTGGTATCCCAGTTGGGTCTGTAGCATTTGGCGATATTAATCATTCTCACTGGCGGGTCTCCCAATCTTTTCATCTCTCTATTTTGTCCAGAGGATGTGTGGGGTGATAAAACCATTTTTCCGTATTCTTTATGAGCCGGAAAATCTATGAAAAAAGTCTCAAAATCATCACGCGCAGGATGTTGCGGTGGCATATTTAAACTATCAAAAGAAAAAAACTCCCACTCGACTTCGGGATACGTCATACGGATAAATCCGATCCGTTCAAATATGTGACTGATTTCCTCTATGGCGTAGGTGACTATATGAAGACTGCCTTGGGGGTAAGGAGTGCCGGGAAGCGTTATATCTATCTTTTTTTCAGATTCGTTTGCCTGAAGTAGTTCGTTTTTTTTTGTATCAAGAAGAGTTTCAATTTCCTTTTTGACGGAATTAACTTTTTGACCAAACTCTTTTTTTTGATCGGCAGGAATATTCTTTATTGTCTCAAGGTTTTTATTGATGATACCGGAGCGACCAAGCCATTTGATACGTAGTTCCTCCAGATTCTCAATAGTTGATGAAGAATGTATTTCCTTTTTTCCTTTATCCAGTGTGGTAAGAAGTTCTTCTCCGTTCATGAAACATATCTTACCATAATTGGGTGATGAAGTTCTACTATTTTACCTGTTCGACGACTTTATCGAAGACGGTCGGATGTTCGACGACGATTTGGGCCAAAATTTTCCGATCAATGCCGATCTTTTTTGTTTTGAGAGCGTTGATAAACTGGTTATATTTATATCCTCTCTCTTTCAGTGCAGCGTTTAATCGTATGATCCAAAGTGTTCTTATGTCTCTCTTTTTCAATTTTCTTCCTGCGTAGGCATATGCTCCCGCGTGGAGGACGGCTTCAGTTGCTTTTTTAATCTGTTTTCGGCGCGTCATCCAGTATCCCTTGGCAAGCTTAAGGATTTTTTTATGTTTTCTTCGTGTTGATGTTCCCGCCTTTACTCGTACCATACTATTTACAATTTCTAATTTCTAATTATGCTAATCCCAACATCTGTTTTACTTTTACCGCTTGTTTTCCCGTCATGACATTCATTTTTTTCAGATCTCTCAGTTGTCTTTTAGACTTATTCGACCGTAAATGGCGGGCACAATGGTGTCTGTGAAGCACCTTGCCATTTTTAGTTACTCTAAATCGTTTTACCGCTGATTTTCTAGTCCGATGAGCCATAATTAGTTAAAAGTCTAAAGTTTATAAAGTCAAAATCTTATTTTTTTCGTGCCACAACTGCGCGTATCACTCTACCTTCAAACCGTGGTTCTTTGGATATATTGACTTCTCCCAGTTCTGTAATATACCTCTTCGCCAACTGGAAGGCCATATCTCTTTTCCCCAACTCTCTTCCCTTGAGTGTCAAATTGAGCCGTACTTGGCTTCCTGCCGCTAAGAAATCCTTACCCTTATTGAGAAGTCTATCGTAATCAGCCTGGGCTATAAAAAGTGAGAGAATAATATCTTTCACCACACTTTTTTTAACTCCCTTTTTGGCTTCTTTTAGCTTCTTCTCTTCCTGATACAGAAATTTCTTGAAATCAATTATTTTTGCTACGGGCGGCTTTGCCGACGGTGCGATCAGTACCAAGTCCAGTTCTCTTTGTTGAGCTTCGCGGAGAGCCTCTTCTTTCGAAAGCACTCCCACTTGTTTTCCTTCTTCATCGATAACTCTCATCTGAGGCGCCTCGATGCGAAAGTTTGTAAAATAATATTTTCTTTGCTGTTGTTGTGGTCTATGAAAAGTTCTCAATATGTTCTTTCAATTTTACAACAAAATCATTTGTGCCCATTTGTCCCAAGTCTTTGCCTTCTCTTGTTCGGACAGAAACTTTTGAACCGGCTCCTTCGATTTCCTTGTCCCCTATTATAACCATATACGGCACTTTTTGCAAGGTTGAGTGCCTGATCTTGGCTCCAAGCGTTTTCTTGTCGTCATTGAGCTCTGCTCGGATGCCAGCTTCCTGGAAGATTTTTAGTACTTTTTGAGCGTGTTCTCTATGCTTATCTGATATAGGAAGAATTGCAACCTGTATGGGTGAAAGCCACACAGGGAATGCTCCAGCATAATGCTCAATCAAAATACCCAACAGCCTCTCCAGAGATCCAATCATGGCAATATGCAGTATAGCGGGGTACTCTTCTTTGCCTTCTTCATTGGTATAGACCATATGAAAGTTCTGAGGCTGATTATAGTCGAGCTGGACTGTTGAAAGTTGCCATTCTCTTCCCAAGCTATCCTGTACCATGACGTCGATTTTAGGTCCGTAAAAAGCTGCTTCTCCCACTCCTACGATCACGTTGCCAAACAATTGCTCTGCCTTTTCCTGCAAGGTTTTTTCAGCCTTTTCCCATGCTTCTCTGGAGCCTAGATACTTAGAAGGATTGGCAGGATCAGAGATAGAAATGCGGGCTTTATAATTATCAAACCCAAAAGTTTTTAGAATTTCTTTGATCATGGTGAGTACTTTTTCCAACTCTTCAGCAGTTTGGGAGATTCTCACAAATGTATGTGTGTCGTCGATAGTGAGTGCTCTTACTCTGAGAAGCCCACTTACTTCTCCACTTTTTTCATATCTATAGACTGTGCCATTTTCAGCTATTCGATAGGGCAAGTCTTTATAACTTCGCGGTCGATAAAGGTATACCTGAAAATGATGCGGACAGTTCATGGGCTTCAGTACATATTCTTCATCATCCAGTTTCATCGGGCTAAACATGGCATCATATTTTCCCCAATGACCTGAAGTATGATAAATCTGGCTTTTGGCGATATGTGGAGTCCATACAAACTGATATCCGTTTTCTTGTTTTTTATGTGTTAAATAATCGCTTACCAATGTCCGAAGTGTGGTTCCTTTAGGGGTAAAAATAGGTAATCCGGCTCCTATATCGTCGGATATAAGAAATAACTCCAGTTCTTTCCCTATTTTTTTGTGATCTCTTTTTTTTGCTTCTTCAAGCATCCATAGGTGTTTTTCGAGTTCTTCTTTTGTGGGGAAGGATGTGCCGTAGATTCGTGTAAGCATGGTGTTTTTCTCGTTCCCTCTCCAGTAAGCACCCGCAATAGAGAGAAGTTTGAAGTGTCGGAGCATCTCTTTAGGATTTTCTACGTGTCCTCCACGGCATAAGTCTATGTAATTGCCTGATGTATAAAGAGTAAGAGCTTCTCCTTTTTGGGAGATCTCCTCGATAAGTTCAAGTTTATATGGATTGTCTTTAAATAATTCCTTCGCTTCCTTTTCTGTCACTTCCTTTCTCTCAAATCCTTCCCACTTTTTCAAAAGCTCTCTCATTTTTTGATCGATACGGGAGAAATCTTTTTCCGAGATGGGTTGTGAAAATTGAAAGTCATAATAAAATCCATTCTCAATAGCCGGTCCAATCGTTCTTTTCGTATTGGGCCATATTTCCATGACGGCAGCTGCTAAAAGGTGCGCCGATGAATGTCTGAGATTATCTAGTTCTGATTGATTCATACAAGTATTATAAATGAATAATATTTTTTTGCATAAAAAAACTCTCCTTGTGGAGAGTTGATTGTCTATGCTTCGTAGCTTACGCCACCCAACCACCTCCCCGTTTAGGAGTGAGTAGTATTCAATGTGGCGATATTATTTGTTTTTTTCATATCTATTATATAAGAGCAATATGACATTCTGGACATTGAGTGCGAGGATCTGTATTTAAAGATCCAAAGGAATTTTGATTAAAGGTAATTTCAATTTCTTTACCCTCAAGTGAACATTTTCCTGCACGAGAACGCTGATGTGTAACTTTGATAGTTACTTCATTTACAGGAAGAGAATCTGGCGATCTTTTAGGTTGCTCACCAGTATTAGACACAATCTGAATTGTAATATAGTATTAAGCTATATTCAATAGTATATTTCATTATCTGGAAAGAATAATATAACTAATTTAAAGTAACATATAGAATATATATTATGAACTCATTTCTTACCTTATTCCGGATAAGTTTGGAGCAATATTTTATCTACAGATTGAGTTTTGTACTGTGGCGTTTTCGCATGGTGCTCAACTTTCTCCTCATTTTCTTTCTATGGTCGGCAATATATGAAAATAAGGTGTCTTTATTTGGCTATTCCCGGCAAGAAATGTTTACCTATATCTTAATAATGAATCTTCTGGGAGCGCTTCTTTTTTCCAGCCGAACGGGTGATTTGGCGGGAGAGATACGGGACGGTAAGGTCATCAATTATATTATGAAACCGTTTTCCGTCTTGCGCCAGCTTTTGACGAAAGAAGCGGCGGATAAACTGATCAACGGATCTTTTCAAATAGTAGAAACAGTTTCCATCATCCTCATTTTTAAACCACCGATGTTTATTCAGTCAGACCCATTTGTCTATGTTGCGGTACTCGTCTCATTATGTATCAATATATTAATTTCATTCCTGGTATTGTATCTGTTATCTCTTATTGCCTTCTGGACGGCCGAAGTATGGGCGCCCCGATTTATATATTTTATTTTTATTTCACTTCTTTCGGGAAGCATGTATCCCTTGGATATATTACCAAAATCTTTATATACCATCCTTTTATTTACACCATTCCCCTATTTTAATTACTTACCGACGCGGATATACCTGAAAGGATTTTCTGTCTCGTTGATATTTCCTTTTTTCATGAGTCTGGTATGGGTTGTTATTTTATATTTCCTTTCCAGAAAAATTTGGAATAAGGGAATGAAAGAATTTAGTTTTTTTGGGAGATAATATGAAGAAAAATATGACACTTTTAGTCCTGTTATCGAAAAATGCATTGAAAACCTCTTTTGAAAACCATGTGGGAGCGATCCTTTTTCTTGTGGGTAAATTTTTGCGTTTTATTTTCTATTTCCTATTCGTCTATTACTTACTTTCAAATACCAAAACACTCGCCGGCTATACACTCAACCAAACTCTTCTTTTTTTTATCGTCTTCAACATTGTCGATACGACGACACAGCTCATTTTTCGTGAAGTGTATCGTTTTCGGACTCTGGTGGTAAACGGAGAGCTCGACGGCATTTTAATTAAACCCTATCACCCTTTTATCCGGATTCTTGTCGGAGGACCGGATCCGTTGGATATGGTAATGCTCGTGTTGTATTGCGGCCTATTTGCTTACTTTTTGCCTTTGGCCGTGTCTGTAGATATAGGACATATTTTTCTCTTCTTAATTTTATTGATCAATACGTTTATGCTGGCGGCCAGTTTTCATATCGTCGTATTGGCTTTGGGAATACTGACGACGGAGGTTGATCACGCCATGATGATCTACAGAGACGTGACTCGCGTTGGCACTCTTCCTATCGACATTTACAAGGAGCCTCTGAGAAGTATATTTACATTTATACTGCCCGTAGGTATCATGATGACGTTTCCTGTGAAGGCACTTCTTGGTATGCTTGACTATAGACTTATTTTTGCATGCGTCATAATAACATCGGGAATGTTACTTGTATCTCTAAGACTGTGGCATTACGCATTAAAAAAATATCAAAGTTGGGGAGGATGAGATTAATTCAAAATTCAAAGTTTAAAGTTTAAAATTACAATATGATTTCTGTCAACAAACTAACTAAAATTTACAGAACGCCGTTCAAAACAGGCAATGTCGTAAAAGACTTATTTGCTCGATCCTACAAGGAACACGTTGCCCTCAAAGACGTCTCGTTTGAAATAGGAGAAAATGAACTTGTCGGATTCATTGGTCCAAACGGCGCGGGCAAAACGACCACGATGAAAGTACTCGCCGGTATCCTCTACCCGACGTCGGGAGATATACAGGTACTCGGAGCGACTCCTTTTGATAAGCGTCCCGAGTTTCTCAAGCAGATTTCGTTTATCATGGGCCAGAAAAATCAGACATTCTGGGAGTTGCCGGCGACAGATGCGTTTGAGTTCAACAAGGCAGTGTATGAAATAGGTGATGAAGAATATAAGCGAACCGTCGGAGATCTCGTAGATCTCCTTGATGCTACGGATATTATTAAAATGCCCGTGAAGACATTGTCTCTTGGTCAGCGTATGCGGGTAGAACTTATCGCCGCTCTTATCCATACCCCTAAAGTATTATTTCTCGATGAACCCACTATCGGACTCGATATTGTCGCCCAGTCGGCAATCGTCAAGTTTATAAAAGAGTATCAGGAAAAATATAAGTCGACGATTATGCTCACGTCTCACTATATGCAGGATGTCGAAAGACTTGCCAAGCGTATTATCGTCATTGACCAGGGACATATTTTATATGACGGCAAGCTGGACGAGCTTGTGGCACAATATTCGAATGTCAAAAAAATATATGTTACTCTTCTCTCTCCGCTTCCTCATGATTTTCACCTCCATGATGGAGTCAACTTTCGTTACGAGTTTCCTCGGGTCGAAATTGACTCACCCCGATCACATCTTTCTGAAGTTCTCTCTCATATCACGAAGCGCTTGGAGTTTTCGGACATATCTGTCGAAGATGAACCCATAGAAGAAATTATAAAAAGGGTTTTTACCGCCAGAAAAGGCTAAATAACTGGTACAATGTACAAATGAAAAAAAAATCTCTACTCTCGGAAACTACATTCATTGCCCGATATGTGCCTCTCATTCTTACTGTGGTTGCCTTTGTAGCGTTCTCCTTTCTTTTATTTTTGGAAATACGAATACTCAATCGATTTGGAAAAACGGACATACTCCTTCAGATTCGTTGGGCAGACGTGTTGGTTGGTATCACGATCTATCTCAAGACATCTGTCGACTTTGCCATTTTTATTGGCAACTTGATGTCATCTTACCCGGGGTGGAAAAACAGAGTGGCTATAGAAATAGGTACGGCTGCGGGCAATACATTAGGGACGATAGTCGTGCTTGCCATATGGAGTATATTTCGAGAGGTAGATTGGATTTTGGCTCTGATGATTTTTATCGCCGCCCTGGTTCTTTTTCAGTTGGCAGAAGAAGGCTTGGCACATACGCATGGAAAGGGGTATAGACTTCCCAGATGGTTTTATGTTTTTTCAAATACCCTTGAGTCAATATTAGGTTCATTTAATAAAGTGACGCATGTATTTTTGAAATATATTATTCCTCATGTGTCGATGAAAGCAGAGAAGAAGAAAAAAAATTGGAGCGGGCTTTTTCTGGCTTCGTTTACAATACCTTTTATCTTAGGACTTGATGACTTTGCCGGCTACGTACCTGTGTTTAATATCGTCAATGTATTTGGGTTTTCAGTGGGTGTACTGATGGGACATATGATTCTCAATCTTTTCCTTTTTATTTCCCCGGAAAAAACAATCTCCACCGTCAAACATCCCGTCATATCTCTTATTGGAAGTATCGCATTTATCGGTCTTGCACTTTGGGGCCTTTTTGAAATATATAAAATATTTTTCGGGTTGCATTAAATATAATAATCTCATGGATATACCTTTAATTCAGTCTGTAGGTGTCGTTGTTTTTAACGGGAATAATATTCTCCTTGTGGAGCATGGAAAAGAAGCGACTCATCTGACAGGCGTTTATGGACTCCCCTCGGGTAAGATTGAACCTGGCGAAGAAGCGATCGATGCGGCCGTACGGGAACTTCGTGAAGAAACAGGGCTTGTCACTACTTCCTCAGATCTTATTCCTTTGCCTAAAGTTTATCGAGCGACTATAGAGCAAAAAGATGGAGTAAAAGTATTTGACTGGCACGTTTTTGTATGTAAAAAATATTCTGGAAATCTTCGAGAAACAGACGAAACAAAGCCTTTCTGGATCTCAGTTGACGAGCTTATCACGCTTACTTTACTCCCTAACGTCCAGGAAGCAATCACTGAAAGCAGAAACCTATAGTATTGCATATTATACATATTGGGTATATAATTCTATTAGATTATTCAATTATTATTAACGAAAGGAGGCGAAATAAATATGAGTAAATTAATGGAAGGTTTAGGAAATATTGATAGATTTACAGTATACAAAAAAGATGAAGATGTAGATGGTAAGGGAAAGACAGCCGTCTCGTCTTTAAGTGCAGGATTAGCTTTGTTAAGAGCTATTATCTCTGATGGATTAGAGAAGAATGGTGTAACAGCTGATATGTCAATAGGTAGTAACGCAAAAGTTAAAAACGCCGAAAAGAAGGTTCAAGAGTCAATAAAGTGAAGGTATATTACCTCTAATAACTTTCCAAAGCTCACCTCAGAGGTGAGCTTTGAACCCCTGCGACAGTGTAAATTTAAATGGGGGATTTGATTTAGAGTTCAATTAGCATACAAATATTCATAGCGTTTATATTTTTAAATTATATTAGAATTAAACGATGAACAACAGTTCTCTCTCTCGGTTTGCGTGGCTATCGATTCTGGCCGCAGTTCTTACTATATCTTTGAAAAGTGCTGCGTATTTCATGACAGGTTCCGTCGGATTACTATCTGACGCCCTAGAATCTATTGTCAACCTCGTAGCCGCCGTCATGGCTCTTTTTATGCTTAAATTGGCCGAAAAACCTCCAGATGAGGACCACGTGTATGGACATACAAAAGCGGAGTATTTTTCAAGCATAGTCGAAGGCATACTCATTCTTATTGCTGCTCTCAGCATAGGTATCACTTCAGTCGATAGGTTGATGCACCCCAGACCGATAGAACAAGTCTCTATGGGCTTGACGGTTTCGATTATCGCGTCACTTATTAACTTCGGAGTCGCTATTACTCTATTAAAAATAGGGAAACGAACGAGATCGATTATTCTGGAAGCAGACGGGCATCATCTGATGACAGATGTGTGGACTTCTGTCGGCGTCATCGTCGGTGTGGCACTGGTTTCATTGACGCATATTCAAATGTTAGATCCCATTGTGGCGCTTTTAGTGGCATTAAATATAGTCATTACAGGATTTAAAATAATGAAGCAATCGACTCTGGGTTTGATGGACACTTCACTCGCTCCCGAAGATATACTGAAAATTAAGGAGGTTCTCAGTAGATATAAAAATAAGGGCATATCATATCATGGACTACAATCACGACAATCTGCAACACGCAGATTTATGTCTGTTCATATTTTGGTGCCGGGAAGCTGGACAGTACAGAAAGGTCATAACACACTCGAAGAAATAGAACTCACTATTGGCAAGATGTTTCCCAAAATGACTGTGTTTACCCATCTTGAACCCATAGAAGATCCCAGATCTCTCGAGGATATTTCCCTTGACCGCACATGAGCTGATTCTCCATCTTTAACAACACCAAATTCCATTTAATAAAAGTAGAGTACAACGTATAATAAAATATTATTTACATATGAAAGGAGGTGATACAAAATGAAAACAATGACATGCAGACAAATGGGTGGGGAACGAAAAATTTATGAAAGATTTTGCCGCACTTCCCGACATGTAATGTTATTTCTCACACAAAAACCAGCCCTCTCCTAAAACAAGAGGATGGTTTTTTTTATTGTTTAGATATTAGGGATAAAATATATCAATATAATTACATACCTATACTAAAATGGAGAGGATAATACACTTTAAAATCGAAACAATAGGTATCGCAAATCACTTTTTCTTCTCCAGTAATAATATTTTTTAGGTATACTGTGCTTGTTTTTGGGTCATCTATATAGGATCCTCTCATGGAAATAATCCAATTTCCGTCATTGCTCAAGAAGAAACTGATTCCTTGTGTGAGCGAGTTAGGGGTTCTTTCATAAGATCGTTCAAAAAGAATTTTAATTTTATTTAACTCAGATGGTGTTATTAAAATAAAACGTTCTTTTTCCGGCTTAAAATATCCGGAAGTCTGGTGGGCTATGAGTGATTGTTGTGATGGCTCGACTAAGGCGCTTTGAGTATACCAAGTACTTTCGGTCAGATTTATGGTTTGAATAAGCTGTCCTTTAAGGTCATATAATTTCAATGTCGTCTCACCTTTTGGTTCAAGCAAATCTACAACTTTCTTTTGCAGTTCTTCTTCTGAAAGCCCCTGCTTTTCCAACTTGTCCATCTCTTTCTGTATCATTTGATAATCGGTCGTATTGGCCGTGTTTCCGCCGTCGTCAATGCCTATATTTGGTCCGCGAGGAACATTGAGTAGAGCTATTTTTCCATCTACAACTCCGTTTATACTTCCATTAGTTTGGAGTTTGACTACGGTATTGCCAACTGTTACAGAATCTATAGTTTGTTTATTTGAAACAGAATAAGACATCTGACTATTCCTTTCTATAAAACCGCTTGGCGCTTTTTCAGTTTGCATCTTCCCATCGATTGTGATGTAAGTGAGAATTTGTGTAGCACTGTTGGTGTCGGATTTACTATGGAGAATATAAGCATTACTATCCTTCCAATAAGTTGAAAACCCGAAGATACTCACCCAATCCAAATTATCCCCATCTACAGGTGAATCATATATCACTTTATAAGTAAGTAGTTGAGAGTCATAGAGATAAAGAATAATCCGTTTATCTTTCTGTTCTTTGTCAAGATTCACAAGGGCAAGAACCGGTAAATAACGCCCATCAGGAGACCAGGAGCCAAGTTGTATGAGTGATTTCGTGTCCTGTTTTAGCTCTACTATACCTTTTTCCTCCGTTTTTTTATTGAGACTATAAAAATGTAAACTAGATACCTCGGACGTAGTATTTTTCACATACGCGATAACCTGATTCACATGAGTGTCACTGGAGGTAAGAGATCGCAGACCCGTTTTATTAAGGACTAAAATACTTACAATAGCAATTAAAAGGAGCGCAATAGACGAATAAAGAAAGTAGATAAAAAATCTCCTTTTGGAAACAGGTGGAACAGATAAAGGTTGTTGGTGAGAGATCATTTCCTGATTCTGATCCATAGTATAAGATGGTATGACAAAATGGTTCAATTTGCAATAGACGAAGTTATTGGACAATTAATTCCGTAGTAAATATTTTACTGTATAGTTTTGAAGAATGATGCTATACATAAGTATGTCTTCGGCAGTATTAACCGCATCCTCTTTCAAAATTTTTTCTGTCTTTCTCACGACAGACTGAATATATGTGGGTAGTGTTTTTACTTCAAGTTCATCTATGCGAGCCAATGCCTCTATTTTAAATCGATCAGATACGGAAAATGACTTCCTATATAAACCTATAGAGACTCGCTTTAGATCCATAGAAAGAGAGGAAATAATTATAGCTTGGTCAGAAAGTTTCATAGTAGGCTGGAAAAGAAAAACTTTGTAAGCTCTTCATATTTATTTCTTATTTTAGGATCTTGGATTTCGTTACTCATATTCTTTTGAGTGGGACGAATATTGATGAATGAATTAAAGTCGATTGTTTTAGTCTCAATGTCGACCCCTCCACCCCAGAGATCTGTCTGTTTAGAATTTTGCTCCAGAAGAATTTGTTCAGATTCAAAATGGCGGTTTGCACCTGCAGAACATACTCGCTTATCCAGATCAATAACAGTTTTTATATAAGAACCAAATTCTTTTTTCACTTCTTCTATTTCTGTCTTTGTGTAAGGAGTAGTTTTTGTGACAATCATATGTAAATTTTACCAATATGTACAATTTAGAAATTATCTCGCTCAGGACGGTCTCAAATGTATAACTAAATTTAATATTCAATTATACAGACAACATTAAATAAATAAAATTATTAGGATTAACAGTAACTCTCACTCGTTATTATATTATTTAACTTTGTTTATGAAGTAAAAAAGTTTAAAAATTGGGAAGAATATTTTTACAGATTATTTGCCTGCACGATGGGTTCCGGATGAAGCCCAGATATATCTGTATGACCTGCATTGAGACCTTCCGCCGCCGATACTAGTCCGTCTCGGACTTGTGACCATGTCGAACCAGGATGTGATTTTATGTATAAAGCAGCTGCTCCGGCTACATGAGGTGTTGCCATGCTTGTACCACTGATGGTGCTATAGCCGCCACTTTTCCATGTTGAGTAAATAGAAACTCCAGGAGCGCCAATATCAACGACACTTCCATAGTTACTAAAACCGGCAAATGTATCATCTACTCCGTATGATGTCGGAGATCCTAAACCGCCGGATTGTCCATCCGAATCGGCCAGAGCAGACACGGTTATGACCGTGTCATCATAGGCTGCGGGAACAGAGCTGTTGGCATCTGAGTTATCATTGCCGGCTGCCACTGCGTACGTAACCCCTGCCTGTGCCGACTTACAAATCGCTTTATGCAGAGCATCATTGTTTGAGTTTCCGCAATTGTTGTCACTTGACCCACCACCACCGAGACTCATATTGGCAACCTTAATGTTGTATTTAACTATATTGGCGGTTACCCAATCAATGCCACAAATCACCGACGACCATGTTCCTGAGCCGTTTGAATTTAACACTTTGACGGCAATAAGTTTTGCCTGAGGAGCGACACCGACAACGCCTGTAGTGTTATTTAATGCGGCAATAGTACCCGCAACATGGCTACCGTGACCATTGTCGTCTTTGCCTGTCTTCTTTCCTCTCACACAACTATAGTTTGCAATTATGTTTGCCTGCAAATCAGGATGGGTTAAATCGATACCTGTATCGATCACGGCTACGCCTATCCCATTTCCTTCGTTTGTATTTGAAGTTGCATTAATCCGATTGATACCAGTGGGAGTTGTCTGTGCAGATGCTTCAACGACCTTATCATCTGAAACAAACTGGACACTGCTATCGCTTTTTACTTTATCCAATCTTGCTTGGGGAATAGTTGCCGAAAAACCTTTGATGGCAGTAGTAAAAACATGATCAATAGAGAGACCATGGACACGGGCCATTTCATCGGCAACGTCCTGAGGGTTCACAACGTTATCCTTAAAAACGACTATATACTTATCGGGAATACTTTCAGATTTTCCTTGTGCTCTTACTATGGAATTAGCTTTTAATACGAAGATTCCTCCGAGAACGATAATAAATGCGAGAAGTACGTATTTAAATTTTGGATTTAACATATAGTTCTTTAATAATATGTGATTTATACGTAGCCGTCAAGAGCATATCTATTTCCACCTAAGAGTGGAAATAAGATTGATAAGAAAGCCCAAAGCTCACCTCTGAGGTGTGCTTCAAAAATAAATAAAAACTAGCGGACGAAACTTTCAAACTCCTTTTGAGTCATGTCAGCTTGTCGCAAGATACTTCCAAATGTCCCTCGAGCAACTTCTGAATGATTGGGTACGATCACTGTTAAAAGTCGTCCATTACGGACTCCTCTTAATTTTATATGACTACCCTTTTGAGAAACTACAGCAAATCCAGCACGTTTAAGAGCGGCGAGTATTATTCGTGAAGAAAACAGTTTAGGTATGAGCAAGAGGTAGGCGTTCAACTGAGACATCACTAAGAGGTATTATTGAATTAAGTACTTCTTTTGGAGTGTCCTCAAAGTATAGTTCGAGTGCCTCTTTTAAGTTGCTCATAGCTTCTTTTTTTGTTTTGCCTTGACTGGCTATATCTACTTCAAGTCCTTTGGCTACATACCAATTATCTTCTTTCCATACAACTGCGGAAATAACTTGTGGTTTAAGAGTGATTTTCATGCGCTTATTGTATAAAAATTCCAGTTAACTTGCAACCGTACCTTTCAAACGAATTGCAAGGTGAAAAATGTTACCGAGGGTAAAAATCTGTAAGGACGTTGACAGATTTAAAAATGTTACCCAAGTAACTTTTTGATTTTCTGTAATTTCTTCTCCATCGAGCGCTGTAACTCCGCCGGATTTAAAGACTCATACTGTTTCCGCAATTGTTGTTTAACCTCTCTTGAAACAGCTTTTGATTTGAGTACTCGCTGATATGGTGTTTGTGCTTCCTCATATTGTTTCCTCACTTTTCCATCTACCTTTACTTTCCTTTTTAACTTTAATGTTGGATAGAAAAAATTAGTCAATAATCGATGCTCATTCTCATACAGACCATTAAACAAATCTATGATTCGTTGATCAGTAATTCTTCCATACCCGGTAACTTTCCGCACTGAGATAAAATTCTTTCCCTCAATATGCGCCTGATCATTTTTCTTGTACGGTCTACTTCTGGTGAAGTCAATAGTATGACGTTTACAATATCCATACAGACACCAGTTTACAAACTCATCCCCGTTATCAAAATCAATTGATTTGATAGGAAACGGAAATCCGTGACGACTGCGATGAAAGCTACCAATTACCTTCGCTTTCGTTTTCCTCATCATCATCCGCTTCTCATTCCAATGGGTGGCAATATCTATCATATTAAGAGTTACCCCATATACCCCAGCAATTGATTCTCCACAATGTAACACCGTATCCATCTCCAAATCTCCAGGTTCCGTTACCCCCTCAAACTCAGTCCTGATAGGAATCAGTGTTTTTAAAAGGGGAGACCTTCGAGTACCTGAAATTCCTTTCCCCGCCAATCGTTCCCGTTCTGGCTTCAAAAGCTGATCTATTGTCCAATGACTCATCTCACACAACTTCTCCTCTTGATCTCCATACAGCCGGATCTCTTTAAATTTCTGTAATTGTCTGATCAAGCTTCCCATCTGGGGTTGTAACCTCTGAGAACAGGGTCTACCTGCCACTTCCCATATCTGTTTTAAAGGTTCACTTAACTCTATCCCGTATGTGTACTTCCGACTCCTTGGTATTGCTCGTTTCAGTTCTCTCTTCCGTAATGCTCGTATCGCATGCTTCCTATGACAGTTTAAAAAAATTACTAACTCTGAAATTATATGCGATTTTTCCTCCCTTGTTACCACTTTGCAGTATCGCTCCCGCATCGCTTTTATATATTCCTTCTTAGACGCCATGTTCATACGAATGTTCCATAACTTTTAACCTTTGTATGGTAACATTCGTAAACCTGTTAGCGTCTCCCGTTTCCTTCTACCTTTGGTAACATTATTCTACCTGTTAATACG
>JAUSJK010000033.1 GCA_030647255.1 bacterium
CTTTATTATTGTAGCTTTTCTCTATGTGTTGGCGGTTTCATTTGGTAGATCACTTTTTTTTATCCGTAAAGATAGGATAAATATACTGATATACGACAGAACACCTTTTATACTGTCTCTCGGACAGGATGACAACGTTCATTATATGACAGACTACCTGGCCGACTGGAAAGTGGAGGTGCCCGGAGGTTACGGACCTTATCGTGTAGGGGCGGTAAGAAAACTTACCGATCTCGAAAAAAAGCCTGATATTCTCACCCGGACATTTTCTTACTCATCTTCGTTATTTATAGATTATATATTCTATCCCCGCAACGTCGATATCTATTTTGGAAAAGAAGGAGATCGTCCGCATTTGCCTACTGTATATGATTTATTTTTCACAAAAACAAATGCATCATTTTTTGACACATTATATCTTTCTCTGACCATAGCTTCGAAGCGTCCCCAAGAAATTACTCTACTCGAGTCCAACGATGCCGTAAAACGTATACAGGGAGACGAAGTATTTGATCCGAATGTATTCGCCAAAAAATACCAGGGATTTTTTTATAGCAAACGAATACGCGACGAAAATAAGAGCGTGCAAATACTATATACGAAAAGCGACCTAACTGCATACCAGATAGCCCGTACGATCGAAGGAAATGGTATCAGGATAAGCGACATTACACAGTTGGAATATTCAAAAAAGGGATGTATAGTGAGTGAAAAAGACAGAGCTCATTCATATACTGCAGTTTCGTTGGCAGAATTTTTTCACTGTTCGATGGAAAATTCCTCAACGGGTATTTATGATATCATTTTTACACTGGGGGAGAAGGAAAAGGAGTGGGAGGTGGGAAGATAGACAGTTTTAAAATTAGTTAGAATCAGTCGAAGTCGGTTAAATCGGTAAAAAAATAAACTTTTTCGTCATCCTGGCTTGTCCAGGATCGTTGTTAATTAAATACGGATTCTGGATGCGCTTCAACAATCATCGCTTACCAGAATGACGGTCAACATTTAATAATATGATATATATCTTCATAGGGATT
This sequence comes from bacterium, assembly GCA_030647255.1. GTDB lineage: Bacteria > Patescibacteriota > Microgenomatia > UBA1406 > GWC2-37-13 > JAUSJK01. The sequence continues at coordinate 1,038 of JAUSJK010000033.1, forward strand.
TTAATAGCGTCGTTTATCCTGGCGGTGAGGTCGATGAAAGATCTAACCGTTCCGAAAGAGATACAAGCGATGCTCACCAGTAGAAAAATAAAAGGAACGATACTTTTTGTGAAAGACCAGATAAAACATTATTCTTCGACTTCTTCATCATCGTCTGAATGAATGTCTACCAAGTGTTCCTTATCTTCAGGAGTGGTCAAATCATTGGCAAGTTTTTCCAATTCATTTTCGTCGTTTACCTCTTCTTCCTCATGGTCGGTTGTTGCGTCATCATCGTTATTCATATGATTGAGGTTGGACTGGATGTTGTGGGGAAATGAGAGAAAATGGGCAACCTTTTTCCCTTTCTTTTCTTCCCGTATGAAGATAGTTACTTTATTAGGTTCGGCTTCTTTAATATATCCCACATAGGCACTTTTTGCTTTTATAAAATAAATAAGTCTTTTGGAAAGATCATCGGGAAGTGTTCCTATGTAAATATCATTACTTGTCCTTACTTCTACTTTTCTTTTTTTTGCTTTAAGGACTATAGTTTGTCCCAAATCGAGTTCGGCAATATGGTTTTTTTGTCCTACATTGACGAGCGTGACTGTTTTTGTCATGCCGGGAACGTCAAGAAACAGGCTTGGATTGAGGGAGGTTTGTTCTTTTGAAGGTTGCGACATTCCTTTGTCTTCAAGAATAGTAATACGCTCCAGATTCTCGAGAGCCACCCTATTTTTGGGTTGGATCTTGGCAGCTTTTGAATAATATTTTTTAGCCTGTTTTAAATTTTTCATCTGGAGATGGGCGAATCCCAGTCTCAGACAAGCGCCGATGTTTTCACTGTCCAGGTCAAGCAGCCTTTCATTTATTATAATGGCACTTTTCCATTGAAGAGCAATGGCGGAATCGATGGCTTGTTGTTCTAGTATATCAATCTCATTCATAGAATTAGGTTAAGTATATGTATTTTTAGGACTTTGTCAAGTATAATAATCTGGCATGTCAGGTCACTCAAAATGGTCCAAGATAAAAAGACAAAAAGAATCAAATGATCGAAGTAGGGGACTTATTTTTTCTAAATTGTCCCGTCTAATATCGATGGCAGTCGTTGAGGGGGGCGGTATGGCAGATCCTGAACACAACATAAAACTTCGTTTTGCAATGGAAAAGGCACAGGGGTATGACATGCCGAAAGAAAACATAAAAAGAGCGATTGAAAAAGGAGCCGGGCCGGAAAAATCTCTTTTACGGCATGTAAGATACGAAGCGTTTGGACCACATGGGGTAGCTCTCCTTGTCACAGCGACGACAGATAACGCCAATCGGACTACATCTGAAATAAAAAATACACTTGAAAAACATGGAGGAAAATTGGGAAATCAGGGCTCTGTAGCATATCTATTTCAGGAGTGCGGTATTACCTCATTTGATCTATCAGCCACCACAGAGGAAGCGGTGCTTGAATTTGCAGATAGGATTGGGGCTCTGGATTTTGAAAAAGTCGGAAACGACATGATTATCTATTTTCCATTCGTAAAACTTGGCAGAGTTAAAGAATATCTAAAAGGTCTCGCCAATAGGGGAGCGGATGATTATTATAGAGCCATATCGTCTCTTTCGATGCCAAGTCATGTTGAAGAAAAGAAAGTGATAAACTTAGTAGAAGCCCTGGAAAATCTTGAAGATGTACACGCCGTGTTTACCAATATGGATATTTCTCATCTATGAAGTTCCTACATAAACTGAGTCTGCGAATTGATCGTTTTTTCACATCCATATTCATTCGTGTTGAGAAGAGGATACGATTTGTTTTTAGCGCTTTCTTACTCATGAGTCTGATGCTGTTGAGCACTTTCTTTTTCTTTGACAAAGCCTGGTTGTTTCTGCCGATTTTACTTATTGCCTGTTATTTTTTAACCTATTTTTCGATACTTGAAGGAATAGAAAAAATAGAATGGGTGATGCTATTTCTTATTCCGATTCTTCTTACAGTGGGATTTTATCTTTTTTACTTTTTATTTCCTGTTCGGTGGATAACTCGGATTCCTTTTGTACTTGTATACGGGTTATCGATATACGCTGTATTTCTTATCTCAAATATATTCAATGTAGGAGTGGAAAAGAGTCTTCAACTGTATCGAGCCGCTTTTTCCGTCAATTATTTTTATCATGCATTTGTTTCTTTTTTACTTTTTATTATCATTTTTTCTTTTAAACTAAACTTCTTTTTTAATGGTATTTTCACTTTTATTATAATCTTTCCATTATGTTTACAACTTTTATGGAGTGTAAAATTATCCAAGGATCTAGACAGGAAGGTCGTATATCCGGCCTTGCTTATAGCGCTAATAGTCAGTCAACTCAGCGTCATTTTGTCATTTGTGCCTCTAAGAGGAACGATTTTTTCGCTCTCGCTTACGAGTGCGTATTATGGACTGGCTGGTATCATATATCATTCTCTTGACCAAAAACTTTTTAAGCAAACTATACGTGAATACGGCCTAGTGACGATTTTTGTCGCCGCGATCGCTCTTCTGTCAATACAGTGGTAAAAACTAATTAAAAGTTCAAAATGAAAAGTTAAAAGTTCGGCCAAATAATTTTATTTATTCATTATTTTATTTATAACTCTCTCCAGGTTTAATTCTTTTATTTATGTAACGGGGAAGAAAGGGGAGAGGGAAGTCGGAGATGACATCTCTAGGAAGAGAGTAGAGAAGAAGTGACGGACGTGAAGGATAAGTATCCTATAATAAATAAATACTATAGGGTATATTATTCACGTACGGATGATTTCAAACGTAACGCATATAGAAGACCAGTATTTTCCGAGGCTAAAATTGAACAATTAGATCATTATAACAATCCAATTAAATTTTACTCCCAGCCTCACTCTCATTAGTGGTGTGGATAACTCATAGGTCTTCTAGCCTTGAACTGATGTATTTAGGTTAATTTAGTAGTCTAAATATAGTAGCCATTCATATCCCAAATATGCCGTTGATGAGCCTCAAGATAGCATATTTATCCCTTTCTCACAGTCTAAACCCGGATGGCATAAGCCTTCTATATCTGCTGAATTTAGCCTCAAAATATTATATTTAGACTGTTATGTAGGGCTAAATAATAACAAATATGGACAAATTATTCAGATGGTTTAAAGAGACTTGTTTCCAACGGATAACCAAAGAATTAATCAACAAATAATCACAACGTATTGCTTGGTTATAATAGAAATAAATCAAATTAGTCACATCCTAAGAGGGAGGAAGTCTCTCCCGGCAAAACATATGGTATATATTCGACACTATACAGAAACCCGGGTACCCAGGAAATTACCGCACGTCCAACCCTGGAGAAGAAGGGGTGAATAACGTCGTAAATTGTATCTTTTACGACGTCTACCGTGGCTAGTTCTGGAGAAGTGCCTGGATTATGCAGTTTATATTCATGCAATTAATCGTGAATTAATTCGTAATTATTCTTCTCTCGCCTACAGGTCTCTCTATTTATTCCTGCTCTATCTTTTCTTTATATGCCTGTCTTTTACAATACTATAAGATATGATTTTTGCGGGAAATATGAGGGGATTAGGTTGTCATAATAACCTTACTCCTCTACCCTACTAGATATATAGTCAATAGAGAAGGCGTCAAGATGTATAATGAACCATATGAATAGTATTCTTTCTGTCTCTCATCTCTACAAAAAATTCGGTGAATTTACAGCAGTTGATAAAATAAGCTTTGATCTCCATGAAGGAGAGATCTTGGGTTTTCTTGGCCCAAATGGCGCGGGTAAAACGACTACGATACAGATGTTATTGGGACTGACAGAAGTTAACAGTGGTGAGATAAAGTACTTTAATAAGGATTTTATTAAAAATAGGCAACATATACTTCAAAGAATAAACTTCACATCGTCTTTCAATGCATTACAGGGAAGAATTTCTGTAAAGGAAAATCTCATTGTATTTGCGGGGTTATATTCGGTCAAAAATTCTTCAAAAAAGATCAGTGAGCTCTCGGAGTACTTCGACACGGGAGATCTGATGAATAAGAAGTACTGGGATCTGTCTGCGGGGCAAAAGACACGAGTCAATATCATCAAGTCACTATTGAATGATCCGGAAATACTGCTGATGGATGAGCCAACAGCGTCTCTTGACCCGGATGTGGCCGATAAACTGCTCACTTTGATTGAGACATTAAAGAAATCAAGACGATTATCTATACTCTATACGAGCCATGAGATGGATGAGGTGACGAGGATCTGCGATAGAGTTATTTTCATTTCACACGGAAAAATAGTCGCTGAAGATACTCCAAAAAACCTCACTAAAAAGATCACTGACGCGACAATAAAAATAAGGTTTGTAGAGAATAAAGACACGTTAGAAAAATACTTACAAGAAAAGGGATTGTCATTTGTGTTTACGGATACACATAAAGTAGAGATAATTTCCAAAGAACAAGATATTCCAAAACTTATATTTGGCATAAGCAAGATCGGCATATATATTACAGACATAGAGATAGAAAAACCAAGTTTAGAAGATGTATTCTTAAAAATTGCCAGACACGAATATGAGTTCCATCAATAGGATAACGGGAGTTTTAAAACAAGAACTGTTTATAACCAAAGCGTCTTTGGAAGTAATTTTTGATTTAGTATTTTTCCCACTGATCAATATCGTTGTGTTTGGTTTTGTTTCATTGTGGCTTGCCGGATCTTCGACGAAAGAAGCATATTATCTTTTATCGGGAATGATATTATGGCAGATGGTATATATAGGTCAATATTCTATCACAATTGGTGCATTATGGAATATTTGGTCTCGTAATATGAGCAATATGTTCGTATCACCTTTATCGATAAAGGAATACATAGTTGCTCTTATGATTTCAGGACTTCTCAAAACTTTGATAATTTTTATTTTGACTGGAGTGTTAAGTATATTCGTATTTAAGTTTAATATTTTTGATTACGGATTACTTAATCTGTCATTATATTTCGTAAATCTCACTCTGTTCGCTTGGGCATTAGGAATAGTTTTATTAGGCGTTGTATTTAGGTTTGGTACCCGAATACAGGCCTTAGCTTGGGGCGTAGCTTACTTACTTCAGCCATTGACGGCGGCGTTTTATCCAGTCAAGATTTTACCTGGCTTCTTGCAGACAATTGCGTATTTACTTCCACCGACATATATCTTTGAGGCGGCCAGGATAAACTTGGTTGACCCGTCGGTACAGTGGAATTTGATGAGCGTATCATTTATACAAAATGTGGTGTATTTTATTCTTTCTGTGTGGATTTTTACTATCTTATTTAAACAGTCTCGGGAAACCGGGCAGTTCGCTAAAAACGATACGTAATAGTTTATTTATACTCCCTTATTAGCAAATCCCTATCTTTCTTTTTCTCTATGGCAAGGTTGATGAGTGTATCGAGCAACTGAGTATAAGGTATGCCGGAAGCATCCCAGAGTTTAGGGTACATACTGATACGGGTAAATCCCGGGAGAGTATTTATTTCATTCACAATAACCTTGTTATCCGCGGTAAGAAAGAAGTCGACTCGGGCCATACCGGAACATTCAAGCGTTCGGAAAACTTTAATTGCCATAGACTGAATTTTTTTGGTAGTTTTTTTGTCGATTTGAGCCGGAATGATGAGTTCGGCTCCATTCTCATCAAGATACTTCGCCTCGTATGAATAGAACTCATGGCGAGGTATGATCTCTCCCGGCAGAGAAGCAATGGGGGAGTCGTTGCCCAAAACAGAACACTCCACTTCCCTACCTCGAATATACTTCTCAATAAGTACTTTAGTGTCATATTGAAAGGCCTGATGAACGGCTTTTTGTAGTTCTTCTCGATTATTTACTTTGGATACTCCGACAGATGAGCCGAGGTTGGCTGGCTTTACAAATAAAGGAAGTTTTAAGTTTCTAATGACGTCGTTTAATATGTTATCCTTTACTTCATATTTTTTTAATACTTTACATTTTCCAACAGGAATTTTATTTTGTTGTAATAATCGTTTCATTACGTCTTTGTCCATCCCTATTCCAGAGCCCAAGACCCCGGCTCCCACATAGGCGGTGTCGAGAAGTTCAAACAATCCCTGCAAAGATCCGTCCTCGCCATATGTGCCGTGGACGATGGGAAAAAAAACATCGATTGTTTGGAAATTTTGGCCTGTGTAAGGTGAGATCAGATGAGTCGAGTTGCTTTTGGTAAATGGAAGTATCTCGTCAGTACGGGAGGCATAAGGTAAGGCGGGCCGTTTGGGGTTCTCCGCGAGAGCTTTGAAGCGGACGGTTTCCGCTAGCAGCCACTTCCCTGCTTTGTCAATCCCGATAAGTACGACGTCATATTTATTTTTATCCAAAGCCTCGTATATCGATTTGGCTGAACGGATGGAAACCTCATGCTCTCCGCTTTTTCCTCCGAAAACCAAGCCTACGCGTATTTTAGTCATAGGGAGCCTCCTGTAGGGTATAATATACCATATCTATGAATTCGAATCTTTCGTATGTTGAAGTCTCCTCTCAGAACCTTTTACACAACTTTCGTACGTTTAAAAACTACGTCCATTCTACTATAAAAATGATTTCCGTGGTGAAAGCAAACGCCTATGGACATGGATTGGAAGAAGTGGTCCAAGTGCTGGATGACGTGACTGATTATTTTGCCGTTGACGATATTGAAGAGCTGAGAAGGGTCAGAAAAATATCTCAAAAACCGGTGATCGTCTTGGGATATGTCCAAAAACAAGATCTTGAAGAAATAGTTTCTCTTAATGCGGAAGTGTGTATCTATGATATGGAACGATTAGAGACACTCAATACATTAGGAAAGAAATTGAGAAAGCCAAAAGTTCATATAAAAATAGATGCCTCGTTGGGAAGACAAGGGATACTTCTTTCAGAACTGGAAACATTTATTAAACAATTAAAGAAAATGGACTCAATTGAATTAGCCGGTGTGTATTCGCATTTTGCCAACATAGAAGATACGACGGATTTTTCACACGCCCAAAAACAAATTGTTCAATATAAAAAGGCGGTTGGGTTGTTTTATTCATATGGATATAAGAACTTTCAAACCCATCTCTCTTCTACCGCGGCAACGCTCGTATATGAAAAAAATCTCGGTCTGCAGTCGATGGTACGGATAGGGATCGGGCTCTATGGTCTGTGGCCCTCAGAAAATACACAAGAGAGTTTTGAAAAACATGGATTACTTTTAAAACCGGTGATGAGATGGATTTCTCATGTGGCTCAGGTGAAAAAAGTGCCTCGAGGATTTTCCATCGGGTACGGACTGACCTATATCACGAGCCGTCCGATGACTATCGCGGTAATTCCTCAGGGATACAGCGACGGATACGACAGAGGGTTATCAAATAAAGGTGTGGTACTTATCAAAGGAACAAGATGCAAAGTCTTAGGAAGAATCGCCATGAACATGTTCGTCGTCGATGTCTCTCACATTTCTCATCTAAAAGCAGAAGATGAGGTTGTGCTTCTTGGTTCACAAGGTAACGAAACTGTTTCAGCCGAAGAGCTGGCGGAAAAAATAGGAACGATTAACTATGAAGTTGTGGCGAGAATATCACCGTTACTTCCCAAAATAATAAAATAGTTTTTTTACATTTATTCTGTTCCTTTTCGTTATCCTGGTAAGTCCTTCGGCGTTGCTCAGGACGCATCCAGGATCGTTGTTTAAAATATAATTAACTACGATTCTGGACAAGCCAGAATGACGTTGACCACATACTAAAAAGGAACGGTTTGAAACCGTTCCCTACAAAAATCTGCGAAAATCCGTGTTCTTATTGAACACTCTTGAGCACTTTTATAAATTCTTCAAACGACGTGACGGTTACTTTCTTTCCGTTGAGATAAAATGTTGGAGTTGAGTCAAGTCCTGCTTTTTCTCCTGATCTCATATCCGTATCTACCTTGTCTTTAATGTCTTTTGAACCCATATCCTTCTTAAATTTTTCTATATCAAGTTTTAGATTGGTGGCTATTTTTATAAACTCAGCTTGTACGTTGGACGATTTTGACCATTCATCTTGAGTATTAAAAAGTGCGTCTCCCATCTCAAAAAACTTATTCTGTTTTCCAGCGGCTTCAGCCGCAGAAGCGGCTGCATAGGCATGTTGATGGATTTGGAATAAAGGAAAGTTCCTATACACAAATGTCACCTTTTTGGTGATATCAAAGTTGGCTGAACCTGACGCCTCTATCTGCTGACTAATAATTTCATGGTAGTTTTTACACGCAGGACACTGAAAATCGCTATACTCCACGAGAATATTTTTTTTCTCCGGCGACCATTTCAAATGATCGCTTGGCAGGATTTTATTTACCTCCTCAAAAACCGTAGTTTCTGCTTTATTTGTCAGCATGTAGGCACCGGTAAGAAACGCAAATATACCGACAAATGAAATGATAGTGATGATAATAGTGTTTTTGTTCAATTCCATACGAATATACTTATTGGTAATTTTCTAATCCTACACTAATTATTCCAGAAATAACAATGACATCATTACGGCGATTCCCAAAACAAAAGAGAGTATCTGCAGACTGGCTTTCTTCAAATTCATGTCTTCGTCTTTATGGAGTTCGGGTATCAGGTCGGATCCTGCTATATAAAGGAACGAACCCGCAGCAAAAGGTACCAGGAAGGCGGTCACATGAGACATCGTGTTACTTAGCAGGAGCGCAATAAGACTACCTGCAATCGCGGTGAGAGCCGTTAAAAAGTTATACAAAAGAGCCTTTTTTTTTGTGAAACCCCCATGAATAAGAACTCCAAAATCTCCCATCTCCTGAGGAATCTCATGTAAAACAATCGCGATCGTTGTTGCGATGCCGACCTGTATATTGACAAGAAAACTGGCAGCGATAATGACACCGTCAATGAAGTTGTGTACGGAGTCACCGAAGAGATTCATGTAGGCGAACCGGTGCAGATGGTTTTTGGTAATGGGAATATGACAGTGCCGCCAATGGATAATTTTTTCTAATACAAAGGAAATGACTATGCCGCTTAGTAGGAATAGTGATGTCTGCACGGAAATTCCGTTGACGGCTATTTGTGGAAGGAGGTGGATGAATACGTCTCCAAACAACGCTCCCGCGGAAAAGCTGACGAGATAAATAATGCTGTGTTTTAATTTATGATCTCCTAAGGTCAGTGTGAAAATTCCGACGAAGGAAATGAGACTTACGAGAGTGACGCTTAGGAGAGTGTATATCCAGACGTTTACCATCATGTATATTGTACCACTTAGTTTTCAAATATTATTTTTCCTTTTTGGGATATAATAAATTCCCCTTGACAATGTAAACGTTTGTTTACTACAATAGAAATAATCATTTTTTTATATTTCGTCATTCTGGGGAGGAATAGTTCGGCAAGCTCGCTATGACGACTCCAGAATCGTTGTCAATGAATTAACTACGATCCTGGATGCGTCCTTCGACTTCGCTCAGGACTTACCAGGATGACGTACATTTTTAATAGTTATTAAATACTATGCGCCAGGATTTTTTAAATTCACTTAAATCATTTTATTCAAAGTACCGACGACTCCCCTCTTACTCGGAGATGCTCAAACTTTTTGGATTCGCTTCCAAAAAAGCAGTGTTTGACGTAATTCAAAGACTTACAGAGGAAGGTTTTTTAAATAAAAACAATAGGAAGCTCTCCCCTACCTCAAGTTTTTTTGCTATCCCTCTTTATGGAGTGGTCAAGGCGGGGTATCCAATTCTGACGGAAGAAAATAAACAATATCTGACACTTGATGAATACCTGATCGAAGATCCAGTATCTTCGTTTCTTCTCAAAGTGAGTGGAGACTCACTTTTTGATATAGGTATATTTGACGGAGATATCGTCATAATAGAAAGAAAAAAGGAAGCTAAGCCGGGAGACATAGTCTTGGCCGAGATAGACAACGAATGGACACTCAAGATACTGCGCCGCGACCGCAAGAGGCAGGTATTATATCTTGAAGCAGCTAACGATAAATATCCTCCTTTTTATCCCAAACGAGAACTCAAGATCTACGGAGTTGTTAAAGCCTCCGTGAGAAAATTTGAAAGAATGAACTAATTACCCATTCTCCCTGCCTGCCGAGCGGCAGGCCAGAATAATAATGTAGGATCTTACTATTCTTTATTCACATGTTACGTTGATTACGTCTCCTGCATGAAGTTGTTGGTATCTGTATCCATTCGACAATTGGATGGATTCAAAATATTTGCCATCTCCACATACATATTCGGATATACTCCAAAAAGTGTCTCCCGGTTGGACAACTACTGCGATATCTCGACCTGTGTAAGCCAACTTTTTTATTGTCTGTGCTATAGGTACGACGGTAGGCGTAGGTGATACTATCATAGTAACGGGAGAGATAATCTTTTCTTTTTGAGCAACCAATCGCTGTTTTTTTACCTGTGCCAATGTGACGTTTACGACGACTCCCACTATGAGTAGCATTGTAATGAGTCCTATCCAGAAATCTGTTTTCTTGACGAATTTTGATAATTCGCTATATATTTGTGTTTTGTTCATTTATCATTCACCTCCTTTGAGGTTGTATCTTGTAAGGCGAGTGATTTCTGCGCAGACAGATCGTCTAATACTTTCTGGGTAACGTCGTGCATAATAGACGAGGAACCTACGTAGCCTGAGGCGACATTCCACATAGGAGAATTGTCATTGTTGCCGACCCATGTCCCGACGACCATCTTGTCAGAAAAAGCGAAAGCTGTATTATCTTTGTTATCATTGGAGGTGCCTGTTTTAATGGCTACTTTTTCCTGCCCAAAATTAAACTGGGGTGAATAGCCAAACATAGCGCGTCTCGCATTGGCATCGGACAAAATCCCAAAAATTTCATTCGCGGTTTTTTCAGATAAAACCCGTTGACTTTTATTTTGTTGAGCAGAGAAAAGTGTGTGACCATAATGATCCGTAATTTTAAGAAAAGGAGTCATCGGTACGAGTACTCCGTTGTTGGCGGTCACCGCATAGGCCTGAGTTAAGTGTTCAAGTGACACCTCCACTCCACCGATAACCATTGACAAGGGTAAAGGTTTTTTTTCTTCGAGCTCCGGTACGCCAAGTTGTGCTCCAAGATCGGCAATACCATCAAGTCCTGACGCATAGGCGATTTTAAGAGCGGGAATATTGTACGAGTTGGCAAAAGCTTCTCGTATGGTCATTGAACCGTGAAATTTGTTATCATAATTTTTTGGTTTATATTCTGGATATTCGCTAAAACGAGTAGGTTCATCTTTTACGATTGTTTGGGGTGTATATCCGTGTTCAAGTGCATATGCATAGGTGATGAGTTTCATCGCCGATCCCAACGAGCGTTTGGAAGTGACGACGTTGAACTGACCGTAATTGGCATCATAATAATTCATGGAACCCACCATACTCAACATCTCCCCCGTCTTGGGTAAGGCGACAAGAACTGCGCCGTTAGTGATATGATTGCCTTTGTAAAGACTCATATACTCGATCATTTTTTCCTGAATGTAGTTTTGTAATCGAAGATCAATTGAGGTGTGGACTATGAGTCCTTTCCCGGAATGTACTTCTTTCGGGTATTCTTTTTCTAATCGGGAAAGTACATAGTCGACAGCGTGAGGTGCCCTTTTATACGTTACTTGTGGGAGAACGTGTACTTGTTCTTTAAGGATGGTTGCTCCTTGCGTCGATGTTACCTTCTTATCTTTTATCATACGATTAACCACGTACCGCATTCTTTCTTGGATCCCCTGAGTAGAGTCTTTTTCTAAAAGCATTGTCGGACCTACGGGCAGTGAAGCGAGAAATATAGATTCTTTCGCTGATAAATCATTCGTTTTTTTCCCAAAATATTTTTGTGCTGCAGCTTCGATTCCTACCGCAGTTCCTCCATAAGGGGTAGTATTAAAATATAATTCCAAAATTTCATTTTTATTCAAATTCATCTCAATGCGGGTTGCGATGAAAGCCTCACTTATTTTTCTGGAGAATGTTCTTTCACCTGTAAGATACAGATTTTTAGCCAGTTGCTGAGTGATGGTTGAGCCGCCTTGAAGTCCGGAACCGCGGAGATTATGAAGCAGAGCTCTTGTCATGGCTAAAAAATCAAATCCATGGTGAGAGTAAAAACGTTTATCCTCTGCACTGACTGTCGCATCTACGAGTGTGTGAGGAACCTCGCTGAGTTTTATCGGAATTCTGAATGTGTCGTTATAGGCACTATAGAGAAGAATATTATTTCGGTCATAAATAAGAATGGCGGATGGAAGAGCAAAGTCATTGATGTCATGAGGATTGGGTAGATGGGTCGATATGCGGAACACAGTAAAAGCGAGAGCTACTCCAAGAAGAACAATGGTCACGTATTTGATGGGTACTATTTTTTTTATGAAAGCTAATGAGTGTACGGCGCCATAAATTATTTTGGATATTAATTTTTTGACGAAAAGAAATACAGAAGAAATAATTCTCTTCACTTTGGTACTTATTTTTTTAATCAAAGCAAGAATGAGATGCAAAAGAAAATGGAGAGCAGAAAATAATGTACGTACGGCAAAAATAATACTTTTAAGGAAAGTCTTCGGAAGAAATGTAACGACTTGACCGATGAATGTGATAAAAGAAAAAATACTGAAGATTGTCACGCTTTTTTTTTGAGTTTTTTTGGAATGGAGCAACTTTCTCTTTTTCATATATCCTATATAGTTTAATTATTTTTACACAAAAAGCGTAATTAAGCTGTCAAGAAGAGAATTTTACTATACTATAAGGTAATAATCAAGCGTAGGAAAGATTATTTTTTACATCATGGGAGAGGCTTGTAGTTCTGCGGTGATGACGTATCGTTGAGAGTAGTTATCGCCTATGCAGGTATAGAGAGTAAGTTGATAAGGATAGACCTGGTTGAGTACTTCGATATTTTCGGGATTGACGACCTGTTTTTTGGTTACTTTATAGACAAACCAGTCGAGATCTGTAAACACGTGAATCGTGTCGTTGACTTCTACATTGGGTAGATTGCCAAAAAGACGTGGGATCGCGTGTGAAAAAACGATCGTGTTGCCCGCATTACCCGGCAATGTAGACGACTCGCCAAACGAAACCGCATCAAGTCGTACTTCCCAGGTATCAAACTCGATTTTGGCCGGTTTAACCTCAAGAGATATGTCTGCTGAGGGGATGATAATCTTCGTCGGTACCTGGCTAAATTCCATCGCATGCGAGGGAGATGTTAAGGCCAGACTGCCTCCCAGGCCGACGCAAAAGCCTACTATAAGATATTTTAAGACCATGTTTCTCATCGAGATGATATTATACTATAGATCAACAAAAGACACCCCCGAAGTGTACTGGAATACTGTGACAATCTAGATAGAATAAAAGTCTTTTGTCTCAATTCTTAAACGGCGGAATCTTAGGGAAGCAATATGTATGGCTCAACGCGTGCCGGTATTAATTGCGTACCTCTTTGTAGAATTAATGGGCCATCAGGGTCTGGAAACCATCTCTCCAATACAACTGGTGCAATTTTTCCTTTTAAATGTTTTTTTCGTACTTTTGAGACTTCATGAGGGTCGGGATTAAAAAGTCTCAGAACATTAGGTGTGAGACGTATTAATCCATAGATTGTTAGTTCACGGACTTCGTATAGTGATGACAATTCCCAGATTTTATATGATCCGATCAGTGGGATTGGGGTTTTATCTCGAATCTCTATCCCCCTGATGGGAAACGATCTTCCATATGGATCTATGCCGTGTTCACTCAATACAGACTGGGGTCTTTGAGGTATACCTAAGATGGGTTTTTCCCAGAATTCAAGCGAGTTTGGAACATAGATTTGTCTTCTGCTTTTCATTTTATCCAGTTGTTCTTTAACTGCATCTTCAGTAGTGGGTAGATTAGGATGATAGATTCTTTCTCTTGTTTCTTGTAGTAAAGAAGCGCCTTCCTCCTTCATCGTCTTAAATCTTTCTCTCCCTCTTTTACTACGAAGATATACAAGAAGAGCCGTTGTTCCTATAACACCTATGCCTGTTGCAGCAAGAATTGAGAAGTGTCCAATCTTATTCTTATTAGGTTCCTCAGGACGAGCCATACTAAAGGATTAGTTTTTTTGCCATTCGACGTAGTCGCACCCGACAGCCATTTTCTTTTCTCTATCCCATGTATTTGTCGAACACTTTTTCAGTCTTTTACCAGTTGAGGTTGTCATCATGACGAGCTTTGACTCACATTTAGGACATGTTTCATCGAGTTCTTCGACGACTGCTTTGGCCCACTCGACATAATCGCACCCGTCAGTAGTTCGGGTTTCTGGATTCCATTTGCCTGTCGAACACTTTTTCATTTTCTTTCCTGATCGAGTGACCATTTCAAGAAGAGGACTGCCGCACTTAGGACATTTTTCATCGAGTTGTACGGGTTCGGGAGTAATCCACTTGATAAAATCACACCCCTCGACACTACGCGTATCCGGATTCCATGTGCCCGTTGAACAGCGTTGAAACTGTTTTCCTGATTTGGTGGTGACGACATCGGCTAACACGGAACCGCACTTCGGGCAAAGATTTTTGTCTTTTTGTGAATTCTCCATATTCTTACCATGCTATCAGATATTTTTCTTAAAATCCATTGGAAATATCAAAAGTACACCTCGGGGGTGTATTAGAACGTTGTGACAATCTATATTCCACCATTATCCGATTAAGTTTGATATCAAGTTGTATTAAATATATAAGGAAGGTAAAAATATTCTAAAGTCCACCTCAGAGGTGAGCTTGATGTTTTAACTTTTGGTGCCGGGGAGAGGAATTGAACCCCCACGTCCTTGCGGACACAGGGTCCTAAGCCCTGCGCGTCTGCCAGTTCCGCCACCCCGGCTTGTCATTTAACATTCAACATGAAACCTTGAACATGAAAATTGATGGAACGTTATATGTTGCGTGTTACATGTTCTATGAGAGAATTATATCATTCTATCTTCTTATTTTCCCCTGCTTGAGGCTGTAATTCGACTCTGTTTCTGGTACAATCAGTCTGAAAAGAAAGAAGACTCCGTCATTCTGGGGAGGAATAGTTCGGCAAGCTCACTATGACGACTCCAGAATCGTAGTTAATTCATTGACAACGATCCTGGACAAGCCAGGATGACTATAATAGAGAAATCTAAAAGATAGTATGAGGAGAGGTCGCATAGTTGGTCTAGTGCGTACGCCTGGAAAGCGTATAAGGCCGCAAGGTCTTCGAGGGTTCGAATCCCTCCCTCTCCGCCAATTTTCACTTTTTGTGAAATCGTAAGAAACAGCCTCGGCGCAAAGCGCCTCGGCATGGTATTTTTCCGCAATTTTAAAGGCATTTTTGAAATCCAAAACCAAAGTGCGGTC
>JAUSJK010000045.1 GCA_030647255.1 bacterium
TCCTAACCGTTTTAAAAGCAGTTTATAGCCGTCCATGCCTTGACTTAGCCATTTGCTCACCCGGGCGATCGTAGTTGAGCTCATACCTGTTTCTTTCACGATCTGAGAGTAGGGTACTTTTTGTGAGAGCATCTGGGCTACTTTCCAGCGAGCAGAAAATTCCTTGATTTCCTCTTCAGTCAGAAGATCACGGAAAAATCGACGCGCTTCCTTTACGTCTCTGAGAGTTAGGATTGCTCTAAATAATTCATCTGTCTGTGGTGTATTCCAAGTTTTTTTCATATGCTTTATTATACTAAAGTGCTTTAGTTAGATAAAGTATACCATAGGTATCTTACTTTGCAAGGGTATTTAGATTATTTGACTATTTATACAAATCTTTGAGGCTATTTTGATTGCCCGGAGTAATGAGCTCTTGAAGAAACTTACTACTTTCAGGACTCAGAGAAGAGGTAGTTTGTTTGAACATATAAAAAGATAGCCAAATACTAAGGATGAATACTACTATCGTGAGTACCAAGGAGACTATCCCCGCTTTTATATCTTCTGGAGTTCCATTCGAAAAAAATACGAATTTGATAAAGTAATATATGCCAATCGGTGGCAAAAGAATACTCCATAGGTAGCCTTTGAAGTAGGCATTTCTTGCCTTGAAGTTATGCTCTTTCTGATCAAGCTCGATAAGCGCACCATATGCTTCAAGATTGGGTTTTGGAGTAGTTGGGGTGTTTGGGTCGGTCACATATCCATTATATCCTATGTTTATTTATCATTGCCAACTGCATACTTGACATTGAGCTCATCCAAAAACTCTTTAGCAAACTCAACAGGTAATATCCAGTTATATCCTTCTTTGACATCCGATCCGAATGTCGCAATACCCACTATCTCCCCTCTGTCATTGAATGCTGGTCCTCCGCTATTACCACCTGAGCTATTGGCGTCGATTTGAATGACATCATAATCTCCTTGTGAAGATTTTTTGTAGGCGCTCACAATGCCTGAAGTAAATGTAGGTTGCGTAATACCCGACTCATTGATATCGGCTATAGCAGGGTATCCTAAGACATAAATTTGACTTTCCGGTCTTAGTTTTTTCGTACTTCCTAGTGTTAGTCCAGGAAAACCTTCTTTATCTATCTTAAGAACCGCGACATCTTTACCCATGGCAGGATACGGTTGACCAACTTTCTTTATCTGTGCTTGAAACCCTTTTTTAATAAAGTCCTCATACGTTCCTTCTTTCTGGTTAGGATTAAAAACTGCAATCTGATAGGTTAGATTATCAATACTACCATTGGCGGAAACAAACTCCAATAGTTTTTTATGATAGTAGCTAATATCTTCTTGGCTTGTATCAGCCGCCATGGACTGATACAACTTGTCATATAATTGAGTCGAGTAATGTTTCCAGACCAAATCTCTGACATTCTCTGTTGAAGTATCGACAACATGTGCATTGGTGACAATATACCCTTTGCTGTTGGCGATAAATCCTGAACCGACGAGCACTGTAGTAATGGGTTGCTGCAATCGCCCCTCCCCTACGTAATACTCACCTGTTTCTTCTTCGTGTTTTCTCCGTGTCTTTTATCCCACATAAAAATTTGCGGAGAATAAGAGAGTGAAAAGAGCCAAAAGAAAAACTCCTATCACTACATACGCAATCTTAAATAACCTATTTTTGATAAGAGCGAGTACAAGAAAAAAAGGAAATATAACCAGAATATATCGGGGTAAGCCTGTAAATGTACCTGTCAAGACAGGAATAAGAAAACTAAATAAGGCATAGACTGCATAAGAACCTCTAATTTTCTTTTTCCACAATAGATATATCCCAACAATTCCAAAAAGAAATACCCCAAATTCAAGTAAGGCTACCCACCAGACATATTCTCTCGATGAAACAGTCAGAAATATTTTTAAGTATCGATAAACCGTTTGCAAAGGAAATATGAGAGAACCGACTAATCTTCCATTGGCGAGCTCTCCCTGTGCATGAAGAAAATAGAGAGGGTCCTTTGTCAATATATAGTTGTACGCCATAAAAGCTATCGTTCCCCCACTGGCCATCAAAGAACTTATGAGGGCTGTAGTATCTATTTTCTTTTTTTGAATGAAATACTCAACCAGTATGACAGGCATCATGACTATTCCTGAAAAACGAGTAAGAGAGGCCAATGCTCCGCATGCTCCGGCCAAGAACCATCTTTTTTTTCTCATCGCATAAAAAGAAATAAGAATAAGAAAAAGAAATAAACTTTCGCTATAAATCGAAACAAAGAAAAAAGAGGTGGGAAAAAATAAAAGAAAGAGAAGTGATTGGATCGCAATCTTTTTACTATAGTCCAAGGAAATAAGTTTATACAATAGGTAAAAGGCAGCTATAAAACATAAATGGGCTATGATGAGTCCGGCAAAAAATGTCTGTCCGCTAAATAGTGATAGATCTCCAAAAGAAAATAATTTTATCAGCATAGGATAGAGAGGAAAGAAGCGCAGATTTTGTGTATAGCCCTCAGCGGCGATTATTAAATAATGAACGCCATCGAAATTTGCCCAAGGATATAAAAAAGGAAGAGAGACAGGAATATATGGTTTGACAAAATACCAGATAGACGTATATGGAAATATCTTCTCGGCAAAAAATATTCTTCCCGCTGCAGATAAAAGAAAAAGAAATACCCGCCAGATTATCAGCAAAAAAACGATAAGTGCCATCGAATATATTATACATTTCCTATATTTCCGTCATTCTGGGGAATCTCGCAAAGCGAGATGACTCCAGAATCGTAGTTGTTACATTGACAACGATCCTGGGCAAGCCAGGATGACACAGAAAATTCAGATGCAACAAATCACACCACTATAATTTATATGACTAATATAAAATGATTATATGAAGACAAAGTTGGAAATATTTTTTACCAAAATAGTTGATGACCGGGTAGATTACTGGAAAAAGGAGATCGATATTACGTATGCCCGTCATGACCCCGATGATCTTGTGCTCGAACTAATCACCAACAAATTTCATGAACCGCCAGATATGGTTTCCCAGGACTACCTCATCCACTCAACCAGCTGGAGGTATACTACGGATACGACAGTCATACTCACTTATATCGTTTATTCCGACCATATTGATTTTGGCAATCGAAAAGTGTCTTCTATTCCCCTCCATTCTCTGATGCTTGCACATAGTTCAAATATTAAAAAGCCTCGCCCAATTGAAATAACGGATGAAAATGTTGTCTCCCATGGCATGCGACATCTGGGTTTCCTAACCAGAACAGATAAACGTCACATGTATTCCCAAATCATGAAACCTCACACTTTATCTTCTCTCAGGCGCATTTTTATCAATCTGGCTGGTAGAATAGATGTATGAATGTGCCCGCAAGAGCTGTACTTGAACTCGATGGCGAGACGTATGTCGAATACCAAGCTTACGATTCTCTTATGGTGAGTCAGATGTGGGGATATTCTTTATCTTCACGAGAAGAAATAAAAAATATTGACGACGCACAACTCCATGTCTCTTCACTACTTGCACACAATGTGATAAAAAAAGACGATGCTGTTTTTATCGGAGGAGTTCGCCAGGGAACCTATCTTTTTTTATTTGAAGATGAAGGTATAAGAACAACCGGAACGGAAGAAAATAAAGAAATGGTTGAATCTATTAAAAAATTATCGCCCACTTCTCTTCTTTCCAACGGAGATATGTCTACAATTCCCCTCCCGGAAAAGTCTCAAGATGCAGGTTTTTTTCACTCTTCATTATTTATGAATGAGAATACTCAGATAAATAGAACTCAACTCAAAGAAATAAAACGAATACTCAAACCTGGAGGAACAGTAATTATAGAAGGAGCCAATGGTGCATATTGGGAACCCGTAAGAAAAAAACTCGGCGAGTTATACGAATACTCCTCTAAAGAAGAAGGTGTATGGGCTCTCAAAAAAGATCCCTCTCTGGCTCGATGGAGGCGGAAAGATAATTTTCTGTGGCTTGAGTTTTTCTTTGTGACTGTTAATAGTGAACAGTTGAGAGTAAATCATGTCTATCTTTTTATCCCCAGACAGGATGGGATTACCGAAGCTCGCTACTATCATGAAGTCGTCAATTACGAACCTTTCGAATACAGACTTAACTTACTCAACGAAGAACATTTCACGAATCTTTCAGAACAAAAACTAACTCTTGGCGATGTATATAAAAACTATGAGATGAATACTCAGTTCAGTTCACTCGCCTCACCAGGTGGAGTCATCATTGCCCGTTATAACAACATATGATATGCCTATTCCCCCGGAAATCGAACGTCTTTTGAAACAAAGAGAAGACTTAAGAAAAGAAAAAAAATATAGTGAAGCCGATGAAGTACGCAAACAGATCGAGTCACTTGGATATGTGATAAAAGATTCAGTAGAAGGAACGGTTGTTTCCAAAAAAGAGACTATTCCCCTAAACAAAGAAGTTCGCAAACTCATTGGAGTTTTTGGATCGGGAGAATTGTCTCCAACAGGGAGAAGAGTGCATGAATATCTCATTTCTCATCTAAAAGCTCCTGTAAAAATCGCTCTTATCGAAACACCCGCCGGTTTTGAAGTCAATCCTCTCAACTGGTATCAAAAACTCTCAGACATGATGTCTATCGGACTACAGAATTTTCAGCCTCAGATTTCTATTATTGATGCGTTACGAAAAGATGGAGAGAAAAGTACCAATAATCCTACATTACTCGCGCCTATGCTCGATGCCGACTACATACATGCTGGGGCAGGAAGCCCTTCATATGCAGGAACACACCTTGCCGATTCTCTCGCGTATCAGTATATGATAGATATGTTTGACCGCGGCTCTGTCTTATCGTTTGCGTCTGCCGCTGCCATTGCTTTTAGCAAATACCTATTGCCTGTCTATGAAATGTATAAAGTAGGTGAAGATCTACACTGGAATAAAGGAACCAATTTCTTTGCCAAATGGGGACTCAATCTGACCATTATCCCTCACTGGAATAACAATGAAGGTGGTCAAGGTATAGATACGAGCAGATGCTTTATGGGAGTCGAAAGATTTAAAAAACTTTTGCAGATGTTGCCCGAACCGACACCAATTCTCGGAATCGATGAACAAACGGCCTGCATATTTGATCTAGAAAAAAAAGAAGTAAAAGTCATGGGCAATGGAACTGCAACAGTCATGGACTCTATATCAATGAAGGCGACCCTACTTAGGTCGCCTTCATCATTTTCTTTCGAAGAATTTAAGCTTTAGTAATCCATTCCGCCCATGCCACCCATCCCGCCCATTCCTCCGGGTGAAGGCATCGCGTCTTTCCTCTCAGGTATATCTGTCACCAATGCTTCAGTCGTAAGAATCATGGTGGCCACCGAAACAGCATTTTCAACTGTCGTTCTGACTACCTTCAAAGGATCGATGATCCCCTCTTTGACCATATCAATCGGCTTTGCGTCATCGACTGACTCGAGTGTGAGCACATTGAATCCTTGACCCGCGGCACTGCCTTTGCGTGCTTTGGCCAGAAGTTGTCCGGCATCGAGCCCGGCATTTTCCATG
Organism: bacterium; assembly: GCA_030647255.1. GTDB lineage: Bacteria > Patescibacteriota > Microgenomatia > UBA1406 > GWC2-37-13 > JAUSJK01. Next base: position 5,588 of record JAUSJK010000045.1, read on the forward strand.
AGTTTGATAAACGGAGCTTCGAGTGCTCGTTTGACTATCTCATAGCCAATGAGCTCATCTGCAGGCATATCGCCCAAATCTTTTTTATTCATGCGCTGACTAATATCAAGAAGCGCAATGGCGCCACCTGGCACAATACCTTCTTCAAGAGCGGCTTTCGTTGCGGCTACCGCATCGATCGCTCTTTCTTTTCTATCTTTGAGCTCCAACTCTGTGGCAGCTCCGATATTGATAACGGCCACTCCACCGGAAAGTTTAGCAAGTCTTTCCTGAAGTTTTTCGCGATCAAATTCTGACGTTGTCTCGACAAGTGCCCGTTTTATCTGGGCGATGCGAGCCATGATTTTATCTTTCTTACCGGCTCCGCCGATGATGCTCGTATTTTCTTTATCTGACTTGACTTTTTCAGCCTTTCCACAGTCAACGACATCTATATTCTCAAGCTTTTTTCCGATATCTTCGGAGATGACTGTTCCGCCTGTCAAGATGGCAATATCCTCAAGCATTTCTTTTCGTCTATCTCCAAATCCTGGAGCTTTGACAACAAGTGCGTTGAATGTACCTCTTAGTTTATTAACCACCAGAGTTGCCAATGCTTCTCCCTCTACCTCATCCGCAATGATGACCAGGTTCTTGGAAACTTTGACAAACTTTTCCAAGAATGGAAGTAGGTCGGAGATGGCAGTGATCTTTTTATCCGTGATAAGAATGTACGCGTCGGATACCTCAGCGATCATCTTGTCTGTGTCAGTTGCAAAATAAGACGAGGCAAATCCTCTGTCAAACTGCATACCTTCCTTGTGATCAACGGTGGTCTCAAGACCCTTTCCTTCCTCAACTGTTACCACGCCATCTTTTCCACCCACTTTTTTAAGAGCATCGGCAATAAGCGCGCCCAATTGTGGATCACCGGCAGAAATGGTTGCTACACTGGCCGCATCAGAAAGTTTTATATCTTTCTTTATTTTTTTAAGTTCGGCGCCAACAAAATCACTCGCCTTGTGAAGTCCGCGTCTCATGATCATCGGATTGGCTCCGGCGGTGATCATCTTGATTCCATCAGCTACGATGGCTCGGGCGAGTACGGTTGCCGTGGTTGTACCATCACCGGCAACATCGGCAGTTTTGGAAGCCGCTT
>JAUSJK010000049.1 GCA_030647255.1 bacterium
TTCATCGTATCGGGGTCATACTTAGGTTTTCTCCCATTCAATTTTTTTCCTCAAAAAATCATGCCCGGTTATGGCGGTGGCGCACTGGCCGGATTTTTACTGGGCATACTGTCTATTCTTTCATTCGGAAAACTGGGGACAGCCATCCTTATTTTATCAATACCTATGATAGATGCAGGCTATACTCTTTTACGCAGAATTAAAAATAAACATTCGCCTTTCAAAGCCGACTGGGGACATTTTCACCACCGGCTTCTTGAGATAGGGTGGGGAAAAAGACGCATCGCCGTGTTTTACTGGATTATCTCTTTTATACTCGGTATTTCGAGTCTTTTTTTGATAGGCATCGAAAAACTCCTCGCCTTCATCACCATCGGTATCCTTTTACTCGTCTTTATGTTCTTGATGGAGAAAATTAAAAATACCAATCTTTCCCGATAGGGGACGCAGATCTGCGTCCCCTACATTTAAAATATTCGGGCGAATTAATTTCACATAGCTCTCGCGATATTCTCAAAGGAACCAGGTGCAGTCTTGTACCTGGTAAAATAGAGTGATGAAATATTATATTAAAACGTTTGGGTGCCAGCAGAATAAAGCTGATTCTGAAAGAGTCGAGTCTGCGTTCAAAGCCCGAGGATTTAAGCCGGCTAAAGGATATGAAGACGCAAATTACGTCATCATCAATACGTGTATGGTACGCCGCTCTGCCGAAGATCGCGTCTATGGACTTGTACTAAATCTGGGAAAAATTAAAAAAGAAAAAATCTCCCGCGATATTTCTTATAAAATAATTGTCACAGGCTGCATGGTCGGACTAGCTTTTAGAGATAAAACGGGTGAATATCTCAATAAAATCCGTGCTCTTATGCCGGATGCGGATGAATTCATGCCGATAGAGGAAATCGGTTTTGACAGTCAGCCTGTGAGACAGGATTCTACCCACGCATGGGTACCTATATCCAACGGCTGCAATAACTTCTGCACGTTTTGTGTCGTACCTTTTACCCGAGGTCGAGAAATCAGCCGCCCTTATGAAGATATCATCAAGGAATGCAAAGAACTCAAAGATAAAGGATATAAAAGTGTTATGTTGTTGGGACAAAATGTAAATTCTTATGGAGCCGATCTTATAGTAGGAGAAAAAAATATCCAAATAATGCGAGACATCGATAAAACATATTTTCATAAGTTAAAAACAATCGATTCAGATAAAGAAGCGAGAATGTCTGTTTTGAACGACTTGAGGGGTGCGGACCCGCAAGGGGAGCACACTCACGGAGTGAAAAACATGGCATCGAGCTTCTTTAGAAATAAGTCAATCAAACCCATTTATGTAAAACATCTCGGCCGATATCGCATCCCTACCCTTTTCCCCTACCTTCTTGAAGAAGTTGCCCAGTTGGGATTTGAACACGTCGACTTTATCTCATCCAACCCTTGGGATTTTTCAGACGAACTTATCGATATCGTTGCCAAAAATCAAAATATTACCCGCACCCTTCATCTCCCAGTGCAATCCGGAGATACGGATGTATTAAAAAGAATGAACCGGTGGTATACACGCGAAGAATATCTGGACCTGGTTAAAAGTTTAAAGTCAAAAGTTAAAAATTTGAAACTGACAACGGATATCATCGTCGGATTTTGTGGAGAGACAGATGGAGAATTTCAAAATACAGTCAAACTGGCACAGGAAGTCGGCTTTGAAAAAGCATACGTCTCTATTTATTCCGAGAGACCTATGACAGCGGCCACTAAGGTCATGACCGACAATGTCCTTCATGCAGAAAAAAGAAAAAGATGGCAAATACTTGAGGATCTCATTAATCAACCTTATCTCAAAAGACTGAGCAATGTTACGCGTTACATGTTACATTAAATTATATGAAAATTTTCGTCACCGGAGGTGCCGGATTTATCGGTTCGAACTTTATCCATTACTGGGTTAAAAATCATCCCGATGATCAGATCGTAAATTTTGACAAGCTTACCTATGCGGGTAACCTTGAAAATTTGAGTGATATAGAAAAAAATTCTAACTATACATTTGTTCATGGAGATATCTGTGACGGCAATAAAGTCATGGAGGCAATGAAAGGCGCAGACATCGTTGTCAATTTTGCCGCCGAATCACACGTTGATCGGTCAATTATGGATCCTTCGCCTTTTTTAAAAACAAATGTCGAAGGGACAGGTGTTCTCCTTAATGCTGCATTAACTCACAAAGTGAAACGGTTCCATCATATATCGACAGATGAAGTCTTCGGCGCGCTTCCTCTCAATAGTCCTGATAAGTTTAATGAGTCCACCTGTTACGATCCGCATAGTCCCTACGCGGCGTCCAAGGCATCGTCAGACCATCTTGTCCGAGCATATCACACAACCTATGGCTTACCTATAAGCATCTCCAACTGTTCGAATAATTACGGCCCCTACATGTTTCCGGAAAAGCTCATACCTCTGGCGATCACAAATCTACTCGAAGGAAAAAAAGTCCCCGTTTATGGCGATGGCTTGTATGTTCGCGACTGGCTTTATGTGGAAGACCATTGTCGGGCAATTGATCTTATTCTTCAGAAAGGAAAAGCGGGAGAGACATACCTTATCGGAAGCCTGACAGAAGATATTCCTAATATTGAGATCGTGGAAAAAATTCTTTCGCTGATGGGAAAAAAAGAAGATATGATTGAGTTTGTAAAAGATAGACCAGGACATGACAGACGTTACGCGATCGACTGGAGAATGATCAAGAGAGAGTTGGGATGGGAACCACAGTACAGCTTTGACGAATATCTCAAAAAAACAATCGACTGGTACACTACACATCAAGATTGGTGGAAAAAAATCAAGACAGGCGAATACCAGAAGTACTATGAGAAACAGTATGAAAAAAGTTAACGGTAGAAGAGGCTATCAGAATAACAAGAAGATCAAGAGAAAGAATACCTGCCTGCCGGCAGGCAGGTCTGATTATCAGATATCTGATACTCTTCATCTGATTTTCTGATCATCTTGATATTCTTAAATTGTTAGATTAATAGAAATTATATGCTTAAAGTTGCTCTCACTGGTCCCACAGGTCTCGTTGGGTCTCGTATCATCGAACTACTACACAATGATTTTATATTCATTCCTCTCCCTCATGATGCTTTAGACATCACAAATAAAGACCGCGTCTATACGTTTCTCAAGAATCTCGATTTTGATATGATCCTCCATCTCGCCGCTTATACACTTGTCGACAAAGCAGAAGAGGAGCCGGAAAAATCCCGTCTGATCAATGTTGAAGGCACACGAAATCTTTTTGATTTTTGTATTTCAAAACAAAAAAAGTTCATATATACCTCCACCGATTTTGTATTCGACGGAGAACATCCTCCCTACTTTGAAGACAGTATTCCGAATCCTCTCGGCGTTTATGCAAAAACAAAGTACGAAGGTGAATGTATCGTAAAAGACAAGGCTATGATAATTCGTTTTTCATACCCTTATCGCACCGCCTATGACAAAAAAAAGGATTTTGTAAGATCTCTTAAATTTCTCCTTGAATCACACACACCTCTCACCATGATACAGGACACACTCATTACACCTACGTTTATCGATGATATCGCTCAGGCACTGAGACATTTATTTGTAAACTTCACTCCTGAGATATTTCATATTATTGGCGCCAGTAGTATCTCTCCCTATAATGCAGCAATAATGATTTCCCACCAATTCCATCTCGACTCATCACTTATTATCCCTATTACTTTGGAAGAATATTCGAAGGGAAAAGCGCCTCGGCCACGCTACTCTGTGACAAAGAGCAAAAAAAACACTTTTTACCCAATGAAGTCATTTAATGAAGGTCTTAAATTAATAAAATAGCTTATTTTTATTGTATAATTTCCTATGACTATATCTTTTATCGGACATGGATACGTCGGTCTTGTCACTGCGTGCGTGTTTGCCGATTTTGGCAACGATGTCTGGGTTGTGGGACATACGCAGGAGAAAATTGACCGACTCAAGAAAGGTGACCCGATTATTTACGAACCGGGACTCAAAGAACTCCTCGAAAAAAATCTGAAAGCAAAACGACTTCATTTTACGCTCGACTTTGCAGAAGCGATTCCTGAATCAGAGATAGTCTTTATCACTGTGGGAACTCCTCCCAAGCCCGACGGAGAAGCTGATCTTTCGACTGTCTTTGAAGTAGCGGAGAATATAGGCAAAAATCTGGCCGGAAAATTTACTGTCGTCTCTTGTAAAAGCACAGTTCCTGTAGGTACTAATAAGAAAGTGGCTGACATTATCAATCGCGTAAAAACAAAAGGTGTCCCTTTTGCCGTTGCTTCCTGCCCTGAATTTTTAAGGGAGGGAACGGGGATACATGATACAATGTTTCCGGACAGAGTGGTTATTGGATCGGAATCACAACAAGCCGTAGAAACACTTCTCCAACTGCACACATCTCTCAATGGAAAGAGAATCATCACTGATCTGGCATCAGCCGAACTGATCAAGTACACGTCGAACGCCATGCTGGCAACCAAAATATCTTTTTCCAATCTTATCTCATTTTATTGTGAAAAAACAGGAGCCGACGTCGAGACTGTCCTTGACGCTGTTGGGCTTGATAAAAGAATTGGCCGCATATTTATGAACCCAGGCGTAGGTTATGGAGGTTCATGTCTTCCTAAAGATGTTAAGGCTCTCATAAAAACAGGTAAAAATCTAGAGATAGATACTTCACTTCTGGATTCAGTAGAAGCCGTAAATTTGGAAAGCAGAAAAAATATTCTACGAAAAATAAAAAAAGATATAAAAGGAAAGAGAGTGGCTATTTGGGGTTTAAGTTTTAAACCTGATACTGACGATATACGCTTCGCCCCTTCTCTCGCCGTGATCGAAGAACTTCTTGATGAAGGATATGAAGTCCATGTCTACGATCAGATTGCGACGGCAAATGTAAAAAAAGTATTTGGTCATAAAATGACGTATCATTCCGATCCCTACAGCACAGTAGAAAATGCAGACGGACTCGTCATACTCACCGAGTGGAATGAATTTAAACAAATCGATCTCCACAAAGTAAAGTCTCTAATGAAAAATCCTGTCATCATCGACGGACGCAATATCTATACTCCAGCTACAATCAAAGATCTTGGTTTTATGTATATTTCGACAGGTAGAAAAGAGGTCTAAAAGTAATCAAAGATTATGAATATAGTAGTAACAGGGGGGGCCGGATTTGTAGGTTCACATCTCTGTGACAGACTGATTACCGAACGTCATACGGTCATCTGCGTAGACAATCTTTTGACCGGGTCAAAAAAAAACATCGACCATCTTCTATCTCATCCAAACTTTTCATTTCTTCATCATGACGTTATTCAACCTTTGCCGACCACGATCCATCCTGATGCTATTTTTCATCTGGCCTCTCCTGCATCTCCAAACCATCATAGCGCTTTAAGCTATCATGCATTGCCAATGGAAACAATGATGGTCAATACTCAAGGTACTCATGAACTTCTTAAAACAGCCGAGAAACATAAATCTAAATTTCTTTTTGCTTCAACATCGGAAATATATGGAGACCCGCTTGAACATCCTCAGACAGAAGAATATCGGGGAAATTGTTCTCCCACGGGTCCCCGATCCGTCTATGACGAAGCCAAGCGGTTTGGGGAAACTCTCACTGCATATTATCAAAGAGAGAGAAAAGTAGACACCCGAATTGCGCGCATTTTTAACACGTATGGACCTCGTATGCTTAAAGCTGATATGCGTATGATCGTCATTTTTATTACTCAAGCATTGGAAAATCGTCCGATTACCATCTTTGGAGATGGAATGCAAACTCGCTCCTTATGTTATGTCGATGATACTGTTGAAGGACTACTTCGACTGATGACGTATCCGGCAACTAGCGGAGAGATAGTAAACATTGGTTCACCGCAAGAACATACGGTTTTGGAATATGCTACAATGATCAAACAAATAACCCAGTCCAAAAGTGATATTATATTGAGCGAAAAGTTGCCAGAAGATGATCCGAAAAGAAGAAGACCTGACATCGGCAAAGCAAAAATAGTATTAAGCTGGGAACCGAAAATATCATTGAAAAATGGATTGAGTAAAATCGTGACTTATTTCAAGTCGTCAGTATGAAAAAAGCTACCATTGTATTGCCTACATATAACGAAGGCGGCACGATTGAAAAAGTTATCCTAGCAATTTTTAACGAATCTTTACAAAAGCCCCATTGGCAGGTCGAGATCGTTGTCGTTGACAGCACATCGACAGATTCCACAGGTGAAATCGTCAAAAAACTCCAGAAAAAACACTCAAACCTCCATCTTATTGTCACCCCAAAAGAGGGGTTGGGTCAAGCCTACATACATGGATTTACCTACGCGATGGAAAAACTGAATTCGTTTGTTGTCTTCGAGATGGACTCCGACCTTTCTCATGACCCAAAAAAAATATCCGAGTTTTTGACGGAAATCGAAAAGGGAGCCGATTTTGTTATTGGTTCGCGTTATATTAAAGGAGGATCTATTCCCGAAAATTGGGCTATCTACAGGAAATTACTATCCGGTCTAGGAAATATCATTATTCGACTCGGATTTATGAGCTCCAAGTCAGCTGACTGGACATCCGGATACAGAGCCATCAAAACATGGGTTATCAAAGAAGCCATCTCTTATATTCAGCCTTATACGGGATACGTATTTCAAGTCGCACTTTTGGATTTCGCTATGAAGCACAAAGCACGCATAGCTCAGGTACCTATCAATTTTAAAGATCGTACTTCGGGGGTCTCAAAAATCAATTTTTCACAGACTATCGTACAAACTCTTTGGTATGTATTTTCCCATTCTTCTTTTATTAAATTCTTTATCGTAGGAACAATAGGCTTCATCATTGACTTTGCTATCTCATATATATTTATTGAAAAGGTTCATACCCAAGTATGGATAGCAACTCTTCTTAGTACTGAAACAGCTATCATCTCCAATTTCTTTATGAACAATTTCTGGAGTTTTGCTCATAAAAAAGTCGACCACAGCATGAACTCATATGCAAAAGGGTTTTTCAAATTTAATCTGGTATCCTCCGGATCTATCGCTATTCAGACAATCGGAGTTCAGCTTCTAAGTTCTATTTTCACAAGAAAATTGTGGTATATATATAAAGTTATTATTATAGTATTCGTCGTCATCCCCTACTCCTACATCCTCTATAATAAACTTATTTGGAAAGAGAAATAAATTCTCGTTTTAATAACCCAACCCTCGCCCCGCTCGAATAATTTCATTACGGTTCGAGGAGTTTTACACGACGAGAACTTTCTTAAAGCCGAGAGTTCTCGCTAATGCTCGAACCGTAAATCTAAGAATGTTTTTACAGTTTAAACAGCTGTTACTTAAGAATAACTCTTTCTATTCCTTTTTCCGTCACCATCAATATTTCGTTTTTCTCATTTGCGTGTTGCCCAATGACTTCCATCCACCGGCGACTGATTCTCCCTTTTTCTTTTCCATCCGTATCATAAATGATGAGGGAGGAAATAACCAGTGCGTTCGTACCTATAGACGAGACATATTTCGATTCCATAGCGTAACCTATGCCATTTGAAGCAATTTTCTTATCAAAATGAACTGGATAATAATTGCGATGTAGATAATTTTGAATTGATGTTACAATAACATCCAATTTAGAAGTCGAATCGGCTTTTGAAAAATAAGTACTTTTAATCTTTTCAAAATCATACAAAGATCCAAAATCAAGAATGGCATTCTGATTAGTACCATCAATATGAGTAAAAATCCACGGCCCCACATCGTCACTCAGTTGCGATGATTTGATAAATATCACCTTGCTACTTCTTTTCACAGCACATTTAAGATCTTCTTCGGGAAGATATCCATTAGGGTCAGAATCAGAATGACCGACTTCACCATCACTACAACGTGGAGTTTTTTGATAGGCAGAAAAGTCAAAAAGGTCTCCAGTTTGCTGGCAGTGTACGGGATAACATTGACAACCGTATTCTTTTATATTTTCCTCGCTGCATGTTTTGCTATTGGATCCAAAAATAAGCTTTTGAGATGATGGCGCCGTTGCAGTCGGTAGCATTGTGCCCTTTTCAATGTCAAAAATGCCATCCTGAGTATAGAGAGTTTTGTTATCCAACCAGACAGGAAAATCATTACCATATACACCGCCATCAATTACAGGATCATATGTTGAGTCATAAGGACGGGTGGAAATTGGTCTGAAGGTAAACTCTTTAGTTAGTTTTATATCCGGACTAATT
>JAUSJK010000055.1 GCA_030647255.1 bacterium
ATTTAGAACTCGTATTGAAAGTTTATTAAAATTTATTTTTAAATCCTATGGCAAAAGTAATCGGCGTGGATCTTGGTACAACTAACTCTTGTGTGGCGGTGATGGAAGGTGGAAAGCCGAAAGTAATCCATTCTCAGGAGGGTCGCAATGTCATTCCGTCTGTAGTTGATCCGATCAAAAGAATTGTCGGTGATGTCGCCAAGCGTCAGATAGTGATAAATCCCAAAAGAACTATTTTTTCGGTGAAGCGGCTTATGGGGCGGCGTTTTTCTGATCCTTCAGTTCAACAGGATATGAAATGGCTTCCGTACACGATTAAAGAGGGGCGTGACGGTATGGCTGTGGTCGAAGTAGAGGGCAAGACATTTACTCCTCAAGAAATCTCAGCGATGATATTGCAAAAAATAAAGACAGACGCGGAGTCGTACTTGGGAGAAAAAGTAGAAAAAGCGGTGATCACCGTCCCGGCATACTTTGACGATTCTCAAAGACAGGCGACAAAGCAAGCAGGCGAGATAGCCGGTTTGGAAGTGGTACGCATAATCAATGAGCCAACCGCTGCGGCGCTGGCTTATGGACTGGATAAAACTCACTCTCATACCATTGCGGTTTATGATTTGGGAGGAGGGACGTTTGATATTACAGTTCTTGAACTTGGCGGCGGAGTTTTTCAGGTAAAGGCGACTAACGGAGACACACATCTGGGAGGAGATGATTTTGATAAAGTTATTCTCGACTATCTTGCTGACGAATTCAAAAAAGATCAAGGAATCGATTTAAGAAAAGATCCTCAAGCTTTGCAAAGACTGCGAGATGCAGCCGAGAAAGCAAAAATCGAACTCTCTTCTTCCGTGGAAGCAGAGGTCAACCTGCCTTTTGTAACTGTCAAAGATAATCAGCCCTTGCATCTTGTAGTTAAAATTACGCGAGCAAAACTGGAAATGTTGGTGGCGCCTTTGATCGAAAAATCATTTCAACCTGTCAAAGCCTGTCTCAAGGACGCTAAGGTAGAGGTGGGTCAAATAAATGAAGTAGTGTTAGTCGGCGGTATGACCCGTATGCCTAAAATTATCGAAAAAGTAAAAGAATACTTTGGAAAGGAACCAAACCGCTCCGTCAATCCAGATGAAGTGGTAGGTATTGGTGCGGCAGTCCAGGCAGGAGTACTGACGGGAGAAACAAAAGATGTCGTGTTACTCGACGTTACGCCATTGACTCTTGGAGTCGAGACTTTGGGAAGTGTTATGACACCTTTGATCCAGAGGAATACGACTATTCCAACATCAAAGTCCGAAGTATTCTCCACAGCCGGAGACAATCAGACACAGGTGGATATACATATTCTCCAAGGAGAGAGACCTTTGGCCCGTGATAACAAATCTTTGGGAAGATTTATTTTGGAAGGGATTCCGCCTGCGCCTCGAGGTGTACCTCAAATAGAGGTAGCTTTCGATATTGATGCGAACGGAATTTTGACAGTAACCGCAAAAGATAAAGCGACGGGCAAATCTCAAGCGATCAAAATCACTGGTTCTACCGGTCTGACGAAGGATGAGGTTGACAAGATGAAAGAAGAAGCAGAGAAAAATGAAGAAACAGATAAAGCGGAAAGAGAAAAAATAGATGCCAGAAACAAAGCTGACAACATGGTCTATGTCGCCGAGAAATCACTCAAGGATGGAGGAGACAAAGTAGCTCCCGATCTCAAAAAGTCAGTTGAAGAAAAGATAAAGAGCGTAAAGGACTCTCTGGATAAAGGGTCGAAGAAAGAATTGGAGGAAAAAACGAAGATCCTGTCCGATGAGCTGCAAAAAATAGGTCAGGCAATGTATAATCAATCCCAACAAGCTGGACAACAGGCAGGAGCTGAGAAAGGAAAGGATGAACAAGGTCCTCAGCCGGTAGGTGACACCTCTGGTTCTCCCAAAGGAAAAAAGGATGTGGAAGAGGGAGAAGTAGTGAGCTAAGTCACATATATACATATGACAGATTATTACCAAGTATTAGGGGTGACGAAGAATGCAACGCCCGATCAAATCAAAACTGCGTATCGCAAGCAGGCTCTTGCGTGGCACCCCGATCGGAATAAGTCGCCCGAATCGCATGAAAAATTTAAAGAGATAAATAAGGCCTACGAGGTGCTTTCAGATTCCAAGAAGAAGACGATGTATGACCAATATGGCCAAGATGCGTTTGAAAAAGGAGGTATGGGTGGGCAGGAGGGGCCATTTACCTACACCTACACAAATTATGGAGACAACCCTTTTTCTTCACAGGAAGGAGGGGCTGATTTTGGCGGATTTTCAGACCCTTTTGAAATATTTGAGCAGTTTTTTGGATTTCGTTCGCCTTTTGGAGGAAGAGGCCAACAACAAAAAAGACAGATGTATGAAATCAATCTTACGTTCGATGAGGCAGTCAAAGGCGTCGAAAAACAAACGGTTATCAATGGTGAATCACGAAAAATAAAAGTACCCGCAGGAGTAGATAACGGTACTCGGATACGTTTTTCTGATTTCGATCTGGTGGTTGCTGTTAAAGCCCACCCTTATTTTAAAAGAGATGGTCAAGATATATATATAGAAAAAGACATATCCTATCCGACTGCAGTAATAGGTGGAGTAGTTGACGTGCCGACACTTGAAGGTTCTATCAAGCTTAAGGTACGGGCTGGAACACAGTTGGGAACGACTGTTCGGCTCCAAGGACAAGGTGTTCCGTATCCGAATACATCCAGAAAAGGTGATGAATATGTAATCTATAAAGTGCATGTGCCAACGCGAATATCCGGCAAAGCAAAAAGGCTACTCGAAGAATTAAAGAAGGAAATAGGCTGATTGATACATATGAAAACATATGCGGGTGATCTGAAAAAAGGGGAATTTGTGTTGTACCAAAATGAAATCTGGCAGGTACAAAAGGCAGATTTTTATTCCCCGGGCAAAGGGGCGGCTCTTATGAAAGCAAGAATAAAAAATGTTCTCTCAGGTAAAAATATCGATTACACATATAAATCAAGTGAGAGCGTCGAAACAGCCGACGTAGAGAGTATAGAGATGCAGTATTTATATAAGGATAACGAGAACTTATATTTCATGGATGAAAGAACGTATAACCAGTTTTCCCTATCATTGCAGATTGCCGGTACAATAGCATCGTTTCTTAAAGAAGGAGAGAAGTGTTACATATATGTGTATAACGAAAAACCCATTGCTATGCGTCCTCCCATGAGCGTGACACTGAAAGTTGTTGAAACGGAAGATTCGGCCAAGGGAGACACGGTATCGGGGGCAAAAAAAAATGCCAAGTTGGAAACGGGAGTTGTAGTCATGGTGCCTCTTTTTGTAAAAAATGGCGATCTTATCAGCGTTAATCCCGAAACAGGAGAATATACGGGAAGACAATAATCAATAACGAACATATGCTTTCAGTTGGAGAAATACTTAAAAAAGAACGAGAACGTCAAGGTCTCAGTCTCAAACAAGTCGAAAAAGAAATCCGTGTAAGAGAAAAAGTCCTTGCTACGATAGAAGCCAATGATTGGACATTATTTTCCTCTAAAATTTATATAGTTGGTATCCTCAAGAATTATTCATCCTATTTGAAGTTAGACAGCGATAGGATTACCGCTTTTTTTAGAAGAGATTATGAAAGAATTGATGACATCACCTTCAAAAAAGGGATATCAAAAAATTACCTGAACCCGGAAACAAAAAAGTTTGTCATCTCGGGAATAGTTTTATTATTCTTACTATTTTTCTTGTATTTCGGCTACCAGCTAAAGCTCTATTTTTCTCCTCCTTTGGTTACGATTGTCTCGCCGGTTACTTCTACTTTTCGTTCTATAGAACAAATAAAGATAGTAGGTAAGACAGAGAAGGAGGCCTCGGTTATGATATTTGGAGAAAGAGTGTATCAAAATAAAGAAGGAATATTTGAATATGTACTGCCTTTAAAAAAAGGAAAAAATGAATTGAATATTGAGGTAACAGGAGCTAATGGAAAAAAAACAATTTTACAGAAACAGTTTATTCTCGAATAATTTGCCGCAGCTCTTTTATAGATTGTATGGTATGGGAAGAATAGATTGTTTTAAAAGAAAGACGTTTGGCCTCTGCGATTATTTTCTGTTCTCCGAATATTTTTCGTACTTCACCCAAAAGACCGACTTCTCCTATAAAAAGTGATTTATCCGGCAGAGGAATATTTTTAATCGACGATACAAGTGATGCAATGATGCCTAAATCGGCCGCAGTTGAACGTATGTCTACACCTCCGATAACGTTGACGTAGATGTCAAAAGAATCGAGAGGAATACCTAAATGCTTACGGATGACCGCAAGAAGAAGGAGTACTTTGTTATAATCGACTCCTTTTACTACACGGCGAGGCATCGAAAGAACTGTTGGAGAGGCAAGTGTCTGAATCTCAAAAAAAAGAGGTCGTTTTCCTTCGATTATGCCGACTGTAGATTTTCCGGGAGTATTTTCCAGATTCTCCTCCAAAAATATGGCCGGGTTATTGACTTCTATCAGTCCGCCTTGTTGCATCTCAAAGATCCCTATTTCGTCTGTCGGGCCGAAGCGGTTTTTTTGACTACGGAGTATCCGATAATGGGAAACTTTTTCACCTTCAAAAGAGAGTACTACGTCGACCATGTGCTCCATGGTTTTTGGACCGGCAATATCGCCATCTTTCGTCACATGCCCGATGATGAGGACGGGCATCTTTAACCGTTTGGCGGTGCTAATAAGAGCGGTGGTCGACTCTCTCAGTTGGCTCACCGTACCAATTTGAGAGTCTAAATTGGCCGAGTAGACAGTTTGAATGGAATCTACCACAACTATATCGACTTTATCTTTCAAGTCCTCAATTCCGTCGATAATACTTTCTATCTGCATAGACTCTGAAAAGTAAAAGTGGTTGAGATCTATTCCTAGTCTCTCGGCTCTTTCTTTCACCTGTTCTCCAGTTTCTTCTCCTGATATATAAAGAGTTTTTAATGACTTAAGTGCCTGCAGGAGTAGAGTTGATTTGCCAACACCCGGTTCTCCTGTGAGAAGTACCACTCCGCCGGGTACAATTCCTCCTCCTAATACTCGGTCGAGTTCATAGATACCTGTTTTTTTCCGTTCTTTTTTGAGTGAGGGTATATGAGAGAGAGTACTGACACTGAATTTTTCTTTGCTTTTTTTATTTGTGCCCATACTCTCTTTTTGAGCTACCAATGTATTCCATGATTGGCAATCAGGGCATTTGCCTATCCATGAAGCCGATCCATACCCGCAGTTGGAACAAATGTACATAAGAATCTTTGACTCTAATTGACCTAAATAAGCAAGAGTATCAGACTACCAAGAATATCTAGAGAAAGGGTATCGGATTAACTGATAATCTGATATTCTTCATCTACTATTCTGATCTTCTTAATATTCTTGAAGTTATTTTGTCCTACATCTTCTCCACGGTCTCAATCCCCAATAGGTAGAGTCCGTTTTTAAGAATAGTTTGTACAGATTGGGTAAGAAGGAGTCTCAACGCTCTACTATCTTCGGGAGCCTTAAGAATAGGCAATTTCTGGTAGAAAAAATTATAGTTATGAGCAAGTGTAAATAGATAAGTAGAAATAACATTAGGAGAAAGTGTCTTGGCTGAGGTGTGAACAATGTCAGGATATTGTCGAACAAATCGTAGAAGATCTAATTCTTCACTCCGTAAATTCATTTCTTCTGGCTTCAATATGGGAGTTTTATTTTGTCGAAGTATACTCGATGCTCTCACAAATGTATACATGAGATAGGCAGCAGAGTTGCCTTCAAGACTAATTGACTCATCAAAATCAAACACAGTTTCATTTTTGACAGAATTTTTGAGGAAGGAATATTTCACTGCGGCGACCGCCAACGTTTCTGCAGTTTCTTCGGAAGATTTAAATTTCTCTAAAATCTTTTTTTTCGTTTCATCTATAAG
This sequence comes from bacterium, assembly GCA_030647255.1. GTDB lineage: Bacteria > Patescibacteriota > Microgenomatia > UBA1406 > GWC2-37-13 > JAUSJK01. The sequence continues at coordinate 5,971 of JAUSJK010000055.1, forward strand.
CCATTCTCCCTCAACAACATTACCTGACCGAGAAGACATTTTTCCGTGTTTTAATTTCACCCATCCATATACCAGATGCATTTGTTTATCTTTATATTTATCAGGATCAAGAAGTTCCTGAACTTTAAAAACTACTTTAAAGTACTCTGATTGTTCCGGCCCGACTATATGCATACATTTGTCGATCTCTCCATAATCGCCGAATTCCTTTTCTGCCAAACCTAAATCTTTACCTTCATAGGTTGCTATACCAATACTGTTTACGAATACTCGAGTGTGAAGTCCATATTTTTCCCCATTAAAAATAATCGCTCCTTTGCTTTTTTCCAGTATGCCTTTTTTAATAGCCGCTGACACTATTTCCAATGCTCTTTTTGATTGCTCACTCTCAAAATATAAATGGTCAAAGTGAGTGTATACTCGTAAGTAAATTTTTTGGAAATAATCAAGACTCCATTTCCTGGTTTCTTGCCAGAGATCTATAACAGATGGATCTTCTTGGTAGATTTTGCGGTTTATTTCAATAATCTCTTTCTTAGCAATTTCATCTGTCTCATAGGCTTTGTTCCCTTCGGCGTACGCTTTCCCAAGAAGACCGATTTTTTCCGACAGTTTTTTGTCTTTGAAAGTTGTATCGTCGTCATTTTGCAATGTTCGCTGTAACTGCCACACACACTTGGCTATATGGAGTCCGACATCTCCTTGATAATTGACTCGTACAACTTTGTTTCCTGCTGCTTGAAGAATTCTCGCGAGTGACTCGCCCGTTGTAATATTTCTCAAATGTCCGATGTGAAATAATTTATGAGTATTGGGATGAGCGAACTCAATCACGATTTTATTTGATTTTCCAAATAAGCAAGGGTCAATGTCAATTGTTGAATTTGCTATCTGGAGAGTTTCCTCTATTAACTTTGGCTCATTGATCCATATGTTGATAAATCCTGGTTTGACTACCTCTGCTTTTTTTATGATCGGATTTGAGGGGATAGTGCCAATAATAGAAGTTGCAAGGTCGATAGGATTTTTCTTCAGTTTTTTACTTGCCCGTAGAGCAACATTCGTAGTATAGTCACCAAACTCACTGTTCATTGGATGTTCCAATATGACGTCTGCAGGATCAATCCCTAGTTTTTTTGTTGCCTTTTGGAGTAAGTGAAGAATTTCTTTTTTTATCATGTATGAGCTATATGATATCATAAGTAGCCTTCTGATGGTTTGTTAAATCTTGTATTTTTCCTTTCTTTTTCATACAATAAAGATACTTCCTATGAAAAAAAAGCTTATGTTGCTATTTGTACTTCTATTACTATTCGCCGGATTTATAGGCGTCAAGTATTTTATTCTCGATTCTCAAAATATATATGGACGAATTAAGGTAGTGTCTTCTCCGGCGGCATCAGTATTTATAGATAGCGTGGCCATGGGCAAAACTCCTTATGAAGAGAGGCAAAAAGCAGGAGAATATAATCTTAAACTCATTCCTGAAGGGACGGCTACGGATACGGCATCATGGCAAGGGAAAATAAAGATAACGAAGAACTCGTTGACGTATGTAAATCGGGAATTGGGATTGTCGGATGTCACTTCAGCAGGCGAAATATTTACGATCGCCAAAGCAGAATTAACCAAAAAATCAGATGCGGGAGAAATAAATATAGAAACAGAGCCCATTGGAGCAATAATATACTTGGATAATGAAGAAAAGGGAGTGGCTCCTGTTGTTTTGGCAGATATTCCCAAAGGGGATCACGAGCTGTCCGTCTTTATGCCGAATTTTTTCCGAAGAACTCAGAAAATCAATATAGATCCAGGCTACAGAGTCAACGCCGTATTCAAACTGGCCATAGACCAAAGTCAAAAAATCAACAATCCTTCAGCTCCAGGTACTACAACCGCCACCCCAAGTGCGTCTCTCGAGAAAAAAGAGAAAGTAACAATAAGTGATACTCCGACGGGATTTTTAAGAGTCAGAGAAGAGCCGACAGTCAATGCCTCCGAATCGGCACAGGTAAAACCGGGTCAATCGTTCGATCTCGTGGAAGAAAAGGAGGGGTGGTATAAGATTGAGTACGAGAAAGGAAAAGAAGGCTGGATTTCAGGACAGTATGCGACGAAATAGTAGTATTTAGGTATTTCGTATTTAGTATAAAAGGTTAGAAGGCACTTCGTCATTCTGGCCCCGAAGGGGACCCTTTGGGTCTTGTCCAGAATCGTAGTTAATTCGTTGACAACGATCCTGGATGCGTCCCGAGCGACGCCGAAGGACTTACCAGGATGACAGAGTTGGACAAGTCAGGAAGTATTATTGCAACTGAAAAACCTTCATTAACTTTTCCTTTACTTCATGGATAAACTCATCAGGTAATATACCCATAACTTCACCAATTTGAGAAGGAGTAACTGTAATTAGCCTATGAAGCTTGATTACGGAAGAGGAATGAAGTCCTGTAACAGGAAAATAGGGTTTTGATCGATCGAGCAAGAGGTCAGTATCCAATAGATCCGTAGAATCTGTTGTTATATAAGCGAGGATTGTATGTTGATGTTTACCGAAAGAAGGAGAAATAACTAAAGATGGACGAGGTTTACCTTTATCAAAATCATTGGCAAATGGAAAGATAAACTTAACGATTTGGTACATATGGATCTGGTATAAAAGGTTTTAGTTTTGCACGAGGTGAAATATTATCAACCTCTAAACTGCCGTCTTCTTTGGCCCATTCATAAAATAATCGTGCGGACGTGTGATCCCATTCTTCAAGGCTGATATCCTTATTTACTTTATCAGTAGCTTTCATTCGGGCGAAACCACCAATAGCCATTTTGATAAGCTCCGTAGTATTTAACGTACCCAACGTTGATTTCTGTAAAATTTGAAGAGCTTTTTCTAGGTCTGGGGTGATGGTAAGACGTATCGTTTGTGCCATATTAAGACTATTTTATGCCATAAATAGCCATTTGTCAACCATCAGTTTTGTTTGCAATGGTACGGTTCTTGTGATTGAATGAATATATGGAACCATCTGCCAAAGAGCAGCTTGCAGCCGCTCGACCAATTTCTCCGCCATCCGATCAATCCCAATACGGTCCTCCAACACTCACAAAAGAACCGCAGAAATTCAGATTTTTTCCTGCCAAAATTCTGATACAGTTACTAAAACCCACCACACAAAAAATGAAATTATCACTTATTTTATTTGTTATTGTAATACTAAACTCCATATTGTTTTCTCCGCCTTTTACCTATTTCTCTTTTATTTTTCTCGGTCCAATTCATGAATATTTTATTTACCCAATAATGCTATTTATTTTCTTCTTTTTATCTTTTCCACCGTATCCCCTTTTTGGAATTAGTTTTGGATTTGATTTATTTTTTGATGTAGCATACCTGTATCTCATTGCCTGTTTATTGACCGCTGTGATTGAAAAAGTGAACCAGGTGAAGCAACATATCTATTCCTCATACTCTACTCTGCCGGCACCCTTAAAAACTGTCATATCTCTTAGTCAGACTATTGCGAGATTTAAAAAACCACTTGTTTTAGTTGGTTTTCTTATCGTCATCATTGTGATTGTTTTTAATATCCTGGTGCAATTTCGGGTCGCACCTGGTCCTCAAATCCCCACAGATACATATAAATCTGAAGTTGTTTTTCCTCACCAGATGTTAAGTGATGCCTATATAGACAAATATCAGTCCAGTTCTATAGAAAAAGTTTCCGTAGTTTACTATGAGGATAACAATAAAACCTATCTTCGGGAGGTGGAGACCGGCAGAAGTGTAGAAATTTCTTTTACTGGTGGACTCTTTTATATCACCCCAGGCAACCAATATTTTTTTATTAACCCATCTCTTGGTCAAGCGGCGTTAATTGAGCCCAATAGTTTTCAGATTATCAACACTTATCTCTTTGATTCAGTTGACGCGGCTCATACCTTTTCAGGTTCAGGCACTGCATGGCTGAGTAATTTCAAGCTATGGATTAACGTTGCAATTTTTGACCTTGCTGATTCTAAGATGTATCGTGTTCAAAGTCCTGATCATGTAATCCTTGGCAACGTGGAAACTTGTGGGGATGCATATGTTAGTTGTTATAAAGTTACTTGCGAAAATAGTGGGGCACTGCTAAATATTTCAGGACGCGATAAACTTTTACCTCAAACCACACCCTCACTTGGTGTCCCTTTTGGAATAGTAGATTACTCACGACTTCCGTGTATCAGTAAACGTGCGACGCAAATGGTTTTAGTCCGCAGCAGCAATGTCCTTCTTATCTTGGGAGTTGATGGTGACAAAGCTCACAATTATGTGCTCTCTATTTCGAGCCGTGGGGAACATGAGGAAGAAATAAAGAATGCTGTTGATGCGCAGAAGTATCAATCAGTGGGAGAGTTTAATCCAGTTGATTACTTGGCGGGTTATGAAGGACCTAGTGAGAATAGAATGAGAAATGGTAAAAAAATAAAATTTTCTTATGAATCTATTGGTCCGTGTCTTGATAGCTGTGAGCTCAATTATAAAACTTTGACAATCTCTAATCGCCTTGGTATCCCTGAAGGGAGAATCAACAGAGAAAGAATCTTTTTGATTGGAGCACGAAGAGTCCATGCTGACAATGAAAACGGTGAGGTGTTTTTTATAAGCGAGAAAGGGATAGAAAAAGTTAAGCTATAAAATTTCAATGAAGTAAAAATTATGAACTGGAGAGAATTTTTTAGGCTTTCGACATTAAAAATCGGAGTTTTTTTCTTTCTGATAATTGGGGATATCATCATTGCATGGTCATTGCCGTATCCAGATGATCACTTAGAATGGTTGGGAATTGTATTTTTACCCTTCTTTATTCACGATTCGATCGAAAGTATTATAACGACTCGTACATTGATCCAAGATTTTAGTTATACGATATGTAGAGTCCCGTTTTGTGACCTTTGGACGCCTCTATTAACGTTAGTATTTAGTATTAGTATCTATTATTTCCTATCTTGTGGAATAGTCTATCTTTTTAGAAAACGAGGCAAACTATGAACTTTGTACAAATCCTTACACCAACGAAAAATAAACTTTTTCTGTTTGCAGTTTTATTCTTAGGGATACATATCCTGAATTTAGTTTTGACATTTTTAGCTGCATTTATTTGAGATATGGGACTGTCAGTTTGGAATCCGGGGCCAGATCTTAGAATTGGTTTTCCAATGCACTTTTTTATCATAGATTGTGGAGCACATGGGGATATAGCCTACTGCATTTACGGTTTTAATAATTTTAATCCTTTAAGATTTGTGTTTGCTATTTTGTTCTGGTATGGAGTTACAGTTGTTATTAAAAGAAATGAATCTGCATCATAAAATATAACTCAAAAAGGCTTTGCTCCAATTATTATCTTAAATTACCTTTGTTTTAATACATGTGGGCATTTTAGCCTAACTTTGATCAATTTTGACCTTGCCAAAGAATTTCATACTTAACAACTTTTTATCTTCTGTTAAGAAAACATCACAATCTGCTTCTGCTGCGCTATGTAGCTGTACATTATCTTCAAAATCTGAAGTCGGTCCAATGAGAGCATCTTCGACAATTTTAGCAGCAAAAGGTACAATATTAAAAAGTTCTCGATTCACATCAAGTTCGTGATTTGGGATTTTATATTTAAATAAATAAGCTAAAATATGTATTGAAAGAGGAGAAATAAATAAATCATGTCCTTGAAAATCTTCTAAGTCACGATCAGTTCTTTTTTTAATAATATCAATATAAATATTCGTATCAAGAAAGATCTTTGCCATATTTTTCTTCTAAATGCTTGCGATAAAGATCATCCCTCTCTTGATAGGATAGATTATTTTTGGTTTTGGCTGTTTTTATGAACCCGCGAAACTTTTTAACATCAAATGTTTTTGTCTTTGACTTGACAGGTGAAATTTCGCCAATAACTCTTGATCTATGGACTAGTGAGATCTTTTCGCCTAGTTTTAACAAGTCAACAAGTTGACTGGATTGTGTTCTTAAGTCTGTAGTACTTATGTAATTCATAATTATTTAAATATACACTTAAATGTATACTCTGTCAAGGGGATAAAATTTTACTTGAGCTGATTTTTTATTGTTATCTCATTGTTATAGTGGTTAAATGAATATATGAAGTCTACTGCCGAAGAGCAGCTCGTAGCTGCTCGACCAATTTCACCGCCATCCGATCAATCTCAATACAATTCTTCAACACCTATAAAAACCCCCTACATTATTTTAGTAGTGGCATTTATTGTGCTTGGAATAGTTGGTACTTTTGTATACTTTTCTCCACTTAAAAGTTGATTGGTTAACTCGTTATCACCAAGCACACCGACTCCAACCAAAACAAATCCCGCAACGATTGCTTTTAAGGATTTAACTAGTACGCCTTCTTCAACGCCATCATCCTCACAGTCCACTCTGCCAGGCTGGGAGAGGTACTCAAGCGATGAATATGGCATAGTTATGGCCTATCCCAAAGAATGGATCAAAACGAGCCGTGAATCTGGAGTGATGGAAGGTGGGTTTGAAAAGATTGGCTTTAAAAGCCCCAACTTTACTATAAAAGATGATGAGTATAAAAGAGACATCAGCCAAGGTGCGCTATTTTACATCGATATACGGAATGGGGCAGAAGGCTTCAACAGTGTGAACGATGAATTTCAAATGTATGAAGACTGGTATTTCGATGCAAAACTGCAAAAAATATCGTTTGCGGGAGTGGATGCAGTTCGTATTGATGACAGTGAAGAACTGGCTAAAGAGTTTGGCAATATGGCAAAACGACTTCGGTTTATCAAAGCCAAAAAGGAATACGAATTGGTTCTTGTCTATACCTTCAAAGAAAAAGATATCTGGGCACAGTATTTTGACAAGTTTATATCACAATTTACTCTCCTTGACTATCAAACGTATGAAAATGTCCTCTACAAGATTCGTATACCTCAAGGATGGCGTTTTGATGAAGGCCAAGTTGGAAATGAAATAACGCTTGAACTCACCAATATCTCTCTTGGGCTTCATGGGGGTTTTAGAGTTGTAAACAATGAGAAAGATGAGTACTATTCGGCATTTTCAACAGCTGAACAATTTCAACATTGGTACAGTCTTGCTCCTAACACACAAGGTAACCCGGGGTGGAAAAAAGTAAAAAATCTTGAAATATCTGGAACAGCAGCAATCCTTATTGAACAAATTCAGGAAGGTAGTGATCGCCATCAATCACCTGATGTCTACCGCGTATGGCTACGCAAAGATGATAAAAATTATCTTTTTGAATTTTTCGCTATTGATAACAATATAAAAGACTCAAGTTCTGATTTACGAGAAAAAGAAATCCTCACAATTGCAGAATCTTTAGTGTTTAAAT
>JAUSJK010000056.1 GCA_030647255.1 bacterium
TGCCTTCGGCGGATTCGTGGGGGGGGGGTATGAATGCGTGGAGCGGCAGGGCGAGGGTCGATTTTTCGTCATTAACTCAACGTGTTGAGGAAATGACGATTTTGTGGGATTATTTGAGGAATGGCGACAGAAGCATTCACAAAGTATATTGATAAACTCGCAGGACTCATAAAAGAGCCGCCCTATTTGCTGTTCTCCTTTATTGGGGCTGTATTCGTTTTTATCTCACTTTTCTTTCGTGAGAGTTTTGAACAAACATGGACGTTTTTTCTATATTCTGTTGCTGGAACGATGTGGAGGTATATTGAGCGCGACATCCGACATAATGTATTGAAATCACAGAACCTCGTTGGGACGAGCATCGTGATTTACCATATCGGAAACTTCGGATTATTCTATGCCTTGTTATATTACTTAGGATTTATATGAACCTTTCTGATAACGAAAAACGAGATGTCGTAAAATATCTAGAGGCTGGGAAACCGCTTCCAGAAAAATATCGTTTTTTGCTGTTCGGCGAAACCCAAGAGGTTGAGCTTCTTTGGAATGGAAAAACAAACGAAGTTACAAATGTAGTTTTGCCATTTCAAGTTATAGAGCAGATAGATGTGCCGAGAACTGAACAATTTGGAAATGCTAATTTAGGAACTCTTTTTGATACTTCTGGTAGACAAGTAACCGGCTGGACGAACAAGTTGATTTGGGGGGATAACAACCTTATTCTCTCATCCCTCAAAAACGGTCCGCTTCGTAAGGAAATAGAGGCGCAGGGCGGTCTGAAATTAATTTACATTGATCCGCCTTTTGACGTTGGGGCTGATTTTTCTATGGATATAAAAATTGGTGACGAAGAGCATGAAGAAAGTTTTACTAAAAATCCGTCAGTTATTGAAGAAGTCGCGTATCGCGACACTTGGGGTAAGGGTGCCGATAGTTTCATCGCCATGATTTATGAGCGATTAAAACTCATGCACGATTTACTTGCAGAGGACGGAAGTATTTATGTGCATTGTGATTGGAGAGTAAATAGCTACATGAGACTTGCGTTAGACGAAGTCTTCAGAAAGGAGAATTTTATAAATGAGATAACATGGCGTCGTTCTTATAGCCATAACGACGGTAACAAATTCGGCATTATAACTGATACGATTTTCTTGTATTCAAAAAGTGATAAATATGTTTTTAACAAGAGTTTTATACCAAGAACCGACGAAGAAACAGATGAAGAGTATTCGCAAATTGATGAAGTGACAGGAAGGAGGTACAAATCAGTTTCCATGAATGCTGCCGGACAGGGTGAACCGAGAATTTTTGGAGATAAGGGACTATTGAATCCCCCGGCTGGGACGCATTGGAGATGGTCACAAGAAAGGATTGATGAAGCAATAAAAAACAACATAATCTTTTTTTCTTCGACTGGAACTCCCAGATACAAACAATTTCCAGAGAATATTGAGGGAAAACAGATCCAGAATCTTTGGACTGACTTCATGGCCATTTCTTCTCAGGCTCAAGAAAGGGCTGATTATCCGACACAAAAACCAGAACAACTCATTGATAGAATAATTAAGGCTTCTTCAAATGAAGGCGATCTTGTTGCCGACTTTTTCTGCGGTTCGGGTACCACTCTTGCGGTAGCAGAAAAACTGGGCAGGAAATGGATTGGGTCTGATTTGGGGAAATTTGCTATACATACTTCGCGTAAGCGGCTGATTGGGGTGCAGAGGGAACTAAAAAAAGAAAGTAAGGATTTTCGTGCTTTTGAAATATTAAATGTTGGGAGATACGAAAGAGAGAATTTCGTTGCGGTCAATGACGATTTGCGGGCAGAAGAAAAAGCGAAACAAACAGATAGAAAAGAAAAAGAGTTTATCAAACTTATTCTTACAGCATACAAAGCAGAGCCGATAGAAACATTTGAAAACTTTGTTGGGAAAAAGCGAGACAGAATGGTAGCTATTGGCCCTATAAATTTGCCAGCATCTTCAAAATTCATAGATTTCATTTTGGAAGAGTGCGTTATTCACAAAATTACAAAAGTCGATGTTCTTGCTTTTGACTATGAAATGGGACTCGATATTTCAAGAGCAAAAGATTTCGGTGTGGATATCGCTCTCAAAATTATTCCACGGGAAGTTTTTGATGCGCGGGCAATAGAAAAAGGTCATGTGAAGTTTTATGATGTTGCGTACTTAGAGGCGAAGCCCATTATTTCAGGCAAAGGAAATAGCAAGGAAGTGAAGATTGAGCTCACAGACTTTTCTTGTTCGTATAGTCAAGACGACATAACTGAAATAATTGAAGGACTGAAGCCCGGCGGATCAAAAATTATTCTGGATAATGGGAAACTTGTAAAAGTCTCAAAAGATAAAAAAACCGAAGAAGTCACGCAGGATATCTTAACCAAGAAGTGGAGCGACTGGATTGACTATTGGGCGGTTGACTTTGACTTTTCGAGCAGAAAAGAAATCATTAAAGTTATAGAAAAAGATGAAGAAAAAGAAGTATGGACTGGCGATTATATCTTTGACAACGAATGGCAAAGCTTTCGCACAAAAAAGAATAGAAACCTCGAGCTCACTTCTGTTGTCAAAGAAATACCTAAAGGAACATATAAGGTCGCCGTAAAGGTCGTGGACATTTTCGGCAATGACACGACGAAGGTATTAGAAGTAAAAATCTAGTTATGAATAAGGAACGAAAAAAATTAAGAGTGATACACGACGAGGAGTTAGAGGGTCTGCTTTCCAAGCTAGGTTTGTTGGATGACATAAAATCTGGAAAGAGAAAGTGTAAATTCTGCGAAAGAGTTATCACTCTGGGGAATATTCATTCTCTATTTCCAGAATCTGGGCAAGTTAGTGTTATCTGTGATAATCCAGAATGTGTAAAGAAATTGCTGATTTACCTTCAGCAAAAAGATTTATGATACCTATATCTGAAATAATTCAGAGTATTATGAGTTACGGATTGTTCGGGGTTTTAGTCCTGATAGTTATCTACTGGCTGATTCTTCCAGAGAAAGCAGAGATTGTTTCCGGACAACTTTATCGATTATTGAGAAATATCTGGAGTGGTGCAGAGAAAAAATATATAGCGCACGATACACAGGGCAGAGTTAATGATTATGTCAATAACTTTTTAAGTAAGGAGATAAAGGATTTTGAGCCTATTAACGTACAGCTGGATTGGGTAGAAGAAACATATTTACCAGAGGCTTTTTTTAATGACGGGAAATTGATTGTCCGACTGAAGCAAAGTGACAATCAAAATCGAAATTTTGTGAACGCCTCTCTTGTTTTCATCGCCCAGAACGTTTTAAGGAAAGCTAAGCGATATATTTCAGATAAGCAGAGAGAATCTATAGATTTGTTTGTAGCTAAAAAAATGTTTGAGAAAGAAAAAGACGATGTTATGACGCAATTTGTTGATGACTACCTAAGTGAAAAAATTGACGATGAAAAGGTTGGGGCATTTTTTGAGAAATATCACTATATAGATACAGCCGGACTATTCTTTCCAGTGTTTATACAAGAAATGAGCTTCTTAGGTGAAAAAGTTTTTGCTCAGAGGAAAGACCAGACTATTTACCAAGAAGTGAATGGGCTCATTGAGTTTCTTGATAAATATTCAGTTCGTAAAATTGGTGATACATCTATTGATTCAAAATTCAATGGTTTATATTGCAAGTTTGGAATGATGATTGTGGGTATTGGAGGTCGGATTAAATCGGAAGGATCTTCTCCATACGAAACACACTTAGAGTATCTACAGAGTTCTGGAGTAGAAAGTATTTACCTCATAGGTGATTCAAGAAATAAAGAGTTCATTGATTCTATTTGTTCTAGTCTCTGTGGTGGAAGGCTTAAGTTTGGCGTGTATAATACAAAAGAATATTCAGCAACTATCACATATCAAGATGGTACGAAAGAGAATAAAGGAAACTATTTGGTGGTCTTGAGAAAAAATCAGGTCGAGCATTATTTTCCCACTCAAAGAACATAATTATGGCTTTACATAAAGATTTTCCAAGAGACCCATACGTGATACTAGATCCCGGCATCCGGTGGTTTCC